>JBGVHB010000001.1:0-5704 GCA_045121975.1 Roseburia sp.
ATCTGCTTCGTTGTATAATTTAAGCGCAAGCTGTGACAAAGAACAGCTTGCGCTTGTTAATTATTCTTCTTCAATTCCCTCTGTAAAATCCGCTGCTTCTACCGGCGCATCAATTGCATTTCGATTCATAATCCATTCTACAAGTGAAATAATGCCGTTGACGACCAGTACGCCAAGCCACCACATGCCTAAGACAGTATATTTAACCATCCACCACATGAGAATGCAGCACCAATAGATAGGATACCAGATGCAAGCGAATAAGCACCCACCAGCATCCTTTGCAGATACGGTTGTCTTTTTGTATATTTTATTGGACAGTGCTTTCTTGGGATTCTTTACCCATCCCATTCCTTTTTTACCGTAAAACGGGTTAGCGACCCTTTTCAGTTTGCGTTTAACCTTTCCTGTGGTACGAGCAGAAATAGATTTCTTGATAGACGGTTTTCTTATTCCAACTTTCATTATGTATCTTCTTTCTTTTTTATTTCCGCATCAGTTCAGATTGACGATACTGCTCTGCGAGAGGGACATCAACAAAGTCAACGGTCTGATCAAAGTTTTGTTTCACAACAGCCTTTATCTCATCAAGAGAAACTCTAAAGAACTCCCGGCGAGTGTTGACCATATTCAGCTTTCTGTCCTCAAACGCTTTATGTAGAGCGGCTTCCAGACCTGGAGCATTATCAGAGAAGATTAATGCGTGGACATCAAAATCAAAGGGTACAGAGGCATCACCCAACTCGTCGATCCGATCCATAGGCTCCAAGCGCCTGGTCATGCCGATTTTGTACACACCTTCGCCAAAAGCACCCACATTGGAAATAATGTACACATAGCCAGCTTTTTGATTTGCTTCGCGGTAATCGATCTGTTGCATGGAATCGTCCAAGGTAGAAAGCTGTCCTTCCAGTTCCTTCTTTTTCTCTTCCAGTGCGGCAATTTCGTCAGCAGAAGCTGTAGCAAGCTGCTGGATCACCTTTTGCAGGGCATTGGCATAGTGCTTTTGCTCTTTTTCAATTTTCTTTCTTGCCTCGGCAATTTCTTTTTCCAACTTAGCACGCTCACGCTCTTCCGCACGCAGTTGCTTCAATGCTTCTTTTTCTTTTTGTTTTTCAACTTGATATTCGTATGCAAGATGTAATTCTTTGATTTTCAAATCACGGTAAATACCCGTAATTGCAACACCGCAAATTGTTCCGAGTTTAGAAATGGCAGTAAAGGACGATTCGATGCGTTTCTCAGCAGCTTCGATATTGTTGAATTTGACATGATCGATTACATCATCGCATTCGCAGTTGAACGCACGAAGAAGCAGCTTCTGCATATCGTGGATCATCTTTGCGCCTTTGCGCTTATCTCCGTTAACCGCCCAGTCATCACGACCAGTTGCGGCGCGGCCTGCCTTAATGCATTCCTTTTGCTGCGTGCGAACTTTAGTCAGTTCATCTTTATACTCAGTGGAGTTAGCGAAAGCGAAATGGGGCTTATACAAGCCAAAGGATTGCATAAGCACTTCCTCGTTGGTCTCAACCAACTCAGTTTTGGCCTGTGTAATCTGATTGTTTAGTGCGTTGAGATCTTGCTGCGCTTTTGCAGTCTGCTGTGCAGTCTTTGCCTGTGTATCGGCAAACTGCTGCTGCAATTTAGCAAGATCCGCTTGTTGTGCTACGATTAACTCCTGCAGGCGAAGACTATCCTGCATTTCAGGGGTAAGCATACCCTCCAACTGTGCTACACGTGCTTTTAATTGCGTATTTTCCTTTCCCTTAAACAAATCTCCAAAGGACATATTTTGCACCTGCCATTTCTCTATAGTTGATATAAGTATAATTCTGGAAAAATGATAAGTCAAGAAAAAGCAAATGACCAAAGACTTCCGTCATATCGTTCTCCAACCTAATGTTATCTCTGTGATTTTGCTTTACGCTCTTCAATTTTTTGAATATACACATCTGCTTTATCGGAATATAGCGGTTTAGTTTTCTTGATTTTTACCACAAAAGCAAGTGCATCATCATATCTCTTTGCTTTAATGTACAAATCCGGCAATTCGAAATGCCATTTTGCCCCCTCGAATTTCAAACCACCAGTTGCCCACACCATTTCCCAAAATGCAATGTAGGAATTTAAGTCCTTGTCTTCATTATACTTTTCTCTTGCTTTTTGAACCGCTTCGATCTGGTGATCCTGATCCTTTAATTTCCGGTAACTGTCTGGATTGATTTTTTTCAATTCTGCCATAAAAGAATCGTTATTACTTACTGTTTCTGTCTTAATTTTGCGTTCTTGTTCATCAACAACTGCTCTCCAGTTGGATTTATCCCCCGTTCCGAGCAGCTTATTTATGCTCCACACATTAAAGACCATCCCGAAACGATCATCTTCAGTCGTTTTATTAGGTGCATTGTGCATATAAGGAACATATGCGTTTTCCTCTAATTCCTGATGACCAATTTCTGTGAGAACATATTTGGGTTGAATGCCAGCTGCAAGTAAATCTGATTCTGAAATAGTTTCTGCTATACGCATAACCAGATCTGCCTTTTTCCCGGTAGTAGGTTGCCCCTTCGTAACAAGGATGTCTTTCAGCTGCTGCACAGTAAGGCTGTTCAAACTGTCTGCAGCGGATCCAAAAACAATATATCCTCTGTTCTCCAAGCTTTGAAGTGCGGTGTCAACATTGCGAATGCCATAAGTAAACCACCAAAAGCCGGGGTATCCGTTTTTGGGTTTAGGGTAACTTCCCTTAGAGCAGTACTCTAACAACAAGATTTCTGCCGGATATAGACCACCGTTAGAAGGAATCGCTGTTTTCTTCCTATCTTCAAAAGTTATCACCGTTCTTTCAAAAGGCGTGCCTTCTGCTACAACATCGGTATAATATGGGGCTGGCTGATAATACTCTTTTTCACCTTCTGACACTGCAGTATTTGTATTCTTCGCTTTATTTACAACAGGATTGCTTTTCTTTTTAAAGAAATCAAATAGTCCCATAATACCCTCCAAAATATTTCTGTTTTGCAATATGCATGCTCTATCCTTCTAATGCATCAAATGTTATTCTTTATCTTCAGCAAGAATGCCAAAATGCGCTCCCGCTTCAACTGTGAAAGGTTAGGCATTTTTCTTTTCCTCCTGCCGTTTCTTAACTTCATCCAGCACCTTTGCTTCCAAATAAAGTTTGATATTGGTTAGTATATTATAAAGCTGGGTTGGAGGTACTTCAGACCAAGGTATACCGGGTGTGCCTGGCTTCGGCGCAGTCACTGCATATATTGCCAAGTCTTTCACTTGCATCTCCCTAATCTTTTCACTTGCCTGCATGTCCAAGGCTCTATTTCTACCGTTTACATTCTCGTAACCTGAAAGAATTGCATGTATCTCAGCAATATCCTTTTGGATTTCTACCTGTTTCATCATGTCGTAAATTGGATTGCTCATCATTTCTCTCCACCCAATCATGTACCGTTATTAGCTGTCTTTTCGCCGTAACTTATTTTAACATAATTGTTGTTTGCAACTCGAATGTCGATGTATTCTTGGAACTGAATGCCATTGATTGATGTGTTTGTAACATACAAAGTAAAGGCCAAGCCACCTAAAATATTGTCCCACAAATCAACAAGTTCTCCATTTTTTGTGTATACAATAACTGCCACATCAACACCTTCGTTGGTAGTGATTAGCGCTGAAATTCCATCACCGGTTGCTTGATTTTTACACAACACAGGTTCCGTTTTCCCTTTGAATCCAGAAATCTCAATGTGATCAAGGCTTATATGCCTAAAAATCGTATCTGAAATGTTGACCAACTTAAAGCTGACTTGCTTTACATACAATGGTGTGTCATCACCTGTATCAACATCAATATTAACATACACTTTCTGATGCACGATATTGGGTTCATTTTCGTTATGAGCAATCACCCGTAAAAACTCTGTGCTTTTTGGGAAGTTTGTGGGTTTTGTTTTAACGATTGCTGAATTATATGTGCGTGCTGATTCAAGTCGGAGAACTGGCAACATCTTTTGCGCCATGATCTTTTGCATATTGTTGTTTTCTTTTCCTAACCGCTCGTTGATTTCATTTGCTTGATCGGCCAGATGTACTGTACGCAGGCCAAGAAAAACAGTGCCAAGAAATGCCTCAAAGCCTGCAATATAAGCAAGTAATTCTCCTGCACTCCATGTTGCCGCAAACCAGTTGTTGATTGCATTGATTTTAAAGAGTACATGGACTGCGACAAGAGGAAAGAGAAACACAAAAATGCACAAGCCAAACGTCATTTTTTTGTGTTTCTTAATCCGTTCTAATATCTTTCTCATTTGCCTTTCCTCTCTTACATATCAAGGCTATCTGCATTCAGCAGGAAGTCGTACACGCTGATGACCAGAATGCCGTCATCGGTATACCAGGGAGCGGGGGTGTCTTTGACAACGATAATCTTCTTAAAGGTATCGTCAATCCGGAGCAAGGAATTGGATTCCTGCTGCATTTTGGTTTCGTCGGGAATGGCGAAAGCAGACTGAACATAGTAGCGCTTGGAACCCTTGTTACAGACAAAGTCCACTTCCAACTGCTTGCGGATATTCTTTCCGGCGCTGTCCTTTCCGGCTATGCATACCAACCCCACATCCACATTGAAATCTCTTGCGATTAGTTCGTTGAACAGGATGTTTTCCATGGTATGGTTTTCTTCAATCTGCCGGAAATTGATCCGGGCATTACGCAGACCCACATCGCTGAAATAATACTTCTGGGGAGTGTCGATGTATTTTCTGCCCTTAATGTCATAACGGGTTGCCCGGCTGACGATAAAGGCATCACACAGATAATCCAGATAATTCTTGATGGTGTTGACGCTGATCTTGATGTTTTTCTTAGTTTTGAAAGTGTCCGCCAGCTTTTTGGGGTTGGTCAGAGAACCGATGCCGGAGGACAGAATGTTGATCAGTTCTTCAAATTCATCTTTGTTGCGGATTTTGTGGCGACCCACGATATCGTTGACATAGGTTTCGTCAAATAGCCGCTTCAGGAACTCGATTTTCTGTTCCGGGGTGGGAAGCAGTACCACGGGGGGCAGACCGCCGTAGAGCACATATTCCTTCCAACCATCGTATTTATTGCCATCGTAAACGGACATGAACTCTGCAAAGGACAGAGGGTTCATATGCAGCTCGTCACCACGACCACGGAACTCGGTGATGATATCTTTGGACAGAAATTTTGCGTTGCTTCCGGTGACATACACATCCACATTGGAGATGCGCATGAAACCGTTCAGCACAGACTCGAACTCTCCCAGAAGCTGCACTTCGTCAAGTAAAATGTAATACATCTGATCATCGACGATCTGGGCCTTAATATGTGGATAGAGGACTTCCGGATCACGATATTTTTTTGCCTCAAAGGAGTCAAAAGGAATTTCGATAATATGATTTGCATCAACGCCGATTTCCTGCAAGTGCTTCTTAAAGAGAGTAAACAGCAGAAAAGATTTTCCGCAGCGGCGTACGCCGGTAATGACTTTAATCAGTCCGTTATGCTTTTTGGCAATCAGCTTATTAAGATAGTAGTCACGCTTGATCTCCAACTCAATCACTCCTATTGAAAATAATTGCGTCTTTCTCACTATTTTTTCAATAGAATTATACCCCAAAGTAATATGCAAGTCAACGCCTATTGAAAATTTTTGCGTCCA
>JBGVHB010000002.1:0-1833 GCA_045121975.1 Roseburia sp.
GTCAAAAGCCCCTCTATAGCACCTTGAAAAGTTCATATATTTTGTAGTAGATACAAGCCAAAACAGTTTACTTGCTGTATAATAGAGATATCTTAGGAAAGAAGGTATTCTCTATGTCATTCAAAGAAAACGCTTACCAGCAAATGTCACTTACAGATAGTTTTTCTGGATTAACCGCCAGAGAACAAAAAGCACTGGAAAAATCCTGGGCAAAAGTTTTTGCTGATGAAATATTTCCGGCCATTGATGAAAAGCGTTTTTCTGTATTATACAGTGATAAGGCTTCCAGACCGAATACTCCGGTAAATGTGATTGTTGGCGCACTCATCATCAAAGAGCTTTTTGATTATTCCGATGATGAGATGGTTGAAAATCTTATGCTGGATTTTCGAATTCAGTACGCACTGCACACCACAAGTTTTGAAGAACAGCCTTTGAGTGACAAGACCTTAAGCCGTTTCCGCAAGAGGTGTTATGATTATGAAACACTTCACAACAAAGATCTCTACCACGATTGTGTGAAAGATCTAAGTGCTTCCATTGCAAAACTGATGGGAATCAGCGGTAAAGTCAGACGTATGGATTCCATGATGGTAGAATCCAACATTCGCAAACTAAGCCGAATGGAGCTGATATACACCTGCATTGCAAAGCTGGCGGTGCATGTGAATGAAATCAATGCTTCTGCTCTGCCTGACGATTTCAAACACTATATCGATCCTAACGATTTTAACAGAGTGATCTATCATCAGCGCAGTACCGATGCAGATGAGCGCATGAATCAGCTCTTATTGGATGCAGATAAACTTCTTGCCTTGTGTGAGTCTGATTACAATGATTCAACAGAGTATGATCTGTTTGTCAGATGTCTGTCAGAACAGACCGTTGTCGAAAATGAAAACCGCAGACTCCGCACGAAAGAAGACGGCGGTATGAAATCATCCATGATGCAGAATCCTTCTGATCCGGAAGCTACATTCCGAAGTAAAGCAGGAAAAGAACATCGGGGATATGTGGCCAACCTTGAAGAATCCGTTGGAGCCAATGGTTCAGTTGTAACAGAGTACCAATATGAGCAGAACAACCATAGTGACAGTCAGTTTATCCAGGAGCACCTTGCGCAGATGGATAGACAGGAAGATCGAACCGTTATAGTTGCGGATGGCGCATACAGCGGAACAGAAAACACACAACTTGCAGCCGATAAAAACGTAGAACTGATAACCACAAGTCTGACAGGAAAACCATCTCCGGATATCCTTGCTGATTTTGAATTCAACGAAGAGGGAACAAAAGTCCTCCGATGTCCAGCCGGCCATGCACCTAAAAGCTGTTCTTATATGAAACAAAGCAATCAGTGTGCTGTTTCTTTTTTGCATGAGCAGTGTGCCAACTGTCCGTATAGGGATCAATGCAAGCCGAAGATCTATAAGCGGGTTGCAAAAATCGTAACATCCAAAGCGGCACATGAACGGGCGAAAATCCAACGGAAGATGAGCAGTGAAGAATTCAAAAATTATGCAAAGCTCCGTAATGGAGTGGAAACTGTTCCATCAAATATCCGTAAGAATTACCATTTGGAAAAGATGCCCCGTGGAAAACAGCGTGGCAAGTTCTTTTTCGGTTCTAAAATAGCAGCATTGAATTTCCGAAAACTCTTCAATTATGTGAAGGGCTTAGGACATTATGCTCAAAATCCGGTACTTGCATAAAACAAGGTGGGAAATACCCGGCCTATAGCCTCAAAAATCCGAAGACATACTACAAAATATGAATTTTTCAAGGTGGTATAGAAACAGGGGCAAATCTATTTATGGTTTTGCCCCCAACATC
>JBGVHB010000003.1:0-128127 GCA_045121975.1 Roseburia sp.
CTTCCATATATCTCGGGCCTCCCGGTGCAAGATGACAAAGGTTTGGTGTTTTTTCACTGATTGGATTTGCAAAAGCAATATCAAAATCAAAACCAATTTCATGAGCAATAGCAGGTAAATGTAACATACTGTTTGTAGAACATCCTAAAGCCATATCTACGGTTAAAGCATTCATAATTGCTTCTTTTGTCATAATGTCTCTTGGACGGATATTCTTATTGTACATATCCATAACTGCCATACCTGCGTGTTTTGCAAGCTTAATTCTTTCCGAATAAACAGCTGGAATTGTTCCGTTTCCGCCTAAGCCCATACCAAGTGCTTCTGTTAAACAGTTCATGGAGTTTGCTGTATACATACCAGAACATGAACCACAGGTAGGACATGCTTTTTCTTCGAATTCACGAACATCTTCTTCTGTCATTGTTCCAGCTGCATAAGAACCAACTGCTTCAAACATAGAAGAAAGACTTGTTTTCTTTCCTTTTACATGACCTGCTAACATTGGACCACCGGAAACAAATACGGTAGGAACGTTAATTCTTGCTGCTGCCATTAAAAGTCCAGGAACGTTTTTGTCACAGTTTGGAACCATAACTAATGCATCAAACTGATGAGCCTGTGCCATACATTCAGTAGAATCTGCAATTAAGTCTCTTGTAACTAAGGAATATTTCATTCCTGTATGTCCCATTGCGATTCCGTCACAGACTGCGATTGCAGGGAATACAACCGGTACACCACCTGCTTCTGCAACACCAAGCTTAACTGCGTTTACGATTTTATCTAAGTTCATATGGCCTGGTACAATCTCATTATAAGAGCTTACAATACCAACCATTGGTTTTTTCATTTCTTCCTCTGTGAAGCCTAATGCGTTAAAAAGACTTCTGTGAGGTGCCTGCTGCATTCCAACTCTACAATTATCACTTTTCATTTCAAGAACCTCCTAAATTAAATACGCTCGCAGATTAAGTCGCCCATCTGGCTTGTTCCAACCTGTGTTACGCTGTCTTTTTTATTTTCCTGCTGTGGCATAATATCGATAGTACGATAGCCATCTTTTAATACCTGTTTTACTGCATTTTCCACTGCATCTGCTTCTTTATCTAAATCAAATGTATAACGAAGCATCATTGCTGCACTTAAAATGGTTGCAATTGGATTTGCAATTCCTTTTCCTGCGATATCCGGTGCAGAACCGCCGCTTGGCTCATAAAGACCAAACTTGGTATCATTTAAACTTGCAGAAGAAAGCATTCCGATAGAGCCTGTAACCATGCTTGCTTCATCTGATAAGATATCACCAAACATATTCTCTGTCAAAATAACATCAAACTGTTTTGGGTCTTTTACAAGCTGCATTGCACAGTTGTCAACTAACATGTGCTCATAAGTTACCTCTGGGTAATCCTTTGCAACTTCTTCTACAACCTTACGCCATAATCTGGAAGAATCAAGTACGTTTGCTTTGTCAACGCTTGTTACTTTTTTGCGGCGTTTCATTGCAATATCAAAACCACGTTTTGCAATTCGTCTGATTTCATTCTCGTTATATGTAAGTGTATCAACTGCTGTCATGACACCGTCAACTTCTTCTGTTTTTCTTTCACCGAAGTAAAGTCCACCAGTTAATTCTCTCATAATCATCATATCGAAACCATCGCCGATAATATCATCTCTTAATGGGCAGGCTTCTTTTAATTCTTCATATAAATATGCAGGTCTTAAATTAGCAAATAAATTTAAGGACTTTCTTAATTTTAACAATCCTGCTTCCGGTCTAAGCTCTGGTGCAAGCTTATACCAAGGAGAAGTCTGTGTATTTCCTCCAATAGAACCCATCAATACTGCATCCGATGCTTTTGCTGCTGCAATTGCTTCGTCTGTAAGTGGTACGCCTGTTGCATCAATAGAACAGCCTCCCATTAAAATTGCTTCATAATGAAATGTATGTCCGAACTTCTCTCCAATTTTATCTAAAACCTTTTTTGCTTCCGCTACGACCTCTGGTCCAATTCCATCACCTGAAATGACTCCAATCTGACACTCCATGATTCTAATCCCTCTTTCCTGTTTCTCTTTCTTATCTATCTGTCAGTTTTGTATGTATTTTGTTCAGATTTTAGTACATTAAAAACTGACCGTATTTATTTCCTCTATAATAATGTATCTTTGGAAACATTTCAACCTCACAGCCTATTTTTCTTTTTCATGTTAGTTATAAGTTAACGTTATATTGTTTGAATTTACTATTACTTTTTGCCCTATATAACCATTTTGTTTTGAAAAATATATAATAAAGAATGTGCCTTAGCGAGCTTTTTAATTCATAGGAATTCAACATTAAAAAAGTTCATCCAGCAGAATATAATATTTTATTTTCTCCCAATTTGGTTCAATCCCTAGTTTTTCAAAAAGTATATCCGGATTGAAATCCTCATAAATCTTACCGCCATATGTTCCATCAAAATTATTTTTCAAACTGCGGTAACAAAGTGCAATATCTCTCCATTTATCAGCAACACCTGCAGTTCCTATATCAATAAAACCACTGACCTTACCGTCTTT
This sequence comes from Roseburia sp., assembly GCA_045121975.1. Classification (GTDB taxonomy): domain Bacteria; phylum Bacillota; class Clostridia; order Lachnospirales; family Lachnospiraceae; genus Roseburia. Next base: position 2,572 of record JBGVHB010000003.1, read on the forward strand.
TAGCATAACATTTGGAAGACAATAATCACCATGCGAAAAAACTGGCTCTAGTTCCGGCTTATTTTCTTCTAACCACTTCAATAAATGACTTGGACTTTCAAATCCATTTGGACCGAATGTTTCCGGCTGTGTATCAGAAACATCGACTAAATTTTGCTCCACGCGTTCTTTTGCTTCGGCGAGTTCTGCATCTAATTCTTTTTGATATGGACAATCCGAAATATCTATCTTCCAAAGCATCTTTAAACCATCTGCCAATAACTTCGTTAATTCCTGTGGACGTTCAAGATAATATTTCTCGCATGACATTTCGCCTTTCATTCTGCTCATTAAAAGGTAACTTTTATTTTCGAATTTTTCATAACAAATAACTTTTGGAACTGGGAGTTTTCCCTCCAGCCATTGCATCATCTGAACAGTTCTGTCAATCTTAGCATCGTATTCTTCTACTTTTAATACCATGTCATCAAATAAAATGACTGTTGATGTCGACTTTCCGATGTCATCAACAGTGTATTCTTTGCCTGATATTAATTCTTTTATTTTAGATGGAAATGCAATTTCTTTCTTATGTTCAAACATGGTGGGATTCTCCTTTTATCTCACTTAAAAACAACCAATACCTTTTGACAAAACATTTTAGCAAATTCGAACTTGTGTTCTGTTTTGTATTATGATATAATTATATTAACAGCAATTTTGCTGTTGGCAATCGTGTACATACCATTTAATGGTAAGGGGTGGTTGACCTCTATTCTACATAGAATGGAGGTGGTGCTTATGAAGAAAAATTTCGACTTTAAAGATTTGATGTCTTTCGGAATGTTCCTTTTAAGCTTACTGACATTCATTTATTTGATTTGTCACTAAGATAATAAAAACCTTCCCTGTACTTTGGCCAGTCTGGGAAGGTTTTCAATTTCTCATATAGGTCAACCACTCTGTGGCGATTGCCTTTTGTAATTATATTATAGCAAAATATTTAAACAATACAAGTGAAAATTTGTAATCTTTGATATTGTGTATTTTTATCTAGCATTTGTCATTTTCTCGCTACAAATGTTACAACATCTGATGTCAATTCAACAATTCCACACTCTCTCGGAATATCATATTGTTGTTTACTTACTGTAACTTTTAATTTCTTCCAATTTACAAAAATACTTTCTAATGTATTCATTAAATCTTCCGTTGATAAGTTTACTTCAAACTGTGCCGATATACATTTTCCTGTTTCCTTTACCTTTTCAACCACATTCGAATTCATGACCAGACATACAATCCCATCCTTTCTTATTCCCTTGCATATTTCATGCAATTTTTCAAAAAAAGATGTTTCTGAATCAATATGCTCTAATGCCGAAATTGCCATAATCAAATCATAGGAATCTTCTGAAATAACGTACTCTTCTAAAGGTTTTAAAATACCATTTATAGAAGAATCTGCCCCATATTTTTTTGCATTAGATTCTAGTTTTTCAATTGCCAAATCTAATATATCAACACATTCTATCCTACATGATATATCTTGGTAAGCTACAGCAAATGGGATACAATTTCTTCCTACACCTGCTCCCAAATCTAATATATGTAATCTCTCATAAGATTCAAAAAATGGAATTAAATCTAAAATCGTTTTTATGGGCTTTTGAAGCCAGCTTCCATTTTCATATAATTCATTGTTGGTATATGTTTCAATGTGCGATTTCTTTTCTGACTCTCTAATTTCTTTCAATCTTTTCTTCTGCATTTTCCCACTTCTATTACTCTGCTAATTCCTGCCGCATTCCTAACACAATGTAGTCACCGGCATCTGCCTCCAATCCAGTCAGTAAAAAACCATGCTTCTTCCAAAAGTTTAATGCTTCTACATTATCTTTTATACAGCCTAATTCTATGGCTTTTATATTCTCGTTTTGCAAAAAAGAGATGAAATCTTTGATAATTTCTCTGCCAACTCCTGTTTTCTGCAGTTCCTTTTTTACCATAAACCACCCTAAATATAGTGCTTTCTCTTCTGGATAGCCAACACAAAAATCCATAAGTGCAATCAGTGCGTCATTCTTATAAAATCCAATAAAATATTTATCCTCCATACTTACTTTTGGTGGACGCTCTGTAAAAACCTCTTTCAGATTATCAAAAGTCGGCTGCATTTTCATATAACCATAATATGTAGTATTTTCGCTGCACAACTCGTATATTGCAGGAATATCTGTTTCTACAAATTTCCTTACTTTGTATGTATTGGTAATGTTTTCAATCTTCATTATTTTATTCCATTTCCATAATAATTTCTCTTGCGACGCTTTCTTCGATAGGTGTTGCAAATACGCCTTCTTCGAACTCAACAATGTTTCCAATTCCTTTTTGAATAACAAATCTTAACTTGCCATTTTTTACTTTTTTATCCGTATACAGCTTCTTCACTAATGCTTCGCGGTCAATATAATTTGGAATTGTAATTGGTAAATTTGCTTTGGCTAATAATGCAATGACCTCATCCCTTTCCTCGGCTGTCATATATCCAAGCTTGTTTGCTAAATGCACCTGCGCAACCATGCCAATAGAAAGTGCTTCGCCATGCAAAAGCTTATAATCGCTGACAGTTTCAATTGCTCTTCCAACGGTATGTCCGAGGTTTAAAACCTCTCTAAGTCCACTTTCTCGCTCGTCTTTCATAACAACTTCGTATTTCACTTTGCAGTTTTCGTTGGCGATATGCTCACACGCATTTTTTTCGATAGAAAGAATTTCATCCATATGCTCTTTTAAGAAATCAAAAAATTCTCTGTTTGCAAGGCAAGCGTGTTTAATTGTTTCTGCCAGACCACTTGAAATCTGTCTTGCTGGAAGTGTTTTCCATGTAGCAATGTCAAGATATACTTTTTCCGGCTGATTAAATAACCCAATCAGATTAGTTGCTAATGGAGTATCCACTGCTGTTTTTCCACCAACAGATGCATCGGCTGCTGCAAGCAGGGTTGTGGCATAATTAATAAAAGGAACGCCGCGTCCAAAAGTGCCTGCCACAAAACCCGCCAAGTCTGTTACGACACCACCGCCAACTGCGATAATACAGCAGTCCCTGCGGTATCCTTTTTCTAACATGGCATCCTCAATCATTTCTTTTGTCTGTCTTGTTTTCTGCTTTTCGCCTGCTTCAAATACAAACAAATCGGCTTTATAACCTTCTGCTGTCAATTTCGCTAATATATCGTCAGCATATAATTCTTTTACAATGCTGTCTGTAATGACTGCAAATTTCGAAATGTTTCCAACCAGACCATTTTTCAAATCAGAAATCAGCTTGTCTGCTAATTCAAAACCGATTTCAATTTCATAGCTGTCATCTACCACTTTTTTCAGTTCTACATTAAAAATTCCCATTCTTTTTCTCCTGTTTTCTCTCACTTTGCTATCTTTTACTATATGCAAAACGAAGTTATATAGCAAGCATTAATTCATTGAGTGGGGAAAAACATTAATCTCACTTCTGCCATTCCACTAATACAGAACTTCCCTTAGACTTGTCTCCATTCAGCCATTGCCACTCTTCGTGCAGTTCAATTTTTCCATCAGAAAGAATAGTTGGAATGCTATGACATTTTCCAATTCGCACCTGCATTTTCGTATTCAAATGCTGATAGGTAAAATCTAAATTTCCATCCACATCAACTGTACCAATCAAAAATCCTTTTTCAATTTCACCACCGGAATACTCTGCCCATATCATATTTCCTTTCTGATGATACGCAAAACGTGTCTGTCCGTCTACTTCGCCATTCTCGCTGTTTACTTTTGGAACAAAAATCTTATTATCATATGTAACCCTTGAAAAAGTACTGCAATATTTTCTCATCTCATCATAACAGAGCAAATCTCCGTTTTCGGTGGTAATTACTTTTGTTTCCATTTCAACAAAACCACGTTTCTGATAAATACCTTTGGCTGGCAAAGATGCATCCAGTATTATCTCGTCATACTGCTCTGCTATTTTTTGTTCAGCAAAATCCAAAAGAGCTTTTCCATAGCCGCACTTCTGATATTGTGGCAAAACAAATAACCGACATATCTCATTGTTTTTGATGGTAACAGTCCCAACCATTCTTTCATCCTCACACAAAAGAAAAACAATTCCTGACTGAATATCCCTTAAAATATTTTCACTGCTATGATGTGCAAGAAAAAAATCTACAGCACCTTTTGCATAATAATGAGGATAAATTGTTTTTATTGTCTCACAAGTGATTTCTTGTACCATTTCTAAATGTTTTGCTGCTGCTTTTATGATGTTCATTTTCTGCCTCCTCAGATTGTATCTCACATCATCTTATTCGCCATTCCTATCGCCTGTTTCATTCTCGCTTCAAACAACTCAGCTTTTATAAGCGCAAGTCCCTCGCCGTCTTCCCCAAGAACAATCAGTCTGTCCCCGGCATGAATCTGAAAGGTATCTCTCGCAGCTTTTGGAATCACGATTTGTCCACGCTCATTTATCGTAACCGAGCCAAAAATATGTTTTCCTTTTGGGGCAGGTGCAATCACCATGTCCTCCTTATGAGGGGTGAAATTGAGAATGCTGTCTATTGTTGTACCGTAGACTTCCGCAAGTTTTGCACATTTATTCACATCGGGAATGGTATCTCCTTTTTCCCATTTCGCATATGCCTGTCTGGAAATTCCAACTTTTTCTGCAATTTCCTCCTGTGAAAATCCATTTAAATTTCTAAGCATTATCAAATTATCTTTCAGCATTCTCTTTTTCCTTTCCTATTCCAAAAAACTATTTATTGCATCCATATAAACTTCGCTATGCACCTCATGAATCACATGGTCGGGTGTGCTTGTTTCAATCAGCTCGCAGTTATCTCCAATATAGCCCACCGCACGCTCTGCCTGCTCTTTCGATGCTGCACATAAATAAACGCCTGTCTCTGAAATCCCTTCTTTTGCATGAAGATAAATACATGGCACTTCAATGTTTGACAAAATCTCCTTATGCGTATATCCATGATTCCAGCTAAGGTCATAAAAATGCTCGCCATACTCAAAATCATAATTCACGACATAATGAAAAACTCCTGTTATCGAAGATGGTAAAAATAAATTCTTTACCTCTTCATTTGGATGTTTTTCACTATACCTCTGCGTATAATTTGCAAGTCCGGGCATTGCATCTGCCATAAAAAGCTGTCCCCAGTAACAATGTCTTAAATAATAGGCTTCCCAGCACTCTGCCTGTTCTGACTGATTATAATCATGAAGCGGTTTGTATGTATCAAGATAAGCGAAGCTGTTTTCCCAGTCTTCCCCCTCTGTTGAAAATACCGGCGGGTCTTCTAACACCACACCTGCGATATTTTCTCCACCATAAGCGGCAATATATGCAGCCGTTAATGCTCCATTGGAATGACCACAGACAACCGTTTTTTCACCAATCACATTATCGATAAACCAGATTAAATCATCACCATTCACATCAATGTAATAAAGGCTTTCCGCATGTGTGGATTCTCCATGACCATAAACATCAATCGCATAAATATGCCAATTTTTTGAAAGCTCCGGCATAAGATTCGCATAATCTTCCCATGCCGACATCTGTCCATGAATCAGTAAAAGTGCAGGTTTCTCATTTTCCACTTCACCATAATTAATTACATTTCCATTTGGAAGTGTCACCTGTTTTTCTACCGCGCCTGCTTTTTTCAGATTTTTTATATTTTTATTATACCAATTCAGATTGGAATAAGCAAAAATTCCAAATGCCACTCCCGCAATTAAAATCAAGCTTCCAACAACAATACCAATAACAAGAAATACTTTTTTCATAATTGATTGCCTCCTTATGCTTTTTCTTATTATTGTAACGTTTTGTTGCATTAAGTCCACCAACCAGAAATGACAAATAAATCCAATTTATGTTAGGTTTGATTGCGGAAATACTTTTTTCAAATTCTTTTATGTATCAATTCGAACAAGGTCATGTATATTTTTATTGCGATACACTAAATCAGTTCTTTCAATAAATCCCATTTTTTCCCAAAAGGCATTTGCTATTTCATTTCGTTTAAATGCTACCAACGCCACTTTATGAATCCCTTCCTGTTCCAATGCCTCTAATGCATATGTAACCAGACTTTTTCCTATTCCATATCTACGATAATCCTGATGAACTATTGTATGATAAATGAAACCGCGTCGTCCATCATGCCCTGAAAGAATTACCCCTATAATTTTTCCTTCCTCTTCTGCAACAAAACAGGTATCAGGATTTCTCTTTAAATATTTTTCAATTCCCGGCTTTGAATCATCTAAATTATTCAATCCCAATCCCGGTGTATTTATCCATAAATCATATATCTGCTCATAATCATTCATTGTCATCAAACGTATTTTCATAACACAATCTCCATTCCATCAAAGGCAAATTTTATTCCATCGTACTGTTTTTCTAACTCCAAATAATCGTCAAAGGATTTTCCCCAATCCTCTTCCAAATGCGTAATTATCACACTTGAAATCTCGTATTTTTCTTTTAATGCAATTATCTCATCCATAGTGAAAAGCTCCTGCCGCAACGGGTTATCCGCCTCCAGAACAAATCCTTCCTTTAACACATCTCCCACAATGGTATTTCCGATAATCAACGTGTCTGCCTGCTTGAAAATATCATTGTCAGGAAAAGGTTTTACATCACAAGGCGCGTAAATAATCTTTTTTCCCTTCTGCTGAATCACAAAAATAGCTACATTCTCTTTTTCATCGACAGGAATCAAATCAATGCACAAATCATCTTTCTCAACATGAGCTGTTCCTATCGCAGAAATTAGTCCCGAAAAAATATAGTATTCCATGACAGAACCTTTATGTGTCCGCTGTTTCTTTAATTCTTCAATTACATTTGGCAAAGCAATCACTTCAATCGGATTCTCATTTTTCCCGCCAACAGAGCAGGAAAGCCAGTCCATTCGCAGCTGCTCAAACACACGCATTCCCATTGTATGGTCCGGGTCTGAATGGCTGTATAATACACTCGTAATCTCGCTCACATTTGCATGATTGATTGCATAATTAATATCCTCTGGTGTATCAATCAGAATTTTTGCATCCTCAATATATAAACTGCATCCTGTTCTCGCATATGGAAATCCCTTTTTGCGTGCCTCCACGCACACCTTACAGTTACAACATGGTCTTGGGGTACTGACACAGCCGCCAGAACCTAATATTTTTACTTTCATTACAATTTTACCTCCTTAAAATTTTCTAAACGATAGTGTCTTCGTATCCAAGAATGTGCCTTGACACATCTTCGCGCGAGTGCGCATTTCGTCTAAGATTTTTGCACTACAGGAATTTGCATAAATTTCTGTAATGCAAAAATCGCACCAGACATTCTTCTATGTCTGATGCGATAATTCTAATACAAGATGCAAATATATAAAAATAGCAGCCTACATTCTCATTTATGCACAGACATATAAGACCTATCGGCTTATAACTGTGCAAAATGTGTGCCAGTTATAAGCAAATACGTCTGATGTATGCGTACATATAATTTCTTGAATGTAAGTTCTGATTCATCTTTGTATCTCTCCTTTAAATTTTTTAACAATATATCACTGTGAGCATGATATGTCAATACAATTATTCAATACTCTTTAACGCCTCAACCGGATTGATTTTATCCAGTGAACGGTCTGTAATGAAGTTTACAATAAACGCAAAACTGATTGCAATTACTGCGGATATTCCATAACTGATTGGATATAAGCTGGTCTTAAAATAGATGGATGGCAGATTTAAAATTGCCATTATCCATTCACCTAACACTTTTCCAAATGGGAATCCTAGCAAAATTCCAATTGCTGTTAAAATGACTGTTTCTTTATTTACATAAAGATGTACTTCATTATCATAGAAACCTAATACCTTAATGGTTGCAAGCTCACGCTCACGTTCGGAAATATTGGTGGTAGCTAATGCAAACAATACCACAAAAGCCAATGCTGCTGCCAAAATGATAATGATGTAAACAACCATGTTAATAATCTGGAATGCAGGTTCAAATTCTTCTTTCAAACTGTCTGTTCCAACCGCAGAAAGCATTCCGTCTTTTTCTGCCAGACTATCTGCAAAGCTTAACTGCTCTTCGGATGTTCCGTCTAAAAGAATCAATGCTCCGTTTGCTTCCATTTCTTCAAATAGCTGTTCATATTTCGACTGCGTCATATAAACATTATTTCCAAGATAATTCATCACAATGCCACTAACATTAACATCCGCCATATCAAGCTTCAATGTCTGTAAGGTTACGGTATCTCCTGTCTCAAACTCCAATACCTTGCTGGCATTAATTGTAATTAACACATCATCATTTCCTAGACTTACTGCATTTCCTTCTTCGTCGTACAGCCTGATATATTTTTCTAATGCGGTGTTATCCGGAACAACAATTAGCTGTATTGTTTCTTCTTTTCCAAGTGAATTGATAACCTTAACATTTGTAATGAGTGTATTGACATATTCCGTAATCTTTGCTTCTTCCTCTAAATACTTCAACAGTTTATCGTTATCTTCCGCTACTGCCATAACATCATACTCGTAGGTATCTTCATACTGTAACGGCATCAGTTCTGTAACCGTATCTTTAATCGTATAACCGCAGATAAGAAGCGCGGTACAGCCCGCAATTCCAAAGATTGTCATGAAAAATCTCTTTTTATAACGGAAAAGATTTCGTACCGTTACTTTATTTAAAAAGGATAATTTTTTCCAAATAAAGGTTATTCTTTCTAACAGAACACGCGAACCAGAGCGTGGTGCTTTTGGTCTCATAAGGGATGCTGGCATATGGGATAATTCTGCACTGCAGGAAACAATAGAAGAGCCTACAATTCCTAAAATAAACAGAATAATTCCGCCAATGCCATAGAGTGTATTAAATGTCAGCTGATAGGTTGGCAGCTGATACATTACACCAAAAATCGTAAAAATGATATTCGGCAGTACCACAAATCCCATTACATCACCTATCAAGCCTCCAAAAATACATGCTAACAATGCATAAATTACATATTTTCTTCGGATTTCCTTATCAGTAAAACCAAGTGCCTTATAAGTACCAATCAATCCTCTGTCTTCTTCTACCATTCGGCTGATTGTCGTAAGACTGATTAAGATTGCGATTGTTAAAAACAAGACTGGAAACGCATTTCCAATGGCTTCAATACATGCAGCATCTGTCTTAATATTGCCATATCCACTTAATGATGTTCTTGTAGAAATATACCAGTCTGTCATCTTGATATCTTCTACTTCGCTTTTTGCATCATTTAGCTTTTCTTCTGCTTCGGCTTTTTTCTCCTCATAGGTAACAAGATTCTCATCTAATTCTTTCTGTCCATCTTCTAATTCTACGCGGCCATCTGCTAACTCCTGTTCGGCATCAATAAGCTCTGCTTTTCCATCTGCCAACTCCTGCTTGGCATCAATAAGCTCTGCTTTTCCATCTGCTAACTCCTGCTCAGCATCAATAAGCTTTGCTTTTCCATCTGCCAATTCCTGCTCGGCTTTTGCAATCTCTTTCTTTCCTTCTTCTAATTGCTTTTCACCAGCTTCTAACTTCTTCTCTGCTTCCTCAAGCTGACTTTCCGCTTTTTCTAATTCCAGTTTTCCTGCTTCTAATTCCTTGCTGTTTGCTTCAAGAGTATCCCGCTCTGTCTCTAATTTGCTCTTGCTTAGCGCTATTTGTGCCAAGGCTTTCTCTTCTTCTTGTTCAATCTGCTCTAAGCCGGCTTTTGCCTCTTCTAACGCTGTCTCCTGACCAGGTAATCCTTCTAACAGCTCAATTGTTTCTAACAGGCTCTGCTTTTGCTCGGCAAACTGCTTTTCCATTTCTTTTTCAGACTCAGCTAACTGCTTTTCTCCGTCCTCAAGTTCCTTTTTGCCTCTTTCCAGTTCTTCTTCGCCCCGCTCTAGTTTGCTCCAGCCATTCTTCAATTCTGCTTTGGCATCATCAATTTCTGCCCAGCCATCCTTAATTTCTGCTTCTGCATTCGCTAGCTCTGATTTCGCATCGGCTAACTTTGCTTCACCATCTGCGATTTCTTCCCAGCCATCGGCAATCTCTACTTCACCGTCTGCAATTTCTTTTTGGGCATCTGCGATTTCCGCCTCTCCATCTGCAATTTCTTTTTTGGCATCTGCAATTTCCTGCTCACCGTCTTCTACTTCCTGCCAGCCATCGGCAATCTCCTGTTTGGCATCCGCGATTTTTTCATCCGCTTTGGCAAATGCCTCATCCATATCCTGCTGTGCATCTGCAATCTTTTCCCATGCTTCATCCGTAACCGCTGTGTATCTTGCCTGCTCCCGGTCTTCTTTGATATTGTCTTCCAGATAGCTTACGATTTCTTCCACTGCTGCTTCATATTCATCTGAATAACAAAGCATCTCATCCGTTCCATCTAATGTCAGATAAACCGCAGTGTAAATATCACTTTCCACAGCATCCGGCATCACAAAAAATGTATAATCTGTTGTAGAATTAGAACGAAAGGCTACCGCACCTTCATTACTGTTAATATCTGTAACATCAATAACAACACCAACAATCCTATATGAAGTATGTAAAAAATTTGGCGTCTCTGTCTCTTCCTCAACTTCAATCTCAAGGTCTTCATCTAAGCTGTCTTCGTCCGAATCTGTTTCTTCTGCATTTTCATCTTCTGTATTTTCGTCTTCTGAATTCGTCTGCTCTTCTGTCTCGTTTGAACTATCTGAAACCTCTTCGTCATCCATATCCTCTTCAATCTCTAACAAATCTCCGATTTGCTTTCCTGTTTCGGATATGTATTTGCTTGTAACTAATATTTCATCTGCAGCATCCGGCATTTCACCTTCGACAAGATACGGCTTATTGATACCTTTTTCACTCAATACGCACACCGATGCCTGCTTCGTTTTATCCTCTACTGTTGTAAATACTGTCTCGCTGTAAGCACCTTCTGCGGCTTCCACTCCTTCAAGCTTCGATAATACCTCAATATCTTCATCTGTTAATCCAAGTGTTGAGACCACAGAAATATCAAAAAGATTCTGCTCATCAAAAAATTCGTCTGCCGAATATCTTAAATCCTCACAGCTTGCCTTTAACGCTGACAGCATACACACGCCAAGCGCTGTAATAAGCATAATGGCAAAAAAACGTTTTTTTCCTTTTTTTATCGTTCGAAATGTATCCTTCGTATATGCTTTCATAGTTCTCCTTATTACCATTCAATCTCAGAAATTGATACCGGATGCTCGTTTTTGGTAATCTCAACTACTTTTCCACTCTTAAAACGAATTAATCTGTCTGCCATTGGAGCAAGTGCTGAGTTATGTGTGATAAGAAGCACCGTAATATTTTCTTTACGGCAGGTATCCTGTAACAGCTGTAAAATCTGTTTTCCTGTGTTATAATCTAATGCTCCTGTCGGCTCATCACAAAGCAGAAGCTTTGGATTCTTCGCTAATGCTCTTGCAATAGAAACACGCTGCTGCTCCCCACCGGAAAGCTGCGCCGGGAAATTATTTTTTCGCTCAGCAAGTCCTACTTTATCGAGTGTCTCCGATGCATCTAACGCATCTTTACACACCTGTACAGCCAGTTCTACATTTTCCAAAGCTGTTAAATTGGGAACTAAATTGTAAAACTGAAATACAAAACCGATGTCTGTTCTTCTGTAACCCACGAGCTTTTTATTGTTATATTTTGTAATGTCATTTCCGTCTACTAAAATCTGTCCACTGGTTGGCACATCCATACCGCCTAAAATATTAAGCGCAGTTGTCTTTCCAGCACCGGATGAACCTAAAATAACTGCAAGTTCTCCTTTTTCCACGAAAAAACTAGCATCATTTAATGCTTTAATACTTGTTTCCCCGGAAACATATTCTTTGGTAATGTGATTAAATTCGATATATGCCATCGTATTCTCCTAATCTAAATATCTGCTCATTCAGCTAAAACTCTGTTCTTATCATGCTTGCTGCACATCACATTGCGCAGCTTACGGCATAGGAAATTCATCCTATACTTTTATTATAAAATGATATTTTCGTCCGTCAAGAAAATAGGTCTGAAAATTTTTCTGATTTTATTAAATTTTTATAAAAATAGTGCTTTACAAAACAAAACTGTGTTGGACATCTGTTACTCCCAACACAGTTTTGTTTGAATTATTTTTTCTTCGTTTCATTTTCAATTTTTTGTATGGTATCTTCTAACACTGCCTGTCTTAATTCTTTCAAATAATCCGAAAACGCAACCTTATCATTTCCATAGGTCATATTTAACTCGTATTCGTATGGAATCCATGTTTCAATTGCTGACTCATTATGCTGAATCACTGCTTCTAAACTATCAATTGCTTTATATATTTTTGCTTCAAGCGTTTCACGTTCTGCCATTTCTTTGTAGAGTGCAGTCATCTCGCCTGCATATTCTGCCGGAAGTGTTTTCACCCATTGATTTAAAAGAGTTTCTTCCACTTCCTCATCCTGCTTTGTCTTGTCAAAAGCTGGAATATCTCCTGTAAAAGCCTCGCCCAAATCATGAATCAGACACATTTTTATGACTTTATCCATGTCAGCTTCCGGGAATTCATCTTTCAAAAAATATGCCATTAATGCAGCTCTCCAGCTGTGTTCCGCAACACTTTCATGCCTGCCGCCTGAGGTATAACAGTGACGTGTGGTATCTTTTATTTTTTCTGCAACATTTATAATGTCTAAAAATTTCCGTACCTGCATGATGAGTCTCCTTTCTATGAAAAATCATATCTCATTATCGTACAGTTCGCCACTCCGAAATCTCCATATTCCTCATTCGTCATTTCATAGAAATAGGACTGAATTACTCTCGCAATCCCATTATGTGCAACCAAAATATATGTCTTTTCCTCTGACTCTGCCTTAATATCGTCAAGCAGATTATAAATGCGCTGCGCCAGATGAAGCATAGATTCTCCACCATCATAGCGGCACGCAAACTGTCTTTTTGCCTGCTTAAATTCTTCTCCATTTCTGGCAGTTGATTCGTATTTTCCAAAATTCTGCTCCCGTAAACGTTCTTCCATGCGCATAGGAATTCCTGTCATTTCCGAAATATGTCTTGCTGTTTCAGCAGCACGAATCAGTGGTGAATATAAAATTTCATCTGCAGTAAGCCCCTGCTCGATAAATTTCTTTCCAGTTTCCATTGCCTGCTCATGTCCTAACTCTGTTAATGCAATATCTGTTGCACCGCAGATTTTATTTTCTACGTTCCATATGCTCTGCCCATGTCTTACAAAATAAATATGTCCCATTTTCTTTACCTCTCAATCGGATATGTATTTTCATATACATCAAAGCCCAAAATTTTCACATTCCAGCCTCCAATGTAACCGTTTTCTGATTTTTCATCCATTCTATGATATTTTGTCACCTGATACAAAACTGCCTGATAACAAACACTTCCACCATCCTTGATGGCAGATGGTATTGGAATCAGCATAAGTAAAAATAATATCATTCCAATAATGGCAATCTTCTTTTTCATCTTTTAGTCCCTCTACGTCTCATCTGCTAGTATCTCTTACTATCACGATACCTTTTACATTATATACCGATTCTTTTTATAAATACAATCTCTTTCTTCTCATATAAAAAAGGAAGCCTAAGCTTCCTTTCTATAGCGCATATTAATATCCGTTACTTCTCTGTCTTTTCTTCTCATATTACTGCTTATTTATTCATCCTTACATAATAAAATCGGCTTTTTCTCAGCAAAATTTGTTTCCATAGTCCATGTTACTGCTTCGCAATTTTTCATTCTAAAAATCTGCAGCAAATGTTCTATGCCCATTTCCTTCCATGCCAGTAAAAACTTTCTCGACGGATGATTAAATATTTCTTCCTTTAATTCTTCATCAATCATTTGTTCTAACACACCCGTTACTCTTATCTGTGTACCATTGCCAAAGAAACACATCTCCGCTTTTGGATTTTTCTTTATCTGTGCATAGACATCCTTTGTTGATGCTGTATGAAATATCAACCCTCGCTCATCTGCACGAAACAGAAGCATTCCTCTGACTCTAGGCTGGTCTCCTTCCACCGTTGCAAGGTGAAATGCCGGATTTTCGTTCATTAATGCATACATTTCTTTTTCATTCATTTCAAACACACTCCTTATAAAATTTTAATCATTATACAAGAAGTCTCTTATCCATTCTTTTCAAATCCAACCAAATTCTTTCCAAATAATACTAACTCGCATATTTATCCCGGTATTCTGAAGGTGTTAATCCTACATGTTTTTGAAAACAGGAAGAAAAATGTGCACTGCTGCCAAATCCACATCTCATAGCAATCTCTGTTATTTGATTTTCCTTTCGTTTCAACATAAGCTTTGCCATTTTTATTCGAATCTGAATCAGATATTCAATCGGTGTAATACCAGTTTCTTTCTTGAAACGTCGGTTAAAAGATGTCTTTGACATACATCCAAGGTTCGCTAATGTTTGAACTGTAATATTATCCATATAATGCTGTTCCATGAAATGCTGGGCTCTAGCCACTGAATAGTCCGAGGACACAGCACTCATATCCAACGTTTCGCCAAACAAACTTCGAATCAGCCAATGGGTAATTATCTCGGTCTGTGCTTCTAATGTTATATCTGAATTCATCATTCTTTTACTATATTCAAACACATATGTATTCAATGCCTTTAATATATCGGAACAAAATTCAAACTGTTTTTCAGCAAACATAGGTATCTCTTCCTCATACATCCGAAAGCACTTTTCGAAATATTCTTTTTCAATAAAAACAGAATAACAGTGTATCCCCTGATTTCTATTATGCATGACATTCGGCGATGTAATCGATGCGCAATAGTGTTTCAGCTTATCTGATTGCATATCAAAATGAATCACAATTTCATACGCAGGATGTTTATGCTTTATCGATTGTTTTTGGGTACTGTCATAAATTGGAATCAATACCCCAAATTTCTCTCTTACATAACAATCAAACAAAGAACTATCAAATTCAGCCACATCACCTGCTAACTTTTGAATCAATAAATTCATTTCCATATCTATTCTTATCTTTACCTCAATCCAAAACACCGCATACCCCTAAGAGTATACGGTGTCTAATTCATCTTATTTATGCCTCTTCTGGCTTTTCAACTGCTGAAATTGCAGCTTTCTGCATTGGGATACGGCAGTTTCTGTTGCTTCCGAACTCAACGATAACAGTATCTTCTGTAATGTCAATTACAGTACCATAGAAACCGCTTGTTGTTAAAACAGTATCTCCTGTTGCAAGTTCTGCTAACATTGCATTCTTTTTCTTCGCTTCCTTCTGCTGTGGGCGAATCATTAAAACATACATAACTACAAATAAAACAACTAACCAAATAACTGTAAATAAACCAGATGCGGTTGTTGCGTCTGCGGATGCCGCATCTACTGTTGCTAAGATTGATAACATCTTAAGTCCTCCTAAATTTAAATAACTTATTCTTACGCAAAAAAGAAACCTCCTCCTCTTTTGCAACTAAAGAATATTGTACACAAAAGCCGTAGTTTCGGCAAGTATTTTAAATGATTTAATGATTATTTTATAATTTATGGTAAATGGTATTTGTGTGAAATGCAGTATTATTTTCCTTCTGCCTCTTTCTCACGATTAATCTGTCCCATTCCATAAAGCTTTTCTTCCTTGTAAGACTTAAAGTTTCCGGCATCTAAAGCATCTCTGATTTCTTCCATCATCGTATTATAGAAATACAAGTTATGAAGAACACATAAACGCATTCCGAGCATTTCTTTTGCCTTTAATAAATGTCTTACATATGCTCTGCTGTAACGACGGCAGGTTGGACACTGACAGCCTTCCTCAATTGGGCGCATGTCCTTTGCATATTTTGAATTAAACAAATTAATTTTTCCCTGATTGGTATAAACATGTCCATGACGGCCATTTCTCGTTGGATAAACGCAGTCAAAAAAGTCAACACCACGCTCTACACCCTCTAAAATATTTGCAGGTGTTCCAACACCCATCAGATAAGTTGGTTTCTCTTTTGGCAGATATGGCACAACTTCATCTAATATATGATACATTTCCTCATGGCTTTCACCAACAGCAAGCCCACCAACGGCATAACCATCCAAATCCATTTCAGAAATTCTTTTCGCGTGGTCAATTCGAACATCTGGAAAAATTGCTCCCTGATTGATACCAAATAACAGCTGATTCTTATTTACTGTATCCTCTAAGGAATTCAAACGGTTCATTTCTTTTTTACAACGTTCTAACCAGCGTGTTGTTCTTGCAACAGACGCTTCAACATAGGAACGCTCTGCAAGTGCCGGTGCACATTCATCAAATGCCATTGCAATCGTAGAACCAAGGTTTGACTGAATCTGCATACTTTCTTCCGGCCCCATAAAGATTTTTGCACCGTCGATATGAGAATTAAAGTATACACCCTCTTCCTTAATTTTACGAAGTCCTGCTAAAGAAAATACCTGAAATCCGCCGGAATCGGTAAGAATCGGCTTATTCCAGGACATAAACTTATGAAGTCCTCCGACTTCCTTAATCAGCTTATCCCCGGTACGCACATGTAAATGATAGGTATTGGATAACTCTACCTGACATTTAATCTGCTCTAAATCTTCTGTAGAAACAGCACCTTTAATTGCTGCCACAGTTCCAACATTCATAAAAACCGGTGTCTGGATGTCTCCATGCACCGTATGAAAAACAGCACGCTTTGCGCGGCCTTCCTGTTTTAAAACTTCATACATAAAATTTCCATGCCTTTCTTATTTCAATCATACTCATTTTAACAATATCAAATACTTTCTATTACTCCAAAGTTTTTACATATTTTTAGAAAGCATTCCTTTTTCATAAACAATTTTCATTATCTAGAACTTGTTTCATCTAACAATGCATCAAGCACCTCAAAATACTCTTCAAATGTTTTTCTGCAGCAGGACGGGTCATTAATTCGAATTCCATCTGCCCGCAGTCCAATCAAAGAAAATGCCATTGCCATTCTGTGGTCATCATAGGTTTCCACGAGTCCAGACTGTGGTTTTCCCGGATAAATCGTCACTTCCGCTTCGCCCTCTTCGCATTGGATGCCAAGCCTTTTCAGCTCTGTTACAATTCCATGAATACGGTCAGATTCCTGTAAACGGATATGGCCGATACCGGAAATATGAACCTTTTCGGATGCAAAAGGTGCAATTGCCGCAAGTGTCATCGTCTGGTCAGAAAAATCATTCATATTAATATCAATTCCATGAAGTGTACCGCGTTCTGGTCCTGTCACACAAACGCCCTCTTTAGTATCGCATACGATACACCCCATTTTTTCTAACACAGATAAAAATTTTAAATCGCCCTGTGTATTATCCATGTGCACATTGCGCACCACTGCTTTTCCACCAGTAATTGCAGCTGCTCCATAAAAATAACATGCGGCTGACATATCCGGCTCAATCACATAATGATTCAGACGATAAACTGCACCAGCTCCGACTTCATAATCTGTTCCATCAAAGGAAACTTCTACACCGAATTCCTTCATCATATTTCTTGTGATACGAATGTACGAACCATCTGTTTTTTCGCTTGTGATATGAATTTTTAATCCCTGCTTCAACATCGGAGAAATCAGAAGCATGGCACTTAAAAACTGCGTGCTTTTGCTGATATCCAATGAAACATCGACACGTTCCGCCCTTGCAGCGCCTTTGATTCGGATTGGAAGAAATCCTTCCTCTTCTAAATAAGTAATCTCTGCTCCGATTCCTGCCAGTAAATCAAACAATGGCTTCATCGGTCTTTTTTTCATCTGCTCGGAAGCATTAATAGTATAAATTCCATCTGAAAGTCCAAGCATCGCCGTAAGGAAACGCGCTGCTGTTCCTGCACTTCCTACATAAATCTCAGCTTCTTTCTTTGGAATACTTCCATTGCATCCGATTATCTGTACCTTTTTCGCTGCCTCATCAATCTTAAGTTCAAAACCTAACGACTGCAGGGAACTTAAGAAATATCGCGAATCGTCTGAAAAAAGTACCCCTTCTAAATCCACTGCGCCATCCGATAATGCCGCAATTAAAAGTGCGCGGTTTGTCATGCTTTTTGAGCCCGGCACTGTTACTTTCCAATCAATTTTATCTTTTACTTTTCTTACAAGATAACTTTCGCTCATCGTCTATTATCATCCTTTTTCTCAAACAGTACCTTTACTTTATCATATTTCTGTTGTCACGCAAAGCGAAATCTTTTATAATTAGAAAGAATGTGCATTAATTTCTAATTAAATACATATGGAGGTGTCTATGGCAGGTTCTACATTTGGAAATATATTTAAAATTACAACATGGGGCGAGTCTCATGGGAAAGGTGTCGGCGTTGTAGTTGACGGCTGTCCGGCAGGCTTAGAGCTTTGCGAAGAAGATATTCAGAAATTTTTAAATAGAAGAAAACCGGGACAGTCACGCTTTACTACTCCTCGTAAGGAAGACGATGCGGTAGAAATTTTATCCGGTGTCTTCGAAGGAAAAACAACAGGTACTCCAATCTCCCTTGTTGTTTTTAACAAAGACCAGAAGTCTAAAGATTACAGCGAAATCGCTTCTTACTATCGTCCGGGACATGCAGATTATACATTTGATATGAAATATGGCTTTCGTGACTACCGCGGCGGCGGACGCTCTTCCGGGCGTGAAACAATCGGACGTGTGGCAGCAGGTGCGATTGCTGTAAAAATCTTAAATCAGCTTGGCATTACTTTCACTACTTACAGCAAATCCATTGGTCCAGTTGTCTGCGATAAGACAAAATTCAATGCAGATGAAATCGCAAACAATCCGGTTTATATGCCGGATGCTGATGCCGCGGAAAACGCTATGGCTTATTTAGATGCCTGCATTGCTGAGCAGAATTCTTCCGGTGGTGTTGTTGAGTGTATTATTAACGGTGTTCCTGCCGGAATTGGCGACCCTGTTTTTGAAAAATTAAACGCAAACCTTGCAAAAGCAGTCATGTCTATCGGTGCTGTGAAAGGCTTTGAAATCGGTGATGGTTTTGATGTTGCAAAGGTAACCGGGAAAAATAATAACGATGCTTTCCGTATGAATGCAGATGGAACTGTTACAAAAGCAACCAACCATGCCGGTGGTATTTTAGGCGGAATGAGTGACGGAAGTGATATTATTTTACGAGCTTCTATCAAGCCAACGCCTTCTATTTCTGCAACTCAGCAGACCATTAATAAAGACGGCGAAGAAATTGATATTAACATCAAAGGCAGACACGACCCAATTATCGTCCCTCGTGCCGTTGTCGTAGTAGAGGCTATGGCTGCAATCACTATCGTAGATGCAATGTTTGCAAATATGAGCGCGCGCATGGATTCCTTAGAACAGTTCTATAAATAAGATTTAGAAGCAAAAAATGAAATCCCTCCCAGTCAGTTGACCGGAAGGGATTTTTGATTACGAAAATACTTATCAAATGAAAACATTTCACGTTTTGAAAATGTCTCACAACGCCTTGTCTAGTTTTCAAGCTTTAAAATGTAAATACAGTTTGGCTTATCTACCTTAACTAATTTACCCTGCCATAAAGAGTATTTCTTTTCATAATTAATCGTATAAAATGCAATATCATTTGAATTGTTATTTAATGTCAGGTAATGCTTTTCATCTGGAAGAATTGCAAGCATCTTTGGATAATCACTGTTTACCTTTGTATTAAATACAGTAGAAAGCATTCCTGTCTCTTCATCAATTTCATAGCATACCACAGAGTTTACACCGGAATTGCTGCAGAATAAATATTTTCCTGATGCAGAGATTTCCATGCCGGATGCTGCACAAACATCATCATCCTTTGGTGCCATTGTTGTAATTGTTTGAATTTTTTCGAACATTGGCATATCATCTACAATATCATATTTATATACTTCTACCATATTCAGTAATTCATAAAGAATATATGCAAATTTACCATTTCTTGAAAAACGAATCATACGTGGTGCTGATTCTAACTGTCCTCGGATAATATCTACCAGTTTCAATTTACCATTTTTATAATCGACACGATAAATTTTCACCTGGTCAAGTCCATTATCAACTGCACATAAAAATTTCTGCTCTGGTGTCAGTTTTACACAATCAACATGTGGAATAAAATTACGCTGCGCAATGCTTCTTCCCATTCCTTTATGGAAAATACCATCTGCGATTTCACCAATGCTGCCATCTTCATTCAAATGCATCATGGTAACTCGTCCATCGTGATGACCGCCGACGAATAAATAACGGTTTTCATCATCTACTTCCACATAACAGCCTCTCATACCGCCAATCCACTGGTCATTCATTGGCTGTAAATCACCATCCGGCAAAATAAGAAAAGCTTCTACTCCTTCGTCTGCGATGGAATAAAGATAACGACGATTCTTTGATACCACCAAATCAGAAGGATTGTTAATTGGAACAACCTTACGTTCCGTCATTGAACCATTTTCCACATCTACATCATAGATATGAATTCCTACACTATTCTCATGTGTGTAAGTTCCTACATATGCAACATACTTCTCCTTTGCCATACGCTTCGCCTCCTAAGTCTACTCTTCTTTCCTGCGTAAAATGTCATACATATCCAATGGCTGTCCCAAATCAATGTATAATACCTGCTTTGGATGTGGTGCAGACTCCATATCATTTCCGGTTTCATCGACAATTCGCTTTACCGTAACAAGCACATTGCGTCCGTCCGGCTTCATAACTTCGATTTCCTCGCCGACAGAAAACTTATTACGCTGTTCAATTCGATAAAGACCTTCTTCGTTCTGCTCCCCAACAATACCTAAGTATGTATATTCTTTTACATAGGTATTACTATCATAAATCTGTGCCTCGTCAGATGGTTTCCCGTAGAAGAAACCGGTTGTAAACTGACGATAAGTACAGTTTGATATCTGGTCTAAATACCAAGGCATATTCTGTTCATAAAGCTCTGGTGATTTCTTGTAATCATCAAGTGCCTTACGATAAGTTCTGGCAACTGTCGCAACATAAAGCGCAGTTTTCATTCTTCCCTCAATCTTTAAGCTGTCAATTCCAGCATCAATTAAATCTGGGATATGCTCAATCATACATAAATCCTTGGAATTAAAAATATATGTTCCACGCTCATTTTCATACACTGGAAGATATTCGTTTGGACGTGTCTCTTCCACAACTGCATATTTCCAACGGCATGGATGTGTACATGCACCCTGATTTGCATCTCTTCCGGTAAAATAATTCGATAATAAACATCTGCCGGAATAAGAAATGCACATTGCTCCATGAACAAATGTTTCAATCTCCAAATCATCCGGGATATTTGCACGTATCTCTTTAATTTCTGCCATAGAAAGTTCTCTAGCGGATACTACTCGTTTTGCACCTAATGCATGCCAGAAATGATATGTTCCGAAATTCGTGTTGTTTGCCTGTGTACTTACATGACGTTCAATTTCCGGGCATACCTCCTTAGCAATCTGAAATACGCCAGGGTCTGCAATAATTAATGCATCCGGTTTGATTTCTTTTAATTCTTCGAAATATTCTCTCACACCTGCTAAATCACTGTTATGTGCTAAAATATTTGCTGTAATATATACTTTTACATCATGCTCGTGTGCAAATGCAATTCCCTCTTTAATCTCTTCCATTGTGAAGTTTTTCGCTTTTGCACGAAGTCCGAATGCTTCTCCACCAATGTAGACTGCATCCGCACCAAAAATAACTGCAATTTTTAAAACCTCAAGGCTACTTGCCGGGATTAATAATTCCGGTCTTCTCATAACATATCCTGCCTTTCTATTACTACTATAACACTTTTTTGCTATTTTTTCACGCTGACTGTGATTCCATCTCCAACAGGAAGCACTGATGTCACGAGTTCTTCATGATGTGTCAGCTCATACAAATAATCCCTCATTCTTTTATGAATGGTCCGATTACGTCTTGTCACCACAAATCTGGATTCAATAATGTCTCCATCCTGTAATACATTATCCGAAATTAAGATTCCGTCTTTTTTTAGTAAACGCATGACCCCAGGCATAAAGTGAATATATTGTCCTTTTGCCGCATCCATAAAAATAAAATCAAATGGTTCTTCTATCTCTTTTAACACTTCTGCAGCATCGCCCTCAAGCAGTGTAATCTGCTCTTCTTTTCCTGCTCTTTTGAAATTCTCTCTTGCAATTGGAATTCGTTTGTCGTAATTCTCAATCGTAACAATCTCACATGCTGTAGGATTATATTCCGCCATTAAAATTGCAGAAAAACCAACTGCTGTTCCAACCTCCAAAATGCGAAGCGGTTTCTTAATGGAAAGTATCAGTTTCAAAAAACTCTGCATTTCTTTACGGATAATTGGAACATAAGTTTCAATGGCTTCTTTTTCAATGATATCTAATATTTCTGTATTGCCTGTATCAAGAGAATTGATATAGGTTACTAATCTTTCATCAACAATCACATCTATTCTCCTGACTCAGTTTCCGTTCCCTCTGTATCTTCTGCCGTTGTGGACATGATGCTCATCATTTCTTTTGTTTCCATCGAAGTATTTAAGGTATAAGTGCCCGGATTAATCTTTTTGGAATATGCTGATAATTTTAACTGCGCATAGAAAAGTTTTCCGTCTTCTATTAAACCTTTATCCTCTAAAAGCTTTCCAATATCATATCCTGACATATCCTCAGAAATCTGTACTACAATATCTGTTCCAGGCTCTGCGGCTACTGGCTTTTCGGTAAAAATACGATACCCGAAATCATAACAGTAAGTTCCGGCTTTCAAAAGTCCTAATACCACCAAAAGCGTCACCAATATTGAAAAACTGATGCTTACAAATTTTAAAATAACTTTATTCATGTCCATTTCCGTAATCATCCTATTCTTAAACTTCCATAATAATTGGCATAATCATCGGTCTTCTCTTTGTTTCTTTCCAAACAAAATCTCCAAGAGAATCTTTTATCTCCGTTTTAATTTTGCCCCAGTCTGTAATTCCTCTGTCCATGCAGTACTGCATTTTCTCGTCTAAAATCTGTTTTGCTTCTTCCATCAGACTTTCTGCGCCACGTACATAAACAAATCCACGCGATACGATATCCGGTCCGGCAAGCACCTGTCCAGAACCTGCTTCCAGCGTCAGCACTACAATGATAATTCCATCTTCTGCAAGATGCTGTCTGTCGCGAAGTACAATATTTCCAACGTCTCCGACACCAAGACCATCTACCATGATGTCTCCAACCTGAACTTTTCCTGTCACTTCTGCGCTTTCATTATCTAACTCTAATACATCACCTGAAGAAAGAATAAAAATATTATCCTTATGGATTCCAAGTTCTTCTGCAATACGTGCCTGTGCAATTAAATGTCTGTATTCTCCATGTACAGGAATGGAGTATTTTGGTCTTACCAGAGAATAAATCAATTTGATTTCTTCCTGACAAGCATGACCGGATACGTGTACATCCTGGAAAATAACCTTTGCACCTTTCATTGCTAATTCGTTAATAATATTAGAAACAGCCTTCTCATTTCCCGGAATTGGATTTGAGCTGAATACAATTGTATCATTTGGCTTAATTGTTACTTTCTTATGAATACCAGCTGCCATGCGGGATAATGCCGCCATAGACTCTCCCTGGCTTCCGGTTGTAATAATAACTGTTTTCTCATCCGGGTAGCTCTTGATTGCTTCGATATCAACTAAGGTATTATCCGGAATGCTGATATATCCAAGTTCAGTTGCTGTTCCGATGATATTTACCATACTTCTGCCTTCCACAATTACCTTACGGTCATTCTTATAGGCTGCATTGATAATCTGCTGTACGCGGTCTACATTTGATGCAAATGTTGCGATAATAATTCTTGAATTTTTGTTTTCTTCGAAAATATCATCAATTGTTCTTCCGACTGATTTCTCTGACATGGTAAATCCCGGACGCTCTGCATTCGTACTATCGCACATCAATGCCAGAACTCCTTTTTTACCGATTTCACCGAAACGCTGTAAATCGATGGCATCACCAAATACTGGTGTGTAATCCACCTTAAAGTCACCTGTATGCACAACAATACCTGCCGGAGAATAAATGGCAAGTGCTGCTGCATCCTGAATACTGTGGTTTGTTTTGATAAATTCCACGCGGAAGCATCCAAGATTAATGTGCTGACCATATTTTACGACTTTGCGCTTTACTTTTGTGAGCATGTTATGCTCTTTTAACTTGTGCTCAATAATACCAATGGTAAGCTTTGTCGCATAAATTGGTACATTGATGTCTTTCAGCACATATGGGATTGCTCCAATATGGTCTTCGTGACCATGTGTAATAAAAAATCCTTTTACTTTGTCAATGTTGTCTTTTAAATATGTTACATCCGGGATGACAAGGTCTATTCCGTACATATCATCCTCTGGAAATGACAGACCACAGTCTACGACGATAATGCTGTCTTCATATTCAAAGGCTGTAATATTCATTCCAATCTGCTCTAAACCGCCGAGTGGAATAATCTTAAGCTTTGAAGTCTGCTCCTGATTTTTCAATTCCATTCCTCCATTATTTTTTCCGTTCTTTTTTGCTCTTGTTTTTTTGACGTTTTCTTTCGTTACTGTTTCTTTTTCAATAATCTCTTTCACGTCTGTCTTCTTCTCTTCTTTTTTCATTTTCTTTAATAACTCTTCTTTAATACTCAATATCTGCGTCCTCAATCAATTCTGCAAATACTTTACCGAGTGCAGCTAACTTCGCATCATCTTCTACCATTTCGTATACGATGTTCTCACTGTCATCTGCAATCTCCTGTAAGATATATGCATCACTGTCTCCATCTTCCTCTTCTGTTACCAAAAGATATTTTTCTCCGTTAATCTGTGTCTCTTCAATCACGAAAAATTCTACTTCTTCTTGTGTGTCCGGGTCATTAAATTTTACTTTTTCCATACAAAACCATGCCTTTCTAATCCCTGTAACCCTTAAGCTTTTATTATTTTTCTTCTGGATGCATCTGCAAATAATCAAGATATCCCTGTAAAATGAATACGGCTGCTATTTCATCCACGTATTTCTTGCGGTCTTCTCTTCGGATGCCGCTTTCCATCATATGACGGTCTGCGGAAACAGTCGTTAATCTTTCATCCCATAAAACAACAGGAAGTCCTGTTCTACGCTCTAACATCTCTTTGAATTCTTTTGTTTTCTCACAGCGTTCACCCTCTGTATTATTCATATTCTTCGGGTATCCTAACGCAATTTTCTCTACTTTATATTCAGCAATAATTTCTTCAATTCTTGCCAAAGTCTGACGCAATTTATTAGGGGACTGTCTTCTTACGATTTCCAGTCCCTGCGCAGTTAATAAAAGCTCATCACTGACTGCCACTCCGACTGTCTTTGAGCCAAAATCCAATCCTAATATTCTCATATGTTCTCCAATCTAAAAACGCACTTTCCCCTTTTGTGTACAGACTACTCCCTGCACGCTGCTACGGGAAAATGCACTTAAAGAAACACATCAGAAATAATCGCTTAACCCCAGCGATTATTCTTAATGTATGCCTTTAATACTTCTTCAACTAATTCGTCACGTTCAACTTTCATAATCAGACTTCTCGCATTATTATGACTGGTAATATATGTTGGGTCTCCAGACATGATATATCCAACAATCTGATTCACCGGATTATAACCTTTTTCACTTAACGCCTGATATACAATCTCAAGCACGTCTTCTACGCGAAGCTCCGGTCCTTTTTCAACTTTAAAATACTGTGTATTATTGATGTTCTGCATATTTGTCACGCCCTTACAATTGCTCTTTTTCAAATTGTCTCAAATACAGATTCAATTTATCTCAAAAGCATTACTATATTTATTCTAATATAGATTGTCCTAAAATTCAACCATAAGATAGATATCTCCTGTCAGTCTTTTCTTAATTTTTCCTGAAGTAAACTGATTGGAAATATTTTTGTCTGTGCGAACGGCTACTTTTACATATTCTTTCGTGTATCCGGTAAAATACTGTTCTCCCTCATATATCAAAGGTTCTTCCATCAAAACTGTAACCGTTTTTCCACAGTAATATTCACGAAACTCTTCTGACATCTTTTCCTCTAATGCCAAAAGGACTGCACTTCTTTCTTTTTTCACATTCTCGGTCAACTGTCCCGGCATTACTGCTGCCTTTGTCCCCTCACGCTTAGAATATGGGAAGATGTGCATTTCATAAAAATGAATTTTTTCGAGATAATTTCTGGTTGTTTCGAATTCTTCTTCTGTCTCTCCAGGGAAACCGGTAATCACATCGGTGGTAATTGCCGGATGCTCGAAATATTTTCTTAAAAGCTTACAGCCTTCTTCATATTCTGCTGTATCGTAACGTCTGTTCATTCGTTTTAAAGTTTCATCGCAGCCGCTCTGTAATGACAGATGGAAATGAGGACAGATTTTCTCCATCTCGGAAAGTGCTTTTGCAAATTCTTCTGTCACGATGCGTGGCTCTAAGCTTCCTAAACGGATGCGCTCAATTCCGTCTATCTCATGCACCTTTTGAATTAATTCTAACAGGCTGCTGTCGTTATCTACGCCATAGGAGCTTAAATGGATTCCTGTTAATACCACTTCTTTGTATCCGTTTGCTGCAAGTCCTCTGATTTCTTTTAACACGTCATCCATATTTCTGCTGCGTACTCTTCCTCTTGCAAAAGGAATAATGCAGTAGCTGCAAAACTGGTTACAGCCATCCTGCACTTTAATAAAGGCACGTGTATGTGATGTGCCCTCCGGTTTTGTCGGATTCTCCCAGCAGAATTCTTCGTATTCCTGTTTTTCATGATTGATGTCTACAATACTATGACATTTCTTCTGTGTTTTTTCGTATTCTTCTAAAAGTGCCACTAACTCATGCTTTTTATTATTTCCGATAACAATATCAATCGTATCATCGATTAAAGCCTGTGCCTCTTTTGTCTGTACATAACAGCCAGCACCAACCACAATGGCATCCGGGTTCATTTTTTTTGCCTTATGAAGCATCTGGCGCGACTTTCTATCCGCCATATTCGTAACGGAACAGGTGTTAATCACATAAACATCCGCATATTCTGTAAATGGTACGATTTCATAGCCTGCATTTTCCAGACTCTGCTGCATAGCTTCTGTTTCATAAGCATTTACCTTACAACCTAAATTATGCAATGCTGCCTTTTTATTTTCTTTCATATCTATTAAAATATACCTTTCTTTTCTGTTGACTTTTCCACAAAAAACCATTACTATAAAATAAATTAGATAGTACTTAGAGGAGGTTCTTATATCATGAAGACAGTACAGATTTCTTTAAACTCTATTGACAAAGTAAAATCCTTTGTTAATGCAATTACTCAGTTTGAGTTCGATTTCGATTTAATCTCTGGAAGATACGTTATCGACGCAAAATCTATCATGGGTATCTTCAGTTTAGATTTATCTAAACCAATCGACTTAGCTATCCATGCAGAGAGCAACATTGATGAAATCATGGAAGTTTTAAAACCATACTTAATCTAAGAATGTTTTAACCCTTTCGGTTTCATTCATTGTAAAGATTTTAGCCACAGGTTTCCTGTGGCTTTTCTTTTTATGGTATCGTTTGCGAATGGTGCTCTCAAACTGCTTACACTTATTCTGCTTCTACACGAATCACTTCTACCGAATCAATTGCTTCCTGCATTAACTGGTCGATTTTTTCTGCAAGCTTCTTCTCATCATTATGAATGACATTTAAGCTTGGTTTTGTAACCGGATGCTTTGCTACGAAAATGGTACAGCAGTCTTCGTATGGTAAAATAGATGTTTCATAAGCTCCGATTTTTTCAGAAATTGTAACAATTTCCTGTTTATCAAATCCGATTAACGGACGGTATACCGGCATAGTACATACTTCGTTGGTTGCTGCAAGTGACTGCATGGTCTGGCTTGCTACCTGTCCGATACTTTCTCCTGTGATAAGTCCAAGACACTTCTGCTCTTTTGCAAAATGCTCTGCCAACTTCATCATGTAACGGCGCATGATAATTGTAAGCTCTTCGTGTGGACACTGCTCATAAATATAAAGCTGAATGTCTGTGAAGTTTACAACATGAAGATTGATTGGTCCTGAATATTTTGCAACGATTTTTGCAAGGTCTACTACCTTTTGTTTTGCACGCTCTGAGGTATAAGGTGGTGCATGGAAATAAGTTGCATCAATTCCAACGCCTCGTTTGGCAATCATCCAGCCTGCAACCGGGCTGTCGATACCGCCGGATAATAAAAGCATTGCTTTTCCGTTTGTTCCAACCGGCATTCCACCCGGTCCTGGAATAATTGTTGAATATAAGTTGATTTTGTTTCTAATCTCGACACAAATAACAACTTCTGGATTGTGTACATCTACGCTTGTTTCTGGGTAAGCTTCTAAAATTTTCTCGCCAAGTGCTGCATTAATCTCCATAGATTCCATTGGATAATTCTTTCTTGCGCGGCGGGCGTTTACTTTAAAGGTAAAGTTCTTATTCTTGTAAACCTTGTCCACATAAGAAAGCACTTCTTCTGCAAGCTTATCAAAGCCCTCATCCTCTAAAATAACAACCGGACAGATTCCTACAATACCGAAGACACATTTTAACGCTTCTACTGTTTCATCAAAATCATAGTCACTTAAGGTATCGACATAAATTCTTCCCTGCTCTTTGCGAACGAGAAATTCTCCGTCTACTTTTTTTAATGCAAGGTTAATCTGGCTGACAAGTGCATCCTCAAACAGATAACGGTTTTTTCCTTTGATTGCGATTTCCGCATATTTAATCAAAAATGATTTATACATGTTTTCTCCCTTTTACTTTCTTGTATATTTACGAAGTGTCGGTACAACCTCTCCTAACACTTCAAGTGCATAGTCGATTTCTTCTTCTGTGGTGTTTATGCAAAAGCTGAAACGAATCGTAGAATCTAACAGGTTCTTTTTCAAGCCGATGCTGGTTAAGGTATGGCTAACGGATGGTTTATTAGAAGAGCAGGCACTTCCTGCAGAGACATAAATCTCTCTATCCTCTAAAGTATGAAGCATAACTTCGCTTCTTACACCATCAATGCTTACACTTACAATCTGTGGTGCAGAATCTCTTCCGGTACGTCCGTTAATTGTGATTCCTTCAATCTTTTTTGCACCTTCCACAAAACGCTCTTTTAAGCTGTAAAGATGCTCGATTTTTGCATCGAAATCCTCATAGATTTCAGCAGCTGCTTCCCCTAAAGCTGCCACGCCCGGTACATTTTCCGTTCCAGAGCGCATTCCTTTCTGCTGGCCGCCGCCATAAATTAATGGCTTCACTTTTGTTTTATCTTTGATAAATAAAAATCCAGTTCCCTTTGGCGCATGGATTTTGTGACCGCTGACAGAAAGCAAATCAATTCCCATTTTCTTTGGATAAATGCGGTATTTTCCATATGCCTGAATTGCATCCACATGAACTAATGTCTTTGGATTCTTCTCTTTGATAACCTTTACGGCTTCTTCGATTGGCTCTACTGCTCCAATCTCGTTATTTACCATCATAAGTGACACGAGAATGGTTTCCTCACAGACTTCTTTTTCAAGTTCTTCTAAGGAAATAATTCCGTCAGAATCTACTTTTAAATATGTTACACGGAAGCCTAACTCCTCTAAATATGCTAACGGAGCGGAAACTGACGCATGCTCAATCGAGGTTGTAATAATATGGTTTCCTGCACGTTTATTTGCAAGTGCTGTTCCAATCAATGCCATATTATTCGATTCTGTTCCACCTGAGGTGAAAAGAATTTCTTTTTCGTCTACCTTTAAGGTTTTTGCAATTTTATTTTTTGCTTCTTTGATATATTTTTCTGCTTCTACACCTTTCATGTGCAGGGAAGATGGATTCCCGTAATCTTCCATTAAAAGCTGCACCATCAGGTTTTTGGCACGCTCACTGCATCGTGTCGTTGCCGAATTATCTAAATATGCCTGCATCTTAATTGATACCCTTTCTAAATGCCTGCAAAACACGTTTGCTGTTTTGCTGGCGTTTTTTTACGTGCTAAAAATGCCCATACGTGGTGTATGTCCAAAGCGTCGCAAGACGACGCTTTTTTATTTTTCCAAATGATATACGAGGATAGACAAAGTTGTCATTCCTGCGGTTTCTGTTCTTAAAATACGTTTTCCAAGCGAAATAAGCTGCATCTCATCCTTTACCAGTGCGATTTCAGAATCGTCAAAACCGCCCTCCGGTCCGATAAAAATAGCAATGCTTTCTCCCGGTTTAATTGCTTCGATGGCTTCCTTGGTCGCCTGCATTCCGCGCTCATTTTCATACGGAACAAGTTTTACATCTAATTCCTTTGCCTTTTCTACTGCCTGCTTATAGCTTAATGGCATAGAAACGTTTGGAATCAGGCTTCGCTTTGACTGCTTTGCAGCACTTTCTGCAATTGCCTGCCATCTTGTTACTTTACTGGCAGCCTTTTTATCATCTAATTTTACCACGCAGTTTTTCATGGCAACCGGAATAATCTCATATACACCAAGCTCTACTGCCTTTTGGATGATTAATTCCATTTTATCATTTTTCGGTAAGCCCTGAAAAAGATATATTTTACAAGGAAGCTCTGTGTTCTCTTCGTATTCCTCTAATATTGAAGCGCGTACCATATCCTCTGTAATCTCAGATATTTCACATAAATAATTTTTCCCTGATTTACTGCTGATGCGCACTTTTTCTCCACAACGCATGCGAAGCACATTGCGGATATGATTTACATCACTGCCTTCAATAACTGCTGCATCTGGCGATACCTGCGCATCCTCTACAAAAAACTGATACACGTCTTTTCCTCCTGCTAGTTCTTGCGGGCGGTAATGTTTACCCATTCACCCTGATGATTGATTTCTACTACGGTAAGTCCTGCATTTTCGATGGCAGTTTTTACTTCATTTTCTTTAAAGTCGATAATACCGGAGGTAATAAAATATCCGCCGGATTTTAAGCGTGCCGGAATCACCGGTGCCATTGGAATAATAACATCCGCTAAAATATTTGCAACAACGATGTCATACTCTTCTGTACCGACTTTTTCCTGCAATTTAGTATCATCAATTAAGTTTCCAATATAAAATGTTCCAAGCTTTTGGTCTAAGTGATTCACTTCCATATTATCGTGTGTAGAAGTCATGCAGTCCGGGTCTAAGTCTGTTCCTACTACTTCTCTTGCACCAAGCTTTAATGCAACGATAGATAAAATACCGCTTCCGCATCCAACATCTAATACCTTTGGTGACTGGTTGTCCGGTGTGTAGTCTGCATTTCCACGAATATATTTTAACAGCTGGCGGATGCAAAGCTGTGTTGTCTCATGCTTTCCTGTTCCAAAGGATACGCCCGGGTCAATTTCGATTAAGAACTTATCTTTATCTTCTTCCTTTAATTCTTCCCAGGTTGGTTTGATTAAAATATCATCAATATAGAAGGAGCTAAAAAACTGTTTCCAATTATTAATCCAGTCTAAATCTTCTGTCTTGTCAGAAGTGATTGTGCCTGTTCCCACATCGACGATTTTTCTTAAATCCTCTAATGCGATTTTGACCTGTTTTAATAATTCGGTGTAATCCTCACCGTTATCCTCTAAATAAAAGCTGACATGGCTGACACCATCATCTGGTGGAAGCTCTGGCAGGAAGTCAATAAACATCTCTGACTGGTCTTCCTTTGTCAGCGGAACATTGTCCTCAATCTGCACACCTTCGATTCCAAGTTCCATCAGCATGGAACTCATAAAATCCTCTGCTGCGGTTGTTGTTTCAATTGTGTATTTATTCCATCTCATTTATTTTTCCTCCTGCATCTATCCCTGTTTTTTCAGGAACTGCTTTTCTTAATCTATTGGATTTCACTTTCCGTTCTTACAAAACAATAGTCATACTATCACAAAATCTTATCAGATGCAAATATCTATGCCCGATTCTCAACGATTTTCTTTAAGATTTCGAATAAAACCGCGGTATCGATTGGTTTTGCAATGTGCCCATTCATTCCCACATGAAACGCCATGCTCACATCCTCCGTATAGGAATTGGCTGTCATTGCATAAATTGGAATGCTTGCTGCCTCCTCGTGGCTGCTGCTTCGAATGGCTTTTGTTGCCTCATAGCCATTCATTTCCGGCATCTGCACGTCCATTAAAATGGCTAAATATTCTCCTTTTTCTGACTTTTCGAACAATTCGCAAGCCTGCAGACCATTTTCCGCGCGCTCCATCTTCATATGTACCAGGTCAAGCAGTTCATACACAATATCTGCATTAAAATCATTATCATCTGCCACCAGCACCTTATATCCGGTGAAATCATAATCCTCTAAACAAACCTCGTGTACTTCCTCTGTTTCTGTCTGCTGTGCTTCTTCGACTGCTCCCACACCAAATGGAATGGATACTAAAAAGGTTGTTCCCACGCCTTTTTTCGATTTGCAGGAAATAGAGCCTGACATCAGTTCAACTAAATTCTTGGCAATGGAAAGACCTAAGCCGCTTCCGCCATATTTTTTCGCTGTTTCTGCATCCTCCTGCTCAAATGGAAGGAATAAACGTTTTAACATTTCTTCATCCATTCCAGCTCCGGTATCCGTCACGCTGAAATTATAATATACCTTGCCTTCCCGCTCTGATACTTCTTTTGCTTCTATCGTAATGCTGCCCCCTGCCGGTGTAAATTTGTAAGCATTCGATACAAGATTCATCAGTACCTGTTTTAAGCGCAGTTCATCACCGATTACCTGCTCTTTTCGCATCTTTTCCATATGCATGACAAAATCTACGTTTTTCTGTCTGCACTGTGCATAATAAATCGTAGAAACTGATTCTAACGTGTCTTTCAGATAAAATGGCTGTGAGGCTATTTTTATCTTATTGCTCTCAATCGCAGACATATCCAAAACATCATTGATAATATCAAGTAAAAGCTTTGAAGATGTCTCGATTTTACTAAGGTATTCCTCTATACGCTTTGGTTCTGTCGTGTAATTTTTGCAGATGCTTGTAAGCCCCAGAACCGCATTCATTGGTGTACGAATCTCATGGCTCATCCTTGCTAAAAATTCACTTTTGGCATCATTTGCGGCATTTGCCTGCGCTACCGCCTGTGCAAGTTCTTCGTTTTTCAATCGGATATTCTCATAATTGCGCCTCTTCATAACGGAAAAGAGTACAATCACAGACATCAAAGCAATGAATAATGTGGAAATAATGATAATCGGTGTACGGAATTTGTACAGCATATCAAGCCATGTAAATTCATAAGCATTGGTGATGGTGTGATTTACTGTATACTGCAGGGCTTCTTTTTCACTGATAGATGCCAGACTTTTGTTGATGATATTCATTAATATCTCATTTTCATCTGTTTCTTTGCCAACTACCGCCATATCCTCGTCCATAAAAAAAGTCGGAAGCACTGTTACTTTTTCATAATATGGCTTCTGTAACAACGGCATCATAACATTGACGTTCTGCGCAATAAAATCAACTTCTCCCCGTACCAACATATTTAAGCATTCTTCTGTGCTTTTCGCCTCAACAATTTCAAACTGTGGTGCATTCTGGCGGATATAATCTTTTAATGCGATATAACTTCTTGGAATTGCAAGCTTATAACTTTTGTCCGGTGCATCTACCTCGTAAGCTGTTTTTCGCATGCACGCTAAGGCAACCTCATCAGAATACATTACGTCAGAAAGCACATATTCCTCCGTCTGGAAAAGCGGATTTTTCTCCATGATTCCGGCAACTACGGCATCCGGCTCTTTTGCTAAATACTCCGGCACTGTCTGCCCTGCATCCATCATTACATATTCAAACTGCAGACCACTTTTCTCTGCCACAGCCTCCATGAGATTTACCACAATTCCATCGAGCTTTGACTGCTCATTCAGATAAGAAAATGGTTTACGATTCGGAACAAAGGCAAGTGTTATTGTTCCTGCATGTTCTATGTATTCTAATTCCTCCTTCGTAAAGCTTGCGTCTGCACAAAGTCCCATGCCGCTGTAATGCTTCTCGTACAGCTCTGACGTAAAAAACGGCTTTTCCGCAATAATCTGTGCCATTGCATCATCTAATTGATTCATCAGCTCCTGATTGCTTTTAGCAGTAATAAAATAGTATGGGTCTGCACCAAAGCGGCTGACAATCTTATAGTCAGACTTCATCACAAGACTTCCCATGATAACCGCATCCACTTTTCCCTCATCTAAAGCATCAAAACACGCCTGAGTGGTATTATAGGAATAAAAATCATAGGAAAAGCCCTTCTTTTCAACTAAACGCTCAAATTCTTCGTTCTGAAACGAATCTGCGAGTCCTGCCACTTTCATTCCATTGAAGCTATCATAATCGTTATAATAATAACGCTCGTCATCGCTTCTGACATATAAAAGATTCGTTTCTGAGCCGGACATATATTTCGAAAATAAAAACTTCTCTGAACGCTCCTCGGTACGCTGTGCATGCATCAAAAAATCTATTTCGCCCGCTTCCAGACTCTTTATCAGATTTTCCCAGCTGTCATAGACATATTCATATTCCCATCCGGTATATTCCGAAATTTCTTTCAGATAATCGACTCCATAACCGGAATAAGTTCCACTTCTGCTCATATCAATGAAACCCTCAAAATCGGTGTATCCAATCCGGATTTTTTCTGTTGTCTCCTCCGCCTGTACCTGCGGCTGAAAAAAGAAAACCAGCCCCAAAAACAGCAATAAGCAGGCAGCTAGTTTTCCGCCCGTCTGCCGTTTTCTTTGCTTGTCCTTTTTTCGTCTATCCTGCTGTTTTCTTCTGTCATGTTTGTCACATCGCAGCTTCTCCATAGTATCTCCTCATTTCTGTTTTTACCCGCATACATTTTTACATACTTTTGTCCTAATATTCATTATAGCAAATTCATTTCTGAAAAAAAATCTATTTCGCAGGCGTTTTCGAAAAATAGGATTTTCTTTTATAAAAACAGGCAGGATTTTCGCTTGACGGAACTTCTCTTATGATTTAAAGTTTCATATAGACGACAGCTTTTTCATGCTGCCAAAAGAACGGAGGAATATTTTATATGGAAAAAATCGCAAGCTTTACCATTGACCATATCAAGTTAGAGCCGGGTGTTTATGTTTCCCGCAAAGACCATGTTGGAAATGAAGTTATCACAACCTTTGATTTGCGTATGACTTCTCCAAATGATGAACCGGTTATGAATACTGCAGAAATGCATACGATTGAGCATCTTGCTGCTACTTTTTTAAGAAATCATGAGGTTTATAAGGACAAGACTATCTACTTTGGACCTATGGGATGCCGTACCGGTTTCTATCTTCTTTTAGCAGGAGATTATGAATCCAAAGACATCGTTGATTTAATGATTGAAATGTTTACCTTTATCCGCGACTTCAAGGGCGAAGTTCCGGGTGCAAGTGCAAAAGACTGCGGCAATTATTTAGATATGAACCTTGGCATGGCAAATTACCTTGCAAAGCGTTATTTAGAAAACACATTATGTGTGATTGATGAAAAGCATTTAATTTACCCACAGGATTAAAACGAAAAATAGGGACGTAGCCTAAATTTCGAAATTTAGGCTGCGTCCCTATTTTTCAGAATTTAGGCTGCGTCCCTATTTTTCAGTTTTACATTTCAGCATCATATAATGCTAATAATTTTTCGTATTCGCAATTAATTTCCTGAATTGTTGTGGTATCACCACTTACGTTATCCGGGTGGTAAATCTTAATCAGGTCTTTATAACGTTTTCTCAACGCTTTCTCACTGTCTACGCCGCAAAAGAACATCTCTCCTCTTACAACATCATAAGAAGTTTGATTCCCCTCGTATTCATGTTCGCTGACGTAACGATAGAACTCTTTCTGACGCTCTAACTGTTTCTTCTCTGCTGCCACTTTCTTTAATTCGTCTTCAAGAATTTTCCATTTCATATTGAACAGGTGCTTTTCCTGTTCTCTGCTGCGCTCATGCAGCTGTTTTTTAGCTTCAAATTCATTCTTTGCTGCTGCAAGCTTACGCTTTTCTTCTTCAATCTGCTGCTTTTCTTTTTTCAGCATTTCTCTTTCGTCTTTTAATTTCTGTTTTCGGTGTTCGATTTCAACTGCTTCTTTAAAACACCACCGTTGAAACTTCTGTTCTTCTAACTGTGCTGCTGACTGGCTCATCCTCGTATCCTTTCATCCTAAATATAAATCCCTAAATTATCCTTTATCTACTCTTATGCCACTTATCACACGTCAAAATACTATATATAGTTTGATTTTTCAACCTTTCCTCGTTATCATACAACATTTGAAAAAATGTCACAATGGATGATTTGCACAAATATGCCAATTGCATTTTGTCAGTCTCTATGTAACCTTACAAAATCTGCTGAAAGCCGCATATTTTCTACGAAAAAAAGATGCCTAAAGTACTAGGCATCTTTCTTTTAATCAACCATATCATCAAAGGATTCTTTTAATTTATCCATAAATCCTTTTTTCTTTTTTGATTTCTCATGTGACTGTGCATTATCAGCATTCTCTGCACGTTTTAAAGAACCGCCTGTCAATTCATCAAACTGACGCAATGCTTCTTTTGCTTCGCTGCTTAATCCGGTTGGTGTCTGAACCACGAGTGTTACATAATGGTCACCACGAATCTCTTTGTTACGAAGAGATGGCACACCTTTTCCTTTTAAACGGATTCTTGTATCTGTCTGTGTTCCCGGTTTTACTTCATAAAGCACATCTCCGTCTACTGTATTGATACGGATTTCTCCACCTAATGCAGCCTGCGCAAAGGAAATTGGTGCTGTAGAGTAAATATTCATATCCTGACGCTGTAAATTTGGATGTCTGGATACAACTACCTCAACTAATAAATCACCTCTTGGTCCGCCATTGATGCCCGGCTCTCCTTTTTCACGAATACGCACACTCTGTCCGTTATCAATTCCTGCAGGGATAGATACAGAAATTTTCTTTTTATTTGCAATGTAACCTGTTCCACGACAGTCTGGACATTTTTCTTTGATTACTTTACCTTTACCGCCACAATCTGGACAGGTCTGAACGTTCTGTACTGTTCCAAAGAAAGAATTCTGTGTAAAGACTACCTTACCTTTACCACCACATTTGGTACAAGTTTCCGGTGTTGTACCAGGCTTTGCACCAGTATGGTTACAGGTTTTACATTCATCCTTTAAAACCATTTCGATTTCTTTTTCACAGCCAAAAACAGCCTCTTCAAAAGTAATTCTTACGCTGGTTCTAAGGTTCGCGCCCTTCATTGGGCCATCATTTGTTCTTCTTCTAGTGCCGCCTCCAAAGAAATCACCAAAGATGTCTCCGAAAATGTCTCCCATATCCATGCCAGAGAAGTCAAATCCACCTGCTCCGCCGCCTGCACCTCCGTCAAAGGCTGCGTGGCCAAACTGGTCATACTGTCTTCTCTTTTCTGCATCACTTAAAACGGCATATGCTTCCTGTGCTTCTTTAAATTTTGCTTCGCAGTCAGCATCACCCGGATGCATGTCTGGATGATATTTTTTTGCCAGTGCACGAAAGGCTTTTTTAATTTCAGCGTCATCTGCTGTCTTGCTAACGCCTAAGACTTCATAATAATCTCTTTTATCTGCCATAACTATCTATTCCTCATTTCTAATCACAAACAATGTGTGACAGAATAGAGGGCTTCTGGAAATTCCAGAAACCCCTCTATCACTC
This sequence comes from Roseburia sp., assembly GCA_045121975.1. Taxonomy (GTDB): domain Bacteria; phylum Bacillota; class Clostridia; order Lachnospirales; family Lachnospiraceae; genus Roseburia. The sequence goes on from JBGVHB010000003.1 coordinate 40,534, forward strand.
TTTTATCAGCTTAGACCTCTTTAAAATCTGCATCTACAACATCATCATCTGCTGTGTTAGCCTGCTGTTCTCCACCCATGTTACCCATGTCTGGACCTGCTGCACCAGCTGCCTGACTCTGTTCATACATTTTTGTAAATACCTTCTGTGCGCTCTGTGTTAATTTTTCCTGAGCAGCTTTTAATTCAGTAATATCAGCATCTGTCATATCTTCTGCATTTGGATGAGCCTCTAAGAAGGACTTCACTGCATTCATGTCAGCTTCTACTTCTGCTTTATCATTTGCATCGAGGTTAGCGCCAACCTGGTCTAACGCCTGCTGTGTCTGGAATACGAAAGAATCTGCATCGTTTCTTGCATCGATAGCTTCTTTTCTCTTCTTATCCTGAGCTTCGAACTCAGCTGCTTCTTTTACAGCCTTTTCGATTTCGTCATCAGACATGTTAGAACCAGCTGTAATTGTGATGTGCTGTTCTTTACCTGTTCCTAAATCTTTTGCAGATACGTTTACAATACCGTTTGCGTCGATATCGAATGTTACTTCAATCTGTGGAACACCGCGACGTGCTGGTGCGATACCATCTAAGCGGAACTGTCCGAGGGATTTGTTATCTCTTGCGAACTGTCTTTCACCCTGTACAACGTTGATATCTACTGCTGTCTGATTGTCTGCTGCTGTAGAGAAAATCTGGCTCTTCTTTGTAGGAATTGTTGTGTTTCTCTCGATTAACTTTGTTGCAATACCACCCATTGTTTCGATAGAAAGTGAAAGTGGAGTTACGTCTAATAAGAGGATTTCGCCTGCACCAGCATCTCCTGCTAATTTACCACCCTGAATAGAAGCACCGATAGCTACACATTCGTCTGGGTTTAAGGATTTGCTTGGCTCTTTTCCTGTCAACTGTCTTACTTTATCCTGTACAGCTGGGATACGTGTAGAACCACCAACTAATAATACCTGACCTAAATCAGCGTTTGTAAGACCAGCATCTTTCATAGCGTTCTGAACAGGGATTGCAGTTCTTTCTACTAAGTCATGTGTTAATTCATCGAATTTTGCTCTTGTAAGGTTCATGTCAAAGTGTTTTGGACCTTCTGCTGTAGCTGTGATGAATGGTAAGTTAATGTTTGTTGTTGTAGCTGATGATAATTCTTTCTTTGCTTTTTCAGCAGCTTCTTTTAATCTCTGAAGTGCCATCTTATCTGTAGAAAGGTCAACGCCTTCTGCTTTCTTGAACTCATCAATCATCCACTGTGTAATCTTGTTGTCGAAGTCGTCACCACCAAGCTGTGTATCACCGTTTGTAGATAATACTTCGATAACGCCGTCACCGATTTCGATGATAGAAACGTCGAATGTACCACCACCTAAGTCGTATACCATGATTTTCTGTTCTTTTTCATTGTCAAGACCATATGCTAAAGCAGCTGCTGTTGGCTCGTTGATGATACGTTTTACATCAAGACCTGCGATTTTACCAGCGTCTTTTGTTGCCTGACGTTCTGCATCGTTGAAGTAAGCTGGAACTGTGATAACTGCTTCTGTTACTTTTTCTCCTAAGTATCCTTCTGCATCAGCTTTTAATTTCTGAAGAATCATAGCAGGAATCTGCTGTGGTGAGTACTGTTTGTCATCAATTGCTTTCTTGTAATCTGTACCCATATGTCTCTTGATAGAAGAGATTGTTTTCTCTGCGTTTGTTACTGCCTGACGTTTTGCAGGTTCACCAACAAGTCTTTCACCTGTTTTTGTGAATGCTACGATAGATGGTGTTGTTCTTGCACCTTCCTGGTTTGCGATAACAGTAGGTTTTCCACCTTCCATAACAGCTACACAGCTGTTTGTTGTTCCTAAGTCAATACCGATAATTTTTCCCATGATTTTTTCCTCCTAATATTTATAAAATGTGATTAGTTTGCTACTTTTACCATGCTGTGTCTTACAACAGTATCGCGGTACATATAACCTTTTTGAAGTTCTTCAGCGACTACATTTTCGCCAAGTTCTTCGTCTTCAACATGCATTACTGCATTGTGAAAATCTGGATTGAATTCCTGACCAACAGAATCGATTGCTTTTACTCCAGCTTCTTCTAATGTTGCAAGCATCTGCTTGTATACTTTGTCCATGCCGACTACGAAAGCATCTTCCATATCTGCCTCTTCCACTGTGGTAAATCCACGCTCGAAGTTGTCGATTACCGGAAGAATCTTTTCAATGATTGTTTTTGCTCCCATGTCAAACATCTGTGCTTTTTCTTTTTCGGAACGTTTTCTGAAGTTTTCAAATTCTGCCATCTGACGTTTCAGACGGTCATTTAATTCTTCAATCTGCTCGTCTTTCTTATCTTTCTTCTTTTTGAAAAAGCCTTTCTTTCCATCGGACTCACCTTCTTTTTCTTCTTCGGCAGTATCTTCTGTCTCAGCTTCTTCTGCTGCTTGTGTATTTGTCTCTTCAGAATCTACAGTTTCTGTTTCTTCGGCTTCTGCTTCGAAATCTTCCACTGTTTCTTCTAAAATTTCTTCGTTATTTGTCTCCTGCATTCTCATGCCACCTTTCTATTTTTCCTCTTTTGGCTTATCTAACATACCATCTAAGGATTTTTTCAACGTTTTCAGATTATCCATTACTTTCTCATAATCCATACGCTTCGGTCCGACAATTCCTATCGTTCCCCGAACACCTTCGCCTAATTCATAGGTTGCTGTTACAACACTGCAGTCCTTCATGGTCTGAATCGGGCTTTCATTTCCTATATAAACCTGAATTCCTGTATTTTCTTCATTTAACAGGTTTTCAGTTACCAGGCTTGCTAACTGCTGCTTTTCCTCAAATGTGGAAATCAATTCACTTGCCTTCTCCGCAGAATCAGATAATTCAGGATATTTAAACAGATTCGTCGTTCCGCTGGTATATACGCGGATGTCTTCGTCTGCTCCCATTGTTTCTGCTAAGGTATCAAGCACTTCGCTTACGATGTCGCTGTGGATTCCCGCCTGCTCTTTAAGCTTTGCGATTGTTACTAAGTTAATCTCTTCTAATGCCAATCCATTCAAATTGGAATTCAGAAGGAAATTCAGCTTTAACATCGTCTCATTATCAATGGTCTCTGATACAGGTATGATTTTGTTCTTTACCATGTTTCCCTGTGTTACGATGACTGCTAATATCTGATATTCATCTACATTGGAAAGCTGGATGAACTTTACTTTATTTCTATGGTAGGTTGGTGCTGTTACCATTGTCGCGTAATTGGTGTTCGCGGCAAGCACTTTTGCTACCTGCTGTAATACCTGTTCCACTTTCTCGGTGTGTTCGATAACAAACTGCTTCATCTCGTTGACTTCGCGGTTCTTATCCTCCATCAGATTATCTACATAAAAGCGATAACCTTTATCAGATGGAATTCGTCCGGCAGAGGTATGCGGCTGTAAGATATATCCCAGCTCCTCTAAATCTGCCATCTCATTACGAATCGTTGCAGAACTTAAATTCAAATCAGTATATTTGGAAATTGTTCTAGAACCAACCGGTTCGCCAGTCTCTAAGTAATTGCGGATGATAGCATTTAAAATTTTCGTTTTGCGTTCGCCTAATTCAAATTCTTCCATTCACTCACTCCTATTTGTTTGGGAGATTCTCTCGCAGTTACTATCTCTCATTCCCTTTTGCAATGTGTTTGGATAACTTATGAGTACTCTCATGGGCTATCTGACACTTTGCTTTTGAATTATTAGCACTCAATTCTTAGGAGTGCTAACATCCATGTACTTAAGATAGCACCAACACATTTCTTTGTCAACATTTTATTATGCTTTTTTTATAAAATAATTATAAAAAAGCGTCGCCGCGCGACGCTTCCGAAAACGCTTTGCGTTTTCATCTGGCTTACAACCATGTACGAGCACTTTCCTATCACATAAAAAACCGAAGTTGTTTTCTGATTTTAATTTCAGACTACAACTCCGGTTTTTTATCTGTTTAGTAAATATTCAACTGCATTTTCACATTATTTTTCCTTCTCATTTTTACAAATCCTTAATGTTATCTGACTTGATGTCTCCTCAGAAGTTTGCGAATCATTATCCCAATACAGCCGCTCTAGCAGCACTGCGTACTTTTTCATTAAATCATCCGGCAGAAAATGCTGGCTCAATTCAGCAATTCCTAAGTAATCTCCTGAATAAAGTTTAAAAATAAGCTTTTTCATAACGATAAGTTCTAAAAGTTCCTTCTCAGATACTTTCTGATTCAAAATAAGCTTTTGCATTTCAAACTCTAAAAAGACATCCATTGCATCCGGGCTTACACCCTCTTTTATCAAAGAAATTCCTTTTTCCCAAAGGATAAAATATTTCTCATCTGAGTGATACTGCTCAATTGTTTTTTCTTTTCCTTTTATATATACTTCCACATATCCAAGGAAATCGTCCCATAATCTGTCCATAGGATATTATGCTCCTTTCGCAATGTTCATATAACAAGCTTTATTTTTATTTTACTCGTATCTCAATGCATCAATAACTTCCATCTTAGAAGCTTTATTTGCAGGATAATATCCGAAGAATACGCCTGTCAGCATCGAGAAGAATAAGGATAATAAGATTGCTTTTGCAGACGGATGTACAGACATAATAATGTAGTTTGCGTATTCCGCATACATATTCTGAATAACAAATTCTGCTATTTTTCCTAAAAGGAAACCGTTTAAGATTCCGATTGCAATTCCTATCATACCACCAATCAGACAAAGTACAATTGCTTCAATCACAAACTGTAAACGAATCGTCTTTCGTTTTGCGCCGAGTGCCATACGGACACCGATTTCTCTGGTACGCTCGGTAATGGATACTAACATGATATTCATTACACCAACACCACCTACAATTAAGGAAATGGCTGCAATACCGGAAATAGCAACTGTAATAACGTTAATTACGGCATTAATCATTCCCATATCGGATGCCATGTTGTAAAGATATAGATGATAGTCTTCGTTGGCTGCATATTTTTCGTCAAAGAACTCTGTTACAATCTGTGTGGTTTCTTCAATGTCAGCAAGTGGATTTACCATTAAGTCAAAATATTCGTAGCCAGTCTGCTCATTGCCCTGCAGTTTAAAACAGGTCTGCAATGGAATAAACACGCTGGTGGAACGGTCTTTTTCCGGGATACTTGTATCTACTTTTCCAAAAAGCGCTACATTGTATTCATAAACACCCACAATGATAAAATCATAAACACTTCCATCCGCATTTGTAAAAGAAATCTGTTCTCCAATTGGGTCTTTGTCACCGAAATAATTCTTTGCCATAGTATCAGCCACGATACACACATTTTTCATTTCGCTGTTGTCTCTTGAGCTTAAGTTACGTCCGGCATACATACCTATTTTCATATATTCAATGTATTCCGGTGTCATTCCCTGAACGGAAACATTCGCATAAGTATCAGCATTTTCATAAATCTGTCCAGCTCCAAGATAGCTGCTTGCTGCAATTCCTGTCACATAGTCAGGATATGTTTCCATAAGTTCATCAATCATTTCCTGTGTCACATAATCTTCCTGCTCTAAATCAGGATATACCCAGCTTTCCCATTCCTCGTCTGTTTCCGGATAACGCGCCTCTAAATAAACAGAAATCGTATTTCCACCCAAAGAATTTAAAGTCGATGTCAAGGTTGACTGAATGGAACTTCCGATAGTTGTGATAGTAATTACCGCACTGATTCCGATAATAATTCCAAGCATGGTTAAAATGGAACGCATTTTGTTACTAAAAATGCTGATAACAGCCTCTTTGATATTTTCAAAAAACATTAGCTCTCACCTCCATTATCTGCCACAATATTACCGTCAAACAATGTCACGATACGGCTTGTTTCTCTCGCAAGCTCCTGGGAATGTGTAATTAATACGATTGTTTTTCCCTGTTCTTCATGAAGCTTATGGAATAAATCCATAACCATATGTCCTGTTTTGGAGTCCAATGCCCCAGTTGGCTCATCCGCTAAAATAATTGCCGGGTCATTCATCATTGCCCTTGCAATCGCTACACGCTGTTTCTGTCCACCGGAAAGCTCATTCGGACGGTGTCCTGCACGCTCTTCCATTCCTACCATGCGAAGCATTTCCATCGCACGTTCTTTTTGATTTTTCTCACGCACTTCGCTGTACATCAATGGAATCATTACGTTTTTTAATGCATTTGCTCTTGGAAGAAGATTAAAGTTCTGAAATACGAAACCGATTCTCTTGTTTCGAATGGCACTTCGCACTTCATCCCCCATCTGATTTACATCCTGTCCCTCTAAGAAGTAATTTCCTTCCGTCTGTCTGTCTAAAACACCAATGATGTTCATTAAGGTACTTTTTCCAGAGCCGGATTCTCCAACGATTGATACAAATTCTCCTTTTTGCACCTCTAAATTAATGCCATGAAGAATTTCGAGTTCATTCGGTTTTCCGACATAATACCTTTTTATTATATTTTCCATTCGAATTACTGGTTCACTCACTATTCTGCCTCCACTGTTGCATCATTCGCAAATCCTAAATCCTGTTCAGAATACATCTGCTCCGGCGCAAAAATCTGTCCCTCTGTTACGCTGTATGTATAATCATAAATTAACTGCTCGCCTTCTTTTAAGTCACCACCAGTTACTTCTGTGTAATAACCAACCTCTTCTCCAATGGTAATATCTCTGCGGACTGCTTTTGCACTTCCGTCTGACTGTGCTTCTGCAACCAATACAAAGGTTTTTCCGTTTTCATCTGTCTGGATTAAATCATATGGAACAGCTAAAACATCTGCTTTTTCTTTTAAAACGATTTTGGCTTTCGCTGTCATTCCAACTAAAAGCTTGGTATCATCAATGGCAATTTCTGCAGAGTAGCCGGAAGAGGTATTAACTTCTGACACATTCACAGACTGATTTTTGACGCGGACAACTCTTGTAATTGTTCCTGCAATCTCTTCATCACCAGTTGCCTCTGTTGTAACAATCGCTTTCATGCCTTCTTCTATTTTTAAAATATCTGCTTCATCAACTGTTACAATTACTTTCATTTTATTTGTATTTTCAATTGTAACCATTGTCTGTCCACCGACATAATTATCACCAACGGAAACGTTTACAGCCGTTACAACGCCGCCGCAAGGTGCACTTAAGCTGCAGTCGGCTAACTGCTTCTGTACATTTTCAAGCTGGCTGTTTAAATCGTCGCGGCTGTCTGACTGATATGCAGACATATCTACAGTATTCTGTGCTGCTGCAACGCTTCTGTTTGTGCTTGTTAATGTATCCTCGTAGTTTTCTTTGGCTGTTTCTAATGCAGCTTCTGCCGCCTCAACAGACGCTTTATATGTTTCTAAACGTGCTTCATGTCCTGCAATGGAAGTTTCTAATGTGGTACATTCCTCTAATAATTTTTTATATTTATCTGAGTCTTTCTCAAGACCTGCTAATTCCTTTTTTGCTTTGGAAAGACGTTCTTCTTTCTCTTTGATTTCTGCTTCTGTCTTTGCAATGTCTGCTTTTAAACCATCATACTCAGACTGTGCATCATTGATGGAATCCTGCAATCTCGAAAGTGCTTTGCTCTGGTCTTCCTGTGCTTCACTTAAGCTCTGATTCAGCTGTGAATTATCATTCTGCGCAATCGCACCCGCATTTGCAATATCCTTCTTTAAATCTGCTGCCTGTTTCTCTAATTCCGTAGTATCTAACGTAATCAATGGTGTTCCCTCTTCTACGATGTCACCAACCTGTACATTGACTGCTGTGACTTCCGCAGATGCAACAGACATCACGTTTGTCTGGCTTTCACCGGATATCGTTCCGTTTAATGAAATGGACTCTGACAAATCTCTGTATTGTACTGGTTCAATTTCAATCGTGTTGGAAACCATTTCCACCTGTGCGCTTAAGTTCTTAAATGCAGAACTAATTGCTACAACGGCTACTACTGCAACAACTCCTAATGCAATACATACCTTTCTTTTTTTCTTTGGCTTTGTGCCCGGTACTACTTCATTTTTCTTCATCATTTTTTCCTCACTCATGCTGTTTTTCTCTGTGCATTTTTCGCACCAATCTTGTTCATCAACGATTTTAGCACATTACTTCTCCAAAATCCCCGACTTCATCAAACCTTAAGAAATCTTTCGATTTCCTAAAGCTTTTGTATTATTGTATCATTGTCATAATACAACAGTAACATATAATTGTCAACAATAAAATGAATGTCTCTTGAAGCATTTTAATTACAAAAAAAATACCTCTTGTTGTTTTCCTATAACACAAAAGGTACTTTTCTTCTAGGCTTCGCCATGTTCTTTTAATTTGTATGTTTTAAAATAAGTCATCATCTCTCTTGTAAGGCTTAACTGTTCTTTATCTCCCGGAACGTCATGATAATCCACCCATTCTGCTGCCGAAAGCTCTTCTTCATCCATTGTAATCTCTGCATTATCATCCAGCTCGCAGAAATATCCTAATAAAAGGTTGCTGTCATATCCCCAAGGCTGGCTTTTATAATAATGAATATTTTTCACATGAAGTCCTACTTCTTCCATAACTTCACGCATAACAGTTTCTTCTGCTGTTTCCCCGATTTCTGTAAAACCTGCAATAAGCGCATAGCGTTTATATTCTCTATCCGCATATTTTGTCATTAAAATCTTATCTCCGTTGGTAACACCCACAATGACCGCCGGTGCAATCTTTGGAAATACGGTGTTTTTGCAGGACGGACACGATAACATACGCTGTCTTACGCCATGCACAAGCTTCTTTCCGCATCTTCCGCAAAAAACATTGTCACGATACCAGCCGTAAAGATGCCAGGCTGTCGCTGCTGCAAATACGTTTTCCTTTGGCTTCATCGAACGTGTTTCAAACATTCTGTGATAAGTATATCCCTCGATAGCAAGTGCTTCCTCCTGCATTAGCAAAAAGTAGTCTTCCCCGGCTATGGAAAACAAATACCGAAGCTCCGGTAATTCTTTTTCTTCTATATTATAATACTGTTTTATTTCCCGATAAGTTAAAAACTCCATTGTGTCTTCATATCTGCAGCAAATACATCCTTCAGAAAAATGCATCACCCTTGCATTCTCTATTATCTCTTTTGTCAGATACTGATTATGAAAGCTTTTTGGTAAGATGTCCTGTATCATACTGTTTTTTGCTCCTTATCTTTACTTGCATTCCCTATTGTAATACAAACTCTGTCTTCACACAACATCCGTTCTTTCATTCATTACTTACACTAATAGATACTAATAGACAATTTCCCTATTATTCCAAAACTGGAAAAAATCATTCCATTAAAAAAGGAATAAAATATGCCGCACAACCACATCAATCCCTGCTGCCCACAAAAGAATAACGCCACACACATAAGCTTTATTTTTATGTTTAAAGCCGAAATGGTATCCGGTATAAATTCCGGTAATCACCATGAACACTGTCACACAGGCAGTTGTAACAAGCATAAGCAGCAGATTTGTCTTAAGAAAACCAAATGCCATGCCTGCTAATACGGTATAAATACCTGTCGAAAATAGTATCTGTAAGAAACGCTTTATGTGAAGCTTTTCCTCCCTGTGCTCATGAATCCTTTCATTTCGGACTGCTTTATAAAGCAAACGCACTCCTAGTCCAAAGAAAATGATGGCAGCAATGACCAGACCGATGAATCTTTCATCATGCGTCAGCTCGTTCATATAAAGAAGAATGGAAAGAAAATCACCTAATGCCAATGCTGCTAACTGCCATCCTGCCACAAGCATACAGCCAGCCGTCAACTGTTTCTTATCGACTTTGGCAACTAGTGAGCCTTGGCATTCCATGCCGGCAAAGATATCTAAGGATATTCCTACAATAATTAATATATTTTCTAACCAGTTCATTCCATTCTCCCTCTAACATGATATTCTACTCTTCGATTTTGACTGCATCTGTTTTGTAAATAAATTTCACACTTCCTAACATACCATCAGAAAGTACGGTATAACTCTGATATTCTTCGCCTGCATCAAATACTGCCTGTATTCTGTCGATAAATGGCTCAATATCTCCCTGATAAGCATCCACGATTTTCTGAATGCCTTCTTCGTTAAATTCCACCATGCCATCTGCAAGTTTATCAGCTCCCTCATCAAGCTCTTTTACTCCATCACAAATTGCTGATGTTCCGTTGCTTAATGCCTTTGTTCCGCTGTTTAAAGCTTCATTATTAGATACTAAGGTCTTTCCACCATCATTTAACTGTGTTACGCCATCTACTAATTCTGGTACGGCATCTGCAAGACTTTGTGTTCCCTCTGATAATGCTTTCATTCCGCTTACAAGACTGTAACCGCTTTCATTTTTCTGATTGATGCTGTCAGCAATCGTCTTTTTGGTCTGTTCTGCTGCGGATACGGCTGCTGTTCCTGCTGCCCCTTTTGCGCCTTCATATGCTGCCTGGGCTGCTGCTTCTGATGCTCCGCTTACCGCTGCTGTTCCTGCTGCGCTCTTTGCTCCACTTACTGCTGCTGTTCCTGCCGCACTTTTTGCTCCGCTTACTGCTGCTTGACCTGCTGCACTCTTTGCTCCGCTTACCGCCGCTTGGCCTGCCGCTCCTTTTGCTCCGCTTACCGCTGCTTGGCCTGCTGCACTTTTTGCTCCCGCATATGCTGCGTCTGCAACTGCAGTACTTGCTGCCTCCTGCACCTGTGAAACGACACTGTCTGCAATATTAGTTGACATCGCAGATATGATGCCATCTGCTCCTGCTTTTGCTGCAGCATCAAATGCGCCGTCGCCATTGGCACTATTATAAGCAGCTTCCACATCTGCAAGGGAGGCATCTGCCATTCCCATCTGTGCTGCAATCTGTGTTTTTACACCGGATACTAAAACGGCATATGCTTCTGAATTTTTAATTCCGTCTGAAATTTGTGCAGAAGAACCTGATAAAGCACTTCCTAACTGCTCAGATGCCTGCTGCTTTATGGCAGCATATTGTCCACCCTGAAATGTTTCATCTACTGCAGCTTCTGCCTGACTTTTAATACTCTCTGACTGGGCATCTACCGCTGCTTCTGCCTGACTTTTAATGCTTTCTGACTGTGCTTCTACTGCAGCCTCTGCCTGACTTTTAATGCTTTCTGCCTGCGCATCTACTGCGGCTTCTGCCTGACCTTTAATATTTTCTGCCTGCGCATCTACTGCGGCTTCTGCCTGCTTTTTAATGCTTGTTGACTGTGCATCTACAGATTCCTTGGCAGATTTCTTAATTGCCTTTTCCTGCCCCTTTAAGGTTTCATTTACCTGATTTACTAAATTTTCTTTTTCCTCATTTGTGAATGATTTTCCAACTGTGCTGTCTAAAAGCTTCACTCCGTCATATAAAGTGGATGCACTGGTATTTAATGTTCCTACGCCATTGGAAAGCTCTGGTGTGCTCTCATAAAGCTTAGCAATTCCTTCAGAAAGTGTCTGTGCACCATCTGTATATGTTTTTACGCCATCCTGTAAGGTTGATACGCCATCAGAAAATTCTTTCATCTTTTCATTTAAAGTACCAATACCGTCTGCTAACTGGGCTGAACCGTCCACCAACTGCTCGGATGCATCTGAAAGCTCATTTAATAAATCAGAAATCTCTGATAAACTGCTTTCCCCATCTTTTTCAATATAATCTGCTGCATTTACAACGACTGTCATGGTCGTATCTAAAGAAAAGTTTTCAACGTCTGCTGTAACTTCAAAATAATCAGGAATCGTCACATCATCTGCTAAGTCAGAATCCTCAAGCTTTAAGCTTTCCTTTAAACCCGGAAGTGCATAGCCTAATACCATGCTCTTATTTCCATCCTGCATCAGTTTTCCGTTCGTTACCTCAATATTAGAAAAGCTTTCATCTAAAATTAATCCGCTGATTGCTGCAAATGGAACGTAAATTTCTTCTGTTTTTCCATCAATTTTTGTTTTTACTTTTTTCTCATTTGTATAATCATAATGAATGGTTACTTTTCCCGATTTGCCAGCAAGCTCTTCTGGTGTTATTTCTTTTCCGTCGAGATAATAGGTAATCTTTTGTGTTACCGGCGGCTTTTCGCTGGATGTTCCCTGATAATAAATATCATTTCCGCCAGCCTGCCAAGTAAGCTTTTCTCCATTCTGTGTGAATGTTTCATCACCTTTTACGTTTACAATGTCCTTCAGATTTGATGCATCTGTTAATGTTTCTGCATTTTCTTTGTTTATCAGGTGCTCTGACACAATCGTTTCTTTTACTGCTCCGGTGTTATCGGAAATCACAAATACAGTCTCTTCTTTTCCAACTTCTTTCTTTCCTATGCTTACACTTTCTTCGATTGCTTTTTCTAAGGTATCCTCTGATGCATCTTCTTTGTTTTCTTCTGTTTCGCTTTCCTCTGTTTCCGTTTCTTCCGTTGTTTCATATGTACTTTCTACTTTTTCTGCCTTTACCTGCGAAACGGAAGCAGTACCACCTACAAGTGCAACAATCAATACACCGGACACGATACGAATCATATATTTATTTTTAAATTTTGTTTTTAATTCTGGTAATTTCATTTGAATATCCTCCTTTTATTCATGTGATTTTTCGCACTATTTTTATTTATTTCAGGTTTCCTTTTACTTTTTCGTTTTAAATCCAACACTGCTGGCACATATTATTTTATCAAACAACATAAACATGGATGGCAGCACTAAAATAACAACAAACATACTAATAATTGCGCCACGTGCCATCAGAGAGCACAGAGAACTAATCATATCAATATTTGAATAAAGTCCTACGCCAAAGGTTGCTGCAAAGAAGCTTAATGCACTTACGATAATGGACTGAATTGAGCCTTGCAGTGCATCCACCACCGCTTCTCTTTTTTCTGCTCCGTTATTTCTTACTTTCTTATAACGGTTCGTCATTAAAATCGCATAGTCTACCGTCGCCCCAAGCTGAATCGTTCCAATGACGATAGATGCAATAAATGGGAGCGTTGTATTGGTATAATAAGGAATTCCCATATTAATAAAGATTGCAAATTCGATGACGGAAACTAAAATTACAGGTAATGACACTGATTTGAAAACAAATGCAATAATTAAAACAATTGCACCAATTGATACAGCACTTACGGTTTTAAAATCCTCATCCGTAATCTCAATGAGGTCTTTCGTACAAGGTGCTTCTCCTATCAGCATCGCCGTTTCATCGTATTTTTTTATAATATTGTTAATTTCTTCACACTGCTGATTCACTTCATCCGATGCAATTGCATATTCTGATGCAACTATCATCATCTGATAATCTCCCTGAATCATGATTTCTTTTGCTTCCTCTGGAATAATTTCCTTTGGAATGGCTGCTCCAATCATCGAATCAAATCCCGCAGCTATTTTTACACCATCTACTTGTTTGATTTCTTCTATCATTGCTCTTGCATCCTTCGAAGAAAGGCTGCTGTCAGCAATAATCATATGGGTTGCTCCCATTTCAAAATTTTCATCAAGTTTTTCTTTTGCGATAATGCTTTCTAATTCTTTTGGAAGTGTTCCCGCCAAATCATAATAAACATCGGTATTCTGATATCCGTAAATGGCAGGAATTAATATTACAACGAACAAAATCAAAAATACTTTGTAATGCTTTACAATTTTGTCTGCGATTCCGCCCATATCTGGAAGAATGGCTTTGTGTTTTGTTTTTTCTACTGCTTTGTCAAATACAAGCAGCATAGCCGGCAATACGGTAACACAGCATATTACGCCGAGCACAACTCCTTTTGCCATAACAACGCCAAGGTCCATACCTAAGGTAAAGCTCATAAAACACAGGGCAACGAAGCCTGCCACAGTGGTGATGGAACTTCCGACAACGGATGTGATTGTATTTGAAATGGCATGCGCCATTGCCCTCTTTTTATCATCAGGATAACGTTTCTGATTTTCTTCATAGCTATGCCATAAGAAAATCGAATAATCCATTGTAACTCCAAGCTGTAAAACCGCTGCTAATGCCTGTGTTACATAAGAGATTTCTCCCTGAATAAAGTTTGTTCCAAGATTATAGATAATCGCCATTCCAATACTAAGTAAAAAGAATAGCGGTACAATTGCGGAATCCATTGTCAGTGACAATACAAGCACCGCAAGAATTACTGCAATCAGAACATAAATCGGTGTTTCTTTATTGGAAAGATTTTTGGTGTCTGTTACAACTGCGGACATTCCGCTGATATAACATCTTCCTTTTACAACATCCCTGATTTCTTCAATTGCATTCATGGTCTCATCTGCTGACATTGAGGTGTCGTATAAAACAGCAAGCATTGTGCTGTCTGTTTCATCATTATTAAAAAATTCGTAAACCTCATCTGGAAGCATTTCCATTGGAATACTGATGTCTGCCACGCTGTCATACCAGATGACTGATTTTACATGTGGTACTTCTGCGATTTCTTCCCGCATTTTTGAAATGTCCTTTGCTTCCATTCCCTCCACGATGCAGAACGAAAATGCACCTGTACCAAATTCCTCTAACAGAATATCCTGTCCCTTCATTGTTTCGATATCCTCTGGAAGATAGGTAAGAATATCATAATTTACTCTTGTATTCAGATATCCGATGGCTGACGGTATTAAAAGTAAAAAACTTAATATCAGAATCGGTATCCGAAGCTTGACAACTTTTTTTCCAAACTTAATCATTTTTTCCTCACTTTCTTTTTCTCTACTGTTTTTGTTTTTAGGAATGTCCCGGAAACTTCTTACACAATAAAAAAAAAGATTGAATTTGAAAATATTCAATCTTTTCTCCCTGTATCCACAGCTTATACATTTTGCCTAAAATGTATATCTGAATATACAAATCTTTGAAATTGTCTTCCTACATCTCTTTTAAAATATCTTCCATTGAGCGTGTAATAATGTAGTGATATATCTCTGTCAGTTCCTTGGCTGATATGGTCATTCCCGACTGTATCCATGTAATCACCACATAACACATGGACTGCGCATAATACTGTGCTATCCACTCCGGTGTCAGCCAGATATATTTCATTTTCTTTCCCTCTGCAGACTTTTGAAACACTTTTACCAAGACACGTTCCACACAAGCCTGTGCTATCTCACCAAAGGAATTCTGTCCTTCGAGTTTGCTCGCCTGCGTATAAAATTCTTTTTCATTCTCAATTTTGGTAAATAATAATAAGAAGCCTTCATTTACTAATCCATTTTCAAGCAGCGGTTCAATTGGCTCTAATAATTCTTTTGTAATTATCCACTCCAATAATTCATATTTATCCTGAAAATGATTGTAAAATGTCGGCCGGATAACACCAGCCTTGTCTGTAATTTCTTTTATCGTTATTTTTTCAATTGGCTGCTTTACTGCCAGTTCCTTAAAACTTTCTGCTAACAGTTCATCAACTGCACCTTTTCCCTGTCCAGTCATAATTTCCTCTTTTCCTATGGCATTGTAATCTTATCCAAGATTCCAGTCAGATGAGCTATTGTCACTCCATAATTAGTCATTGGAATGCCCTGTGCTCTCGCCCTATCAATCCGGGACATAATGTATTTTCTATTGAACATACAGCCACCGCACTGAATAATTAAATCATAATTTGATAAATCCTCTGGAAAATCTGTGCCACTCACAAGGTCAACTTCTAACCCTTCGCCAAATCTTTTCCGAAGCATTCTTGGAATTTTCACTCTTCCAATATCCTCCTGTAATGGTGCATGGGTGCAGCACTCTGCAATTAAAACTTTCGACTGTTCTGTTAAAGAATCAATTGCTTTTGCGCCCTCTACATAATATGGCAAATCTCCTTTATGGGCTGCAAAAAGTACCGAAAAGGAAGTCAGCATACTTTCCTCTGGCTTATGCTCATAAACATATCCAAATACCTGTGAATCTGTAATTATTAACTTTGGTGATTCTTTTAATGTTGTTAAAGCTTGATTTAATTTATCCGTTGTCGTACTCATCACGATACACTTCTTATCAAGAAGTTCGCGAATGGTCTGCACCTGCGGTAAAATCAGTCTTCCCTTCGGCGCTTGGATGTCCTGCGGCATAACGAGTAGTACCACATCCTCTTCGGTCACCAGATTACCTGTAATCGTCTGACTGCCAAAGTCCTCCGGCATTTTTCTTGCAAGAGCTTCTTTCACCTGCTCCATACCCGCTTTTGTTACAGCACTGACGCAAAGGGCAACTTCCCCTGTTTTCTTTTGGATATAGGAAACCAGTGCTTCGTTGTCTTTCTGAATATCCGCTTTATTAATCACAAATAACACAGGTGTTTTTTTCTCTTTAAAAATCTGAAACCAGCGAAGCTCTTCGGTTAAGTCAGCATATTTTTCAAAATCATCTGTATCTGTCGGGTCAGAATCCTTTGTTCTCTCAACTTCATCTGATACCATATCTGCTGAAATGAGTATTACTGCAATATCTGTCTTTTCTGCCGCAAGCCGGGTTTTTTCTACACGCTGCGCACCTAAAACGCTTTCATCATCAAAGCCTGCCGTATCAATTAACATACAAGCCCCAAGGGGATAAATTTCCATTGCTTTATAAACTAAATCAGTGGTTGTTCCTGCCACGTCTGCGACAATCGAAACTTCCTGTCCGGTAAACGCATTAATAAACGAAGATTTTCCACTATTCGTTTTTCCAAATACGCCAATGTGCAGTCTGTTGCTGCCCGGTGTCTCATTCAGTGTTGCCATAAGTACCTCCTAAACTAAAACTGAAAAGCGGGCAGGATTTTCATCCTGCCCCATTACAGTACAATTTTTCTATGAAATTAACTTTAAATTTAATTTTTAGAATCGGAAATCTCTTTTTCCTTCAGAGATATCATGAATATGTTCATAGGCGGTCTGTTTTACTTTTGGATTTGGAATGTTTTCTAATTCTTTTTCAATTAATTCCATTCCAATTTTTCTTGTTTCCTCGCTGGCATAATCCTCTAAGTACTCCTTCAATGTCATAAGTGCATTTGGATGACAGCAGTTTAAAATCTGCATATTTTTGCACAATGCCATAAAGCGGTCGCCAGTTCTGCCTTCGCGGTAACAGGCTGTACAAAAGCTTGGAATGTAGCCTAACTTCATCAGCCAGTTCACCACCTCGTCTAAGGTTCTGTTATCGCTGACATCAAACTGTGCAGAAGTAATCTCTTCCTCTGTTTCCGGCTCTGCATAACCACCAACACTGGTACGGGATGCACCACTAATCTGTGATACGCCAAGCGGCAATACCTTTTCACGCACTGCCTGACTTTCTCTTGTGGAAATAATCATTCCGGTATATGGTACAGAAATTCGAATCAATGCACAGATTTTTGCAAAGGTATCATCGCTGATTCCATTATCAAATACATCCGGGTCAATGTCGTCTGCACGCTTGATACGAGGTACGCTAATCGTATGTGGTCCAACGCCATGAACTGCCTCTAAATGCTCTGCATGCATTAAAAGTCCGGCAAATTCGTAACGATACATCTCAAGTCCAAAAAGAACACCAAGACCTACATCATCAATACCGCCCTCCATTGCTCTATCCATTGCTTCGGTATGATATGCATAATCATGCTTTGGTCCTGTCGGGTGAAGCTCTTCGTAGCTCTTTTTATTGTAGGTTTCCTGAAAAAGAATATAAGTTCCGATTTCTGCTTCCTTTAACTTGCGGTAATTCTCTACGGTTGTTGCTGCAATATTCACATTTACGCGGCGGATTGCACCATTTTTATGCTTCACACTGTAAATTGTTTTAATACAATCTAAAATATATTCAATTGGATTATTTACAGGGTCTTCACCAGCTTCAATCGCAAGGCGTTTATGTCCCATATCCTGTAATGCAATTACTTCCTTTGCAACCTCTTCCTGTGTCAGCTTCTTTCTTGCGATATGTTTATTTTTTAAATGGTATGGACAGTAAACACAGCCATTTACACAGTAATTAGACAGGTATAACGGAGCAAACATTACAATACGATTGCCATAATAATCTTTTTTTATCTGCTGTGCAAGCTCATAAATCTCTGCGATTTTATCTTCCATCTCACAGGCAAGCAGTACAGATGCTTCTCTATGATTTAAACCCTTCCGCTGTTTTGCTTTCTCAATAATTGCATCAATTAATTCTACATTTTCTTTGTTGGCATCTGCGTATGCCAGTGTGTCCATAATCTCTTCATCTGAAATAAATTCTTCTGCCTTTAATGATTTTACATTATACATGATGTTATTCTCCCTGTCTGTTATATTTTTAACAAAGATTTCTTTGTACAAAATCTTCGTATCTAAGCGGTATTCCTATAAATCTAGCGATTTGCACATCCAAGAAAACTGCTACCCTGTACCAACCGGATAATCGCCCCTGCTCACTGTAACGTGATAACCGATGCTCTCCATCCTTTTTTCTAAACAAAAACGGCACTCTGCCGCTTCGTCTCCGGTACAGATTTTATTGTCATAAAGCTTATATTTTTCTCTGACATCCACCGGTGAAAGATTCGGCATTACAACGTTCGCACCTGCTAAAATGCCTTTCTCCCTGCCCTGTGGATGAATCGTCCCCAGGGCAGTCGTCGATGGTAAAAGCACCTTCGGATGAATCAGGCGGATAATGGAAAGCAGCCTTAAGGTCTGCTCCATCGTTCCTGCCGATTCCTTTGCAAAAGGTGTATCCTTCTGCGGAATAAATGGCCCAATTCCTACCATCTGCGGCTCTAATTCCTTAATAAACTGCAAATCCTGATACAGTGTCTCTATCGTCTGATGTGGCGAGCCAACCATAAATCCGCAGCCTGTCTGATAACCAATCTCTTTTAGATTCCACAAACATTCCTTGCGATTATGTAAAGACATCTCTGCCGGATGCAGCTTTTTATAATGTGCCACGCAGGCTGTCTCATGGCGAAGCAGATAACGGTCTGCCCCCGCCTCAAAATATCGTTTGTAGCTTTCTTTTGACTTTTCTCCAATGGATAATGTCACAGCACAATCCGGGTGATTCTGTTTGATGGCTTCTACAATCTCACAAATCCTGTCATCGGTAAAAAAAGCATCCTCCCCACCCTGCAGCACAAAAGTACGGAAACCAAGCTCATAACCCGTTTTACAGCAGGCAAGAATCAGCTCCTTATCTAACCGATAACGGTCTGCATTCTGATTGCTTCTTCGAATCCCACAATAAAGACAGTCATTTTTACAATAATTTGTAAACTCGATTAAGCCTCGAATAAAAACATCTTTTCCATAAATGCTTTGTGACACGCCTCTAGCTTCTGCAAAAAGTGTTTCGATTAATTCTTCGTCTTTTGTTTCGAGCAGAAATTGTAACTGCTCATAGGTGATATTCTGTTGTTCTTTGATGTCGTTAATGATATTTTTCATTCAATTTCAGTAATATAAAATTCTGTCTCCTTCAAATCTTTCTGCTCTCATTTTATGAACAGAAGTACTATATTAATACTAACACTGATTTTTTCAAAAGACAATCTTTTATAGGTACTTTTTCACATACAAATCGCCTTCTACTAACCCATTTTTTGTCAATTCATACACTTTTTCGCAAACTTCCGTAATATACTTTCTATCGTGGGAGATGCTGATAATCGCTCCACCGTAATTTTTCAACATCTCCCGGATAACCGGGCCTGACAATGGAGAGAAATTTCTCGTCGGCTCATCTAAAATTAACACATCACAGCCCTCCATGCTCATTTTTAAAAGAAGAAGCTTTGCTTTCTGACCACCAGACAATTCGCTGATTGGATGACTCATTTCATCCGCCGTATATTTCATGCTGCCAAGATAGGTTCTTGCCCGGCTAACTTCCTCTTTATCTCCTTTTTTCACCAGAAATTCCACAGGTGTGCTCTCCATATCAAGCAGTTCTTCATAATTCTGCGGCATGTAAAAGGCTTTGATGTCCTGTCTGCTTTGCAGATTTTCAGCAATTTTTCGAATCAATGTTGTTTTTCCAGTTCCATTTTTCCCTACGATGCATACGTGCTCTGCGCCAATGACTGACAGCTTAATGTCTTTTGCAAGCAGATGCTCCTTTACTGCATAAAGCTCTTCCAATTCAAAATCAAGCACACGTTTTCCATTCGGAATCGAAATTTTTTCTCCGAATTTGATAAAAATGGCATCCTCTGTCTCCGGGATTTCTGTCATGTTGGCAAACTCTTTTTCAAAACGACGCTCTAGGGATTTTACTGCGTGCATCTTCTTTTTCAAAAGCTGTCCGCCATGCGGGTCTTGTCTGGAAATGGTATTCTGCTGATGCTCCACCTTCTGCTGGATTTTCTGAAAACGCTCCTGCTGTTTCGCATATTCGCTCCGTTCTTTTTTTGCCACCTGCTCCTGATGCGTCAGGCGGTTTAAGCGGTTCTCCACATAATCCTGATAGCCGGACACCGCAACGGTATAACGGGATTCGGTTTTTCGTTTTATCTGCTCGATGTGAATGATTTTATTGGCTGTCCGCTCTAAAAGCATCTCATCATGGGAAATATAAAGCACCGGCATTTTACAGTCCGCTATAAACTGCTCTAACCATGCCAACGTCTGTAAATCAATATCATTCGACGGTTCATCCAAAAATAAGATATCCGGCTCTGCCATCAAAATTCCAGCCATCTGAAGCTTTACCTTTTCTCCGCCGGAAAGCTGCCCCACCTTTTGGTCAGAATAAAAAATATCCGTTTCAATGGAAAGCTTATTCGCAATTGAAGCCAGTTCTTTTGGCGACATCAGAAAAAATGCTTCCTGCTCTGAGCAGAATTCATAGATACTTTTTTCTTTCTCGCTTGCGGAAAGCTCCTGTGCCAAATAGCCGATGCGCGCACCATTTTTAATGATTTCACCGGAATATTCCACATAATCCTCCACCAGAGCTTCATTATAAATTAATTTCATCAGGGTGGATTTCCCATTGCCTTCTTCTCCGATAATCGCTGCCTTATCTCCATCATTTAAAACAAAGGAAAAATCCTTTAAAATAACCCGCAAATCCTTGCGGTGTGTGATTGTTAAATTCTTTATCTGTAACATATATCTTCCTCCTGTCTGACGTAAAAAAGGATGTAGAAATCTCTACATCCTCATACTTACACTTCCTATGCCAGCGTTCACTTTTGTCATAAATCCTATGATTTATACGTTGACCTTATCTATATTTCGTATCAAAGATTATAAAATTCCTGCTAAATTTATACCAAAACAAAGCATCGCCACGCGACACTTCTGTGCACCACATACGAGCATTTTCTACAACAAAGCAAAACGCTTCACAACATATCTTTGCTTTTCCGGTATGTTCATTCAATTCATTATTAGCAAGAAACTTTATACATCTTTTCACCTCAAATCTTTTTGTTATATGCAGCATATCTTCTGCACTTCTTTACAATAACGTATGTGTTTTCATTTTGCAAGTCTTTTATGCAGAATCTGTATAAAATCAACCTCCAAGCAAAAACTGTGACAGTACATAATTATTTAAATCCAGTCCTTTCTCGGTCAGGTAAATTCTGCCCTCACGCTTTAACAAAAGTTCTTCCTCCTGCAAATGATTTAATACATTTCCATAAACGCCCTCGATTGGCACGCCAAATGCATTGTGAAATTCTTCACGATAAATGCCATCCACCATGCGAAGTCCAAGAAACATAAATTCTTCCATCTGCGCATTTCTGCTGACAAAATCTGCTTCGGCATGAAGATTGACCGCCGGAACTTCCTCATAAGTGCCATCTTCATAGGGATTCTGAAACATTCCTTCGTAAATATTGTTTGTTTCTTCTATATAAGTATATAAATCCCTTGTATTTGAATAACGGATATTATCAATCAACGAAGCTGCACCAAGCCCCACTCCAAGATAATTGACGCGCTTCCAGTAACCGATATTATGACGGCATTCCTTACCCGGCTTTGCAAAATTCGAAATTTCGTACCAGTGATAGCCTTCTGATTTTAAAATCTGCTGCGTCATTTTTGTGGTCTGATACTCCTCTTCCTCCGTTGGAAGGGATTCTGTCTGCATTCCCGCTTCCTGTCTGACCGCGTCAAATCGGTATAAATCGTAAAAAGGTGTTCCTTTTTCGATAATTAAAGAATACGCAGAAATATGCTCCGGCTTTAATCGAATTACTTTCTCTAAGGAATCACAAAAAATCTCCGGTGACTGTCCCGGCAGTGAACTCATCAAGTCGATATTCACATTATCAAAACCATTTTTCCGCGCCAAATCATAAGTTTTCAAAAACTGCTCATAGGTATGCACACGACCTAAAATCTTTAACTCCTCATTATGTGCAGACTGTAGACCGATGCTTAAACGATTAATACCACAGGCGCGATACACCTGAAACTTCTGGTCTGTCACTGTTCCCGGATTGCATTCGATGCTGATTTCTGCATCTTTTGCCAATTGAAAACGTTTCTGCACCATTTCCATAACGACCTGAATATATTCTTCTCTGAGCCAGGATGGTGTCCCTCCGCCGATAAAAACGGTAGATACGATTCTATCATGATATTTTCTTCCATAAAAATCCAGCTCTTTTAACAATGCTTCCACATAACGGTGCTGCGTACTTTCGTCTGCCGCAAAGGATAAAAAATCACAATAATCACATTTTTTCACACAAAAAGGAATGTGAATGTATAACTCCATCTCCTTATTCTGATAACTATTCATGCCATCCCTCCGCAGCTAACACCTCGCGAAGCACCTCTTCTTTTGCCATCACTGAGCCTTGAATCATCTGTGGGCTTCCACCGCCTCTGGCGTTTACCTTCTCACGAAGCAGTGCTGCAATTTCCTTACAATCCCTGCTTCCGCTTCCAATAATAAAATTATAGCCTTCTTCATCACTTCCAACAAAAATACCGCAGACGCCTGTGTGGGAAGCCACTAATTCATTTACTGCATTTCTGACAACCGGAGTTTCCAAGCCGTTTTCAAATAAAAATACATGCTCCTGCTCCGCCGGAATCTCTGCCATCTTAATCGCAATCAATTTTTGCTTTGCCTCAGCTAACTGATATTTTAAATCCTGATTTGATTTTTTCATTTTTTCTACTAAATCCGGCAACATTTCCTGGTTCGATGTTAAAGTGTTTGAAATCGCATTTACAACTGCTGACTTTTCACGAAATGCCTCTAATGCGCGAAAACCACAAAGAATACTGATTCTGACACCGCCCTTATAATTCTGTAAGGTCATCACCTTTAACATTCCAATCTCTCCGGTTCTTTTTACATGCGGTGCACAGCAGGCGCAGACATCCACACCCGGAATCGTAATAATGCGAACCTGTCCTTCAATTTCAATTTTACTGCGGTAATCAAGTACAGCAAGCTCCTCTTTGGATGGGAAGCTTACTTCCACCGGAAGATTCTTAATAATTACTTCGTTTACTGCATATTCAATTTCTGCCACATCATCACTGGTTAATACACCATTGAAATCCATTGTCACGATATTATCACTCAAATGAAATCCCACATTGTCATAGCCGAATCTCTTATGTACCAAGCCTGAAAAAATGTGCTCCCCGGAATGCTGCTGCATATTCGAAAAGCGATGTTTCCAATCAATGGTTCCATGTACTTTTTCACCAACCTGCACCGGCTGCTCTAAGGTGTGTTTAACCACGTCCTTTGCAATCTGCACGTCCAAAACAGAGATTCCATTTATCGTTCCTTTGTCCGGGCTTTGACCGCCCTCCTCCGGGAAAAATAATGTCTCATCTAAAATAACTGCATATTTATTTTCTTCTATTTTTTCACAGGATGCTACAACCGCATCAAACTCTGTTGCATATGCATCCAAATCATATAATTTCTTTGTCATTTTTCTACCATGCCTTTCTAATCTCACGCACTATTTTAACATTGATTAGAAAATAAGACAATGCAAGTGTTTACGCAAATTCCTATGAATTAAAAAAGTCAGTGACACCTTCTCTGCCACTGACTCCTGCTTCATCTTATTTTAATCTTCTTCTTTGATTGTCTCAAGGAACATCTCATAAGAATATTCCGTAAAATTATCTCGAATCCAGGCAATGAACTCACCTGCATTTAATGTCTTTGCTCCATCTTCAAATTCAAAGGAAATATCTTTCGCTGCCTTCACCCGATGATAAAGCTCAACAAGCATATCATTTAAGCTTGCCTGAGTTGTAACACTTGGTGTTGTATCAAGTTCCAGTAAAACCTTCAATACTTCTGTGC
This sequence comes from Roseburia sp., assembly GCA_045121975.1. Classification (GTDB taxonomy): domain Bacteria; phylum Bacillota; class Clostridia; order Lachnospirales; family Lachnospiraceae; genus Roseburia. The sequence goes on from JBGVHB010000003.1 coordinate 64,830, forward strand.
TCATTACCTTGCCATTGTCAATTGCATCTCTTAATTCCTGTACTGTCAACATACTACATTCTCCTTTGCGCAAATACTATGTCTTGCATTTATCGTCTGTAAACGTTCCCAGACAATGAACTTTTTCACATAGTAATATTATACCAGTTTTATTTTATGAAAAAAAGAGTTAATAAGTGCTTTTTTCATAATTTTCTAAAAACACTCATTAACTCTTCTATTCATTCCTCTGTCAGCTTATTGCTTTTGATAACAGATTTTAATCCTCATCCAGCTTCAGAACGCTCATAAATGCTTCCTGTGGAATCTCTACGTTTCCAACCTGACGCATACGTTTCTTACCTTCCTTCTGTTTTTCAAGAAGCTTTCTCTTACGGCTGATGTCACCACCGTAACATTTCGCAAGAACGTCTTTACGCATTGCTTTTACGGTTTCACGCGCAATTACTTTTCCACCAACAGCTGCCTGAATTGGGATTTCGAATAAATGTCTTGGAATCTCTTCCTTCAAACGCTCACACATTCTTCTTCCACGCTCATAAGCACTGTCTTTGAATACGATAAAGGATAATGCGTCGACCTGTTCTTTGTTAATTAAAATATCTAACTTCACAAGCTCAGACTGCTCATAACCCTTTAATTCATAATCAAAGGATGCATAACCTCTGGAACGGGATTTTAATGCATCGAAGAAATCGTAAATGATTTCATTTAATGGCAGGTCATATTTTAATAAGGCACGTGTTTCCTCTAAATATTCCATACTGATATAAGTTCCGCGGCGTTCCTGACATAAGGTCATGATTGCGCCCACATAATCTTTTGTTACCATGATTTCCGCGGAAACAATCGGCTCTTCCATGTACTCGATTTCAGACGGGTCTGGCAGGTTCGATGGATTTGTTAATTCAATCATCTCACCATTGGTTTTGTGTACGCGGTAAACTACGCCCGGAGCAGTTGTAACAAGGTCTAAGTCAAACTCTCGCTCGAGACGCTCCTGAATAATCTCAAGATGTAATAATCCTAAGAAACCGCAACGGAAACCAAAGCCTAATGCTAAGGATGTTTCCGGTTCAAAGAATAACGATGCATCGTTAATCTGTAATTTTTCTAAGGCTTCTCTTAAATCCGGGTATTTCGCGCTGTCTGCCGGATAAAGTCCACAGTAAACCATTGGATTTACTTTTTTATAACCCGGAAGTGCTTCTTCACATGGGCGGTTTGCGTTGGTAACGGTATCACCCACCTGTGTATCCCGCACATTTTTAATGCTTGCACAGATGTAGCCTACCATTCCGGCTGAAAGCTCATCACAAGGAATAAACTGTCCTGCTCCGAAATAACCAACCTCTGTTACTTCATCCACAGCCCCGGTTGCCATCATACGAATCTTATCGCCAACCTTAACCGTTCCCTCTTTGATACGGCAGAAAACGATAACACCTTTATAAGAATCATATAATGCATCAAAAATCAACGCCTTTAATGGTGCATCCTTATCTCCTGTCGGTGCAGGGATTTTGCTTACAATCTGCTCTAATACATCTTCAATATTTAAACCTGTTTTGGCAGAAATGCGTGGTGCATCCTCTGCTTCGATTCCAATTACGTCCTCGATTTCCTGAATTACTTCGTCAGGCTGTGCGCTTGGAAGGTCAATTTTATTGATAACCGGCATAACATCAAGGTCATGGTCTAACGCAAGATATACGTTTGCAAGGGTCTGCGCCTCCACGCCCTGGGCTGCATCTACTACAAGAATTGCGCCGTCACAGGCTGCAAGGCTTCGTGACACCTCATAGTTAAAGTCAACGTGTCCAGGAGTATCAATAAGGTTAAAAATATACTCCTCACCATCTTTTGCTTTATAAATAATACGAACCGCCTGAGATTTGATTGTGATTCCACGTTCTCTCTCCAAATCCATGTTATCTAAAACCTGTGCCTGCATCTCACGACTGGTTAATGTTCCAGTCTTCTCGATAATTCTATCGGCAAGGGTTGATTTTCCATGGTCGATATGTGCGATAATACAAAAATTTCTGATTTTACTCTGTTCTATTGACACTGTGTTTCCTCCTATGGAACAAATAAGCATACTGCCTGTATTATAAAGGACAACCAAAAGCCACGTCAAGAAAAAACGCGAAGCGTTTTTAGAAGCGTCGCGCAAGACGCGTCTATTCACAAGTTCACAAAGTGAACTTGCAAAGAATGCGAAGCATTCTTTTGTTAGCGTTTTCCGGCTTTGATTTCCTCTAAGATTTCGGCAACTGCTTCACGCTCATCAAAGTGATATTTCACACCTTTGATTTCCTGATAATCCTCGTGTCCTTTTCCAAGAAGCACAATCATATCTCCCGGCTGGGCATTTACCATACAATATGCAATTGCTTCTTTTCTGTCATCGATTTCAATATATTTTCCATTGCTCTTTGCAAGTCCAACCTTAATATCATTATTAATGTCGCGGATTTCCTCGCTTCGCGGGTTGTCACAGGTTAAAACGCAAAGGTCTGCCATCTCTCCTGTCACCTCGCCCATGTCGTAACGTCGTAATTTAGAGCGGTCACCACCTCCGCCGTACACGCAAATCAGGCGTTTTGGATGATATTCTAACAATGTTGTAAGCACGCTTCTTGTGCTGACTTCATTGTGTGCATAATCGATAATTAAAGTGTAATCTTTGGACACCGGAAGCATTTCCACACGTCCTTTTACCTGCACCTTGGAAAGTCCTTCTAAAATTGATTCTTTTGCAATTCCTGCTTCATGGCAGACTAACATAGTCACCATAGAATTGTATACAGAAAATCTTCCCGGAATATGCACTTTTGCATCACATTCCATGCAGCCTGTTACTTTAAAATGCATTCCAAGCTTTCCTTCTTCATTGATAAATCCGATTTCAGATGCCTGTAAATCAACGTTCTCATTCTTTGCAGAAAATTTTCTTACTTCACAGGTGTGATTCTTTAAAATCTGTTCCACATGTTCATCATCTGCATTCACGATTCCCACCTTACACTGATGGAATAACAGGCTCTTGCACTCGATATATTCCTCCATAGATGCGTGTTCCGTTGGTCCGATGTGGTCAGGGGATAAGTTTGTAAATACGCCGTAATCAAACATAATTCCTGCGGTACGGTCCATTTTTAAGCCTTGGGAAGAAACCTCCATTACAACATATTCACAGCCTGCTTCTACCATAGCCGCAAACATACGGTGTAATTCATAGGATTCCGGTGTTGTATTTTTCGATGGAATCATTTCATCTCCGACAAGTGCACCAATCGTTCCGATTAAACCGACCTTTTTGCCTGCCATTTCTAAAACTTTTTTAATCATATATGTGGTTGTGGTTTTTCCCTTTGTTCCGGTCAAACCAATCGTTACAAGCTTTCTGCCCGGGTAGTCAAAAAGTGCCGCAGACATCAATGCCAACGCATAGCGGGCAGATTCTACCTTTAAAACAGTGATGCTTTCCGGAATCTGAGCTGCCTCCTCTTCTTTTTCTAACACGATAACAGAAGCTCCTTTTTCGATTGCATCCGGGATATATTTGTGACCGTCTGTTACTGCTCCCACCATACACACAAACATGGTTTCTGGTGCAATTTTTCTCGAATCATAGATAATATCGCGAACCTCTGCATCTAAGCTTCCCTGCAGCAGAGTGTATTTAATTTCATTACAAAGTTTACTTAATTTCATTTTTCCTCTTTTCTGCGCCTGATTCTGCGCTTCTTTTGTTTTTTATGTAAAAGCCTTTATTATATGTCTTTTGTAATTGCATATAAAATATTTTTCATGCGCTAAACTCACAAAAAGAAAGAATGCTTTCACACTCTTTCTCTTTTTGTATTATTTCCCAATAATGTGGGATGCATCAATTTCTGATTCAAATACGGTATGGGATGGTCCTGTCATAAAAAGATGATTCGTTGCTTCATCCCATTCAATTAGTAATGGTCCGCCAATCTGCTCAACGGTTACTTTTCTGTCGCATCTGTTTGTTAAAACACCTGCTACTACTGCGGTTGCGCATCCTGTTCCACAACCAATCGTCTCTCCCGTTCCACGTTCCCATTCGCGGATTTTTAAATAATCGCGGCTGACAAATTCGGTAAATGTAACATTTGTTTTATTTGGAAAAATAGATGTCATGTACTCGATTTCTTTTCCATATTTTTCCACATCCAAATCTGCTACCGAATCTACATACATCGCACAGTGTGGGTTGCCCCAGGAAACTGCTGTAATGTTAAAGGTTTTATCTAACACTTCCACCGGCTGCTCTACAAATTCTTCCATTTCGGTATTGATTGGAATCACCTTTGTGGAAAGTCTTGGCTCGCCGATATCTGCACGAATATTCGAAACAAATCCATCTGTTACTGTTAATGTCAGATGCTGCATGCCACCTAATGTCTCAATCACTAATTCTGTTTTATCAGTCAGACGATGGTCGTATACATATTTTCCAACGCTTCGAAGTGCATTTCCACACATCTCGCCTTCCGTTCCATCCGGGTTAAACATTCGCATGCGGAAATCCCCTTTCTCTGATGGACAGATTAAAACCATGCCGTCAGAGCCAATCGCAAAATGTCTGTCGCTGACAAAACGGGCTAACTCCGGGAGATTTTTTAACTCCTGATGAATTGCATCAATATATACATAATCATTTCCAAATGCCTGCATTTTTGTAAATTTCATTTCTTTTCTCCCTACCCTATGAATTCATTGCGCGCTCTAAATCGGCAATAATATCATCTGCATTTTCAATACCTACGGACATACGAAGGAAACAATCTGTGATACCGAGTTTTTCTTTTACATCCTTTGGTGTATCCTCGTGTGTCTGTGTGGTTGGGTAAGTGATTAATGTCTCTGTTCCACCAAGACTTTCTGCAAACATAATCATATCAACATTTTTAAGAATTTTCTGTACTGTTTCAAAAGAATCAACAGTAAAGGAAACCATTCCGCCAAAACCAGTTGTCTGTTTCATTGTCACGTCATAATCTTTGTGGTCTTCAAATCCAACAAAGTAAACTTTTTTTACCTTTTCCTGCGTACGAAGCCATGCTGCTACTTTCTTGGCGTTCTCGTTATGTCTGTCCATGCGGACTGCAAGTGTTTTGATTCCTCTTAATACAAGCCAGCTGTCAAGCGGTGCTAACTGACTTCCATGAGATTTGATGTGAACATGAATCTTGTCCGCAATTTCCTGATTGTCTTTTACAACCACAATTCCTGAAATGGTATCGTTATGTCCGCCAAGATATTTGGTAGAGCTGTGTGTAACAATATCTGCTCCAAGCTGTAATGGTTTCTGAAAATATGGTGTTAAAAATGTATTATCCACAACGGTTAATGCGCCAACACTTTTTGCAATCTCTGAAATTGCATGAATATCTGCAACCTTCATCATTGGGTTGGTTGGTGTTTCAACAAAAAACATCTTTGTATTTGGACGAATTGCTGCTTTGACTGCCTCTAAATCATCCATTTCCACATAAGTATGCTCAATTCCGTATTTTCCAAAAACATCACCAATAATACGGAAAGTTCCACCATAAATATCATCTGATAAAATGACGTGCTCACCTGGATTTAACAGGGAAAATACTGCCATATTTGCAGCCTGTCCACTTGAAAAGGCAAATCCTTTGATACCACCCTCTAAAATTGCCATTGTACGCTCTAATTCCTGTCTGGTTGGGTTTTCTAAACGGCTGTATGCAAAACCGGTTGACTGTCCTAATTCTGGATGACGGAAGGTTGCTGACTGAAAAATTGGCATGCTGACTGCACCTGTTAATGGCTCTGTGCCAAGTGCTCCATGCACTGCTTTTGATTCAAAATGTAACTCTTCCTTTGTGCTGTAATCGGTGTAATTGCTGAAATTCTTCATATTCTACCATACCTTTCCGGCTTTTTTATAAGCCTTTCCTTTATGTATCTTCGATATTCTATTTACTTTTTATGTATTTATTTTGCCCCGGAATCACGAAATATTTCTGATTCGAAACTCTCATATATTGTTATTATATAAAACACTTTTTAAAATATATACATGCCAAGTGCTATTTATATTGCAAATTGTGCTTTTTCATTTTATACTTATTTTTAATAAAAGCTCTGAGAAACACGCTTTGCAAATTTCTCAAACAGCTATATAGCTTTACTATTGCTGTCACCTGCGGCATATTACATCTTCGCCAGGTGATGTCTCCCCGTAAATTATACTAAAAAATAACTCTGTTTTACAGAATTTTTTTCAGAAAGGCAGGATTTATTTATGCCGGAATATAAAAAAGTTGGCTATCTGACCACCGATTTTAAAATGTTTCATTTAACAGATGATTCTTTAAAAAGTTTCAACTACCACTACCACGATTTTCATAAACTGCTCATTCTTTTAAACGGCAATGTCAGCTATTGTATAGAGGGGCGAACTTATGACCTTGCGCAAAATGATATTGTTTTTATCAATGCGGGCGAGGTTCATAAACCAATCATTCATTCTGAGCAGCCTTACGAAAGAATCATCATTTATATTTCTCCTGATTTTTTAAAATCCTATCAGGAAAAAGATACCGATTTAAGCTTATGTTTTAAAAAGGCTTATTCTGAGCAGTCTCATGTGCTCCGCCTGCACTCCTTTTCAAGCAGCAGGCTGGCTTCCGTTCTGCGCGACCTTGATACCTCTTTAAATGACACTGATTACGCCAGCGGACTGCATCATAAGCTTTTGTTTTTGGAGTTTATGATTCAGCTAAACCGCGCCACACTGCATAAAAAAATAGAGTTCATTGAGAACTCCACCACGAATGAAAAAATTATTACTATTTTAAATTATCTCAATGAACATCTGACCGAGGATTTGACGATTGATACAATTTCCACGAAATTTTTCATAAGCCGCTATTATCTGATGCACACGTTCAAAGAACAGACCGGCTACACGATTGGCAGCTACATTTCTACCAAACGGCTATTAATGGCAAAGGAACGGATTGCCGCTGGCGAATCCATCACCGCAGTCTGCTACGAATGCGGTTTCAAAAATTATTCCACCTTCTCCCGCGCCTATAAAAAGTACTTCGGAGAAGCGCCCCGCGACCAACTTGAAATTTAGGGACGCAGCCTAAATTTCAAAAAATGGGGACGTAGCCTAAATTTCGAAATTTAGGCTGCGTCCCTAGATTTCGAAAAAAAGGCTGCGTCCCTAAATTACAGATTTTTCTCTGCCATTGCATTCATGAGGGATGGAATCATCTGCTTTTTACGGGAGACGATTCCCTCTAAGAGAATTCCGTCGTCATCACCGGAGCAGGAGAAAGCATCCATTAAAATTTCTTTTGCTTCGTGACCTTCGAAGATAATTTTGGAGGACTCTTCTAAAATATCTGTCATCATGACATAGACCATGTCAAGTTTCTTTTCGCCTAATACCTGTTTTAAGAATGGCTGCAGTTCTTTTCCTACCTTATCTAACTCTTCGCGGCTCATTGCACTTACCTGCGATACGCCAAAATCATAACCTTCTGTATGGAATATCTTAAAATCCTGATAAAAGATTTCTTCGGTTGTTTTATTGCCAAAATCACTGCCCGCCTGGAACATATTTTTCGCAAATACTTCGATTTCCACACCTGCGATTTTAGCTAATGCTTCTGCTGCAATAATGTCAAGCTGTGTACAGGTTGGGGAACGGAACATCAAGGTATCAGAAATAATTGCCGCCATCAAAAGACCTGCAATATTTGCCGGAATCTCGATATTTTTTTCCTGAAACATCTGATAAATAATGGTAGAGGTAGAGCCTAATGGCTGATTTCGGAAATAAACAGGCGAAATTGTTTCCAAACTTCCGATTCTGTGATGGTCGATAATCTCTAAAATCTCTGCTTCATTAATATTATCAACTGCCTGTGACTTCTCATTATGGTCGACCAAAATAATCTGCTTTTTCTGCATACTCATCAAATTACGTCTGGAAATCATTCCAACATAATTACCATTTTCATCCAGAATCGGGAAGTCGCGATGTCTGATTTTGGACATCGTATCCTTGACATCATTGACATAATCATCAATATCAAAGGTAATCAGCTTATCCTTTGTCATAAACTCTTTGATTGGCATACTCTGATTAATCAGACGCGCAATGGAAAAGGTATCAAATGGAGTTGTAATAATAATACAATCCTTTTTCTTTGCCATCAAAATAACAGACTCATCCACTTCCACGCCGCAGCCGACAATAATACAGCTTGCATTTGCTTCAATTGCCTGAATCTGAGTTTCTTTTTTCGCACCTAAAATAACAAGGTCATCTGCCTCCACATACTCAGAAACGTATTCCGGATTCGATGAACCAATGACAACCTTTCCACGTACAAAATATGCATGCTCATTTCCAGCAATAATCTTTCCGTCTAAAGTTTCTGCGATATTTTTATACTGGGTTCTTGCCTTTGAAAGTACACAGTTATCGTATACATCCATGTAGGAGGTCGCGATATCCTTTGTAACAATCACACCCTCTAACTTATCTAAACGATTTGTGACAGGAAGTGTTACAACATCTAACTTTTTCATCAGCTCCCATGCACGCTTTAAGGAAATGTGTGAGCTGACTCCCATTGTTTTACGCAGTGCAATATCTTTAATCTGCGCCCCAACATCTGTGATTAATTCTGGCTCTTCCATTTTAAAATAGTCAAGTACATAGCGTGTTTCTGCGCTGACTGCGCCAGCACGCTTTGGAATGTATTCGCGCTCACCAAGCTGATTTTTAAAATATGCATAAGCTATCGCTGCACAGATAGAATCTGTATCTGGATTCTTATGTCCTGTTACCCATACTTTTTTTGGTTCAAAATTCATCAATAATCTCCTCTAATAACAATTGCCAGCCTGTAAATACAGACCGGCATTTGCGTAATAACTCATATGTATCTGCTATGCGCCTCTTCTTTAAAAATTAAATACTCCTACTGAGTAAAGAATAAATCCGATTAAAACAACAAAGTTCAAAATGGAAAACCATGTCAGACATTTTACATATCCTTTTACAGAACCAACGCCCTTTTCCATCTCATCCATCTTTTCAATCTTAGAATCGAATTCATTAAATAAATCCTGAATATTGCGATAACATTTTACGTTTTCTGAATGAACTTTCTCTGATAAATCTGTCTTAATAGACTCCAGCTGTGTTGTTGCATTTTCTAATAATTCCTTGACCTCAGCAATCTGTCCTTCACTTAACTTCTTGTTTGCAATTGCCTGTTCTTCTAAGAACTGTTTATTGGTAGCTAACTGCTCTTCACTGATTTTGCGGTTTGCAGCAATCTGCTCTTCGTTTAATTTGCGATTTGCTTCTATCTGCTCTTCGCTTGCGCGTTTTACTTCTGCCACCTGCTCTGAAATGGAAACTTCGATTTCAGACATCTTTGCAGTTACTTTGGAAGAAAGCTTGTCCACCTTCTGATTAAAATCTAACATGATTTTATCTGCTTCTTCCTGACGCTCGGTTAATATCTGCTCTAATTCCTGTGCTTTATCTTCACGTTCACTTACTAACGTCTGTAACTCCTGTACCTTGCTTTCTTTTGCTGCTAATAAGCTCTGTAACTGTTTTGCTTTCTCTCTGAATTCGTCAATCTGACTTAATAAAAAATCTTCTTTTTCCAATTTACTTCGTGTCCTTTCCCGCTCATGCATATTCTCTGCTGCATGGCTCTTCTCCAGCTCTGACCGTTTCTCGGTATTATATACATGCTGACGTTCGCCGCCATATGTTGTCCTGTTCTCCGGTCCACTCTTTCTGGGCTGAATCTGCGCAAGTAACATCCGAAACAGGTTCGCCATTCACGCTTCCTCCTACTTTATCCCGCTGCAACTTATGTTGTCTAACTTGTTCTTACACATCTTTTTTCATACCTAGACAGTATTTTAACATTAGTGTTTTTTCTTGTAAAGTGTAAAAAATCTACAAGGTTTTACTACAAATTTCATTATATAAAAAGAGTATTTCCGATTTTTTCAGAAATACTCTCTCATTGCTTCATGATTTATTTGATAAGTGCTTTTACCATATCCATACGCTCTTTTTTCTTACTTACATACTTATAAGTCACACCATCTGCCGCTTTAAAGTCAACGCAGGGATGCGTAACGTTACCTGCCTTTGTACGCATCGTCATAATCCCATAAGATGTTTCTAATATATTTTTCTTTGGAACTACAACATAAAGTCCCAAAGGTGACTCTCTAACACAGACAAAATTTCTGGTAATTCGAATATTACCATCCTTATATTCCGGGGTTTTTAATTCCTTATTTAAAAAATACAGGTTTCTGTAAAAGTTTTTTCGGTCTGTTCCATCGCAGAAATTCTTAAATCGTTTTCCTAAATGGGAATATTCCAGATTATATAAGCCTAAGAGATTTCGTATCGTCCACAAAAGCAATGGCAAAACAAAAATCATCTGTGTAATCATTTCTTCCATATAAAAGTCGCTTCTTACATCCATCCAGGAATCGAATGCCTTATATACATTATAAGAATATCCAAGCGTAAGAAGTAACAGCCCTGCCAGACCAAAATATCGGAAACTTCCGCGAAGCTTGTACACTCTGAATAATTTAAAAAGATTATCCATATGAACGATTCTTTTCTTGTACTCCTTATGGAATTCTATCAGCAAAATTTCTCCATTTTCCATAAGACAGTATTTCATACGATTAAAAAAGTAATAGCTTTTGTCTGCTGTTACCACATCGGCATCCCCAAGCGTATCTTTTACAGTGGTACGCAGACAGCTTTGCCTATCAGCGTCTGCTATGCTTAATTCCAAGCCTTTGAGACGCTGATTGACAAAGTATACCTTTCCACAATAAGAAAGATTCGTTTCTTTTTCCAAAAGCGTAAAGTTATAACAGGATACATTTTCTTCTGTAAGCAGATGTATTTTGCAATTACCTACATTGTCTAAAAACCAGTTTTCTTCCGTTTTATAATCCAAACATAGACCATTCAGTACGCAGCTGTGTGTCTCTAATATCATCTTCCTGTTATCCTTCCATCTGCTGTATACAGATTCTAAGCCTATCTATAGGTGTTGTATTTCTGCTGGAGAAATGTTTCATAGTCATTGTAATACATTTTGCTAATCTCATCATGATATCCAACAACTGCCCATTGCATATGAGAGTTCATGTATTCCACCATTTCTAAAGCTGTCTTCTCATTTTTAACATCAAGGAGAATTGGATTTTTCTTATCATTAATTGTAAATACTTTAATTGCGTAAGTTGTTGCTGTCTTAATACCATTTGTTCGATGTGTGGTTGTCTGCAGATATGCCCATACAATATCTTTATTTAAAAGTGCACGCGCCTGACTATGACTATCAATATAATAGGTAAAAATATTACTAATTCTAGTAGATTTCTTAAAGTCAACTCCTGCCTGATAATCAGCATCTGCAACACTTTCAGTGTAACCTGCCGCTTCAATGTCCTTACACATTTTCTTTACCAGACCGCCTGTTAATGCTGAAACACAAAGCCAAATTCCACTAATAATACTGAAACATCCACCTACAAAAAGAATGACTGCCACGACAGCACTGCCACCTGTCAGCTTGTTTACATCAATATAATATGGAAGTGTATACTGCTCAAATTCTTCCTCTGTGTATCCGCCATCCATAAAGTATTCTTTAAAATAACGATACTCTTCATCAGTCATTTTCTCAATAGAACCTGAAAATTCAATTGGCTCATTTGACAGATAACTATAGGTATTATCAGCCATTTTTTCCATTTCATCTTCATAGGATGCTGGCACTTTAATTGCCATATAACGGAAATCTTCTGCCTCATCATCTCCTGTCCAGATAACATAGTAAAAAGCCTTGCTGGTTTCTACGCGTGTTTTTGTATTTTTTGAATATTCTTCCAAAAATGCACCAAAGTTATCTTTAATAGAAGCATCTACAATCTGATTGCTGATTTCCTCCGGTGCAAGCTCTTCAAATACAGAATGTCCTTTTATAACTCTAAAAAATCCACTCGCTGAAAAATATACTAATACAATTCCTAAAACAAGTACTACTAACATTAAAAATAACGCTGATTTAAACGTCTTTTTTGTTAAATCCTTTATCATAAGTATCTTCTCCCTTTTACACTCGAAAACCATTTGCACTTTCATGCAAATGGTTTCCAAAAACTAATTTAAAATTTTAATTCCGCCCAGAATTGGCACTTCTTTTTCTTCGTCTTTACATGCTGCAACAAGTCCCATAATCCAGAAAACAAATAATACAATACTAAGCGCACCGCCAACAATTGCACCAATAAATGTAATTCTTGAAATTACACTTGCAATTAATTCTGCGATAATTAAAACTAAAGACTGATTTAAGTGGAATTTTGCTCCCTCTTTATCGCCTGTGAAGTATGCGATTAACCAGCCTACCAATGTGATGTACGCTATGATGCCCGTTGTCTTCTTATCCATAATTAACCTCCTCAGATATGTATATTAGGAAATAACTCCCACGTTATATGCTATTCGATTCCCCAAATAATTCCAATAGGAAATAGGTACTTATTTTAAAATACAGAACAAAGAATGTGCCTTGGCACATTCTCGCGCCGAGCGCGGTCGCTTGCGACGTGCTACATCTTCGCGCGAGTGCGCATCCTGCCCGGAGGGCTTTTTAATTCATAGGAATTTACACAAATTCCTATGAATTAAAAAAAGAACAGCCTGTCGACCAGCTGTTCTTTTTAGGAGAAGGTATTTTTACTATGGGGTATAGCAAAAACTATATATAATGTATTGGGGGGTTTTTACAAGAATTATAATAGCATAGAGCCAACCGAAAGTGTTCACAAATGTTACAATTTTCTTCGACTTTTTTTGTAACATTTGCACAACATTTTCGTTTTTTGTGTCTCTTCGCGGTCTTAAGTTCCATATTGTGAAACTTTTATTTTTATTCTTTGCAATGCATTATCGATTGCTTTCGGGCTTTTTCCCATTTTTACAGCTATCTGCTGATAGTTTAAACCGGAAAGATAATCATCTAACACTTCACATTCCATTTTGCTTAATTTCCCACGCAGACGCTCCAAAAATAAATTTAAACTTTCCTGACTAATGACAAGCTGCTCCGGCTCATCTAATTCACTCGCTGTTAATGTTTCTGCCAGTGACACGCCCTCTTCTCCTACCTCAGAATAAAAAGAAACATAGGTGTTTAACGGAACATGTTTTTTCCGATTAGAAGCCTCCACCACTGTATATATCTGACGTGTAATGCAAAGCTCTGCAAAATGAAAAAAGGAAGTCTCTTTTTCCATGCGAAAGTCACGAATTGCCTTAAAAAGACCTATCATGCCTTCCTGTATCAAGTCGTCTGTTTCACCGCCGATTAAATACATCGCATTTGCTTTTTTTCGCACCAGCGGTTTGTACTTATCTAATATATAGTCCATAATTTTCGTATCACCAGACCGCAGCTTCGCAATTAACTGCTCGTCTGTCAAATCACGATAAGAATCCACCCCAGATACCTCACTTACTGTAATCTCTGTCTTACGATTTCATATGCCAAAACACCTGTTGCAACAGATGCGTTTAAGGAATCAATGTCACCTTTCATTGGAATAGATGCAATAAAATCGCAGTTTTCTTTTACAAGCTTGCTGACTCCTTCGCCCTCATTTCCAATAACAAGACCGATTGGTCCTTTTAAATCGAGCTTATACATTTCTGTGCCACCCATGTCTGCACAGACAAACCAGATTCCTTTTTCCTTTAACTCTTTAATGGTTGCTGTTAAATTTGTAACCTTTGCAACTGGAGTATAATTGATAGCTCCTGCAGAGGTTTTTGCAACTGTTGCAGTAAGACCTACCGCTCTTCTTTTTGGAATGATAACGCCATGTGCACCCGCAAGATTCGCAGTACGGATAATCGCTCCAAGGTTGTGTGGGTCTTCGATATTATCTAATAAGAAGATAAATGGCGGCTCGCCTTTTTCCTCGGCATTTTTTAAAATATCGTCTACTTCTGCATAAGAATATGCTGCTGCAACCGCAATGACACCCTGATGCTTTTTTGTTTCAGAAAGCTGGTCTAAACGCTCTTTTTCCACAAAATTAATGATGGTGTCGTGCTTTCTTGCTTCTCTTACGATGGTACGGACTGGTCCATCCTGGCAGCCGTCTAACACAAATAATTTATCGATTGTCTTGCCGGAACGAAATGCTTCTAATACAGCGTTTCTTCCTTCAATTTTCAATTCTTCGTATCCCATAAATTCTATGTCCTTTCCTTATCCCGCCGCCTTAGGCGCATCGAAATAATCACACTTCTGCAATCTATCAGAAGCTTTCCTATCATCACATTTTCAGATGTAACCCGTCAGTGCCTGCTTTTACAAGCTCTACGATTCGCTCCATTTTATCCTGTAAATAAAGATAGCCCATCAGTGCTTCAAAGCCGGTTGCTTTCCGATAATCCGACATGGTCGCATTTTTCGCCATCGTTGGAGATTTCGCATTTCTTCCGCGGCGGTATACTGCTTCCTCTTCCTCTGTTAAAAGCGGCAGCAATATTTCCATCATTTCTGCCTGTGTATGTGCTTTTACAATCTGGCTTGTCCGTTTATGTAACTCTCCGGCTCTGGTGTTGCCTTTGGCAACCACCACAGAGCGGATAACAAGGTCAAAAATCCCATCGCCAATATACGCTAAGGTAAGTGGCGAATATGTGCGGATGTCAACATCCGGAATCTGAAATTGTTCTTTTAAATATGAATCTAAACCCTTTTCCATACTACACCTTCACGCGTATCTTTGATTTCAATTCCTTTGGCAAGTAATTCATCGCGAATTGCATCTGCCGTCGCAAAATCTTTTGCTTTCTTTGCTTCTTTACGTTCTTCGATTTTGGCAAGTACATATGCTTCTAATTCTGCATCTACGCCCTCTTCTTCCTCTTTGGCAGGATTTAAAAGATTTAAGGATAATACAAAATCAAAATCCTTGATTAACTCTAATTTTGTTTTGTCATTGGTGTCTGCCTTTAATAAATCATAAAGTACAGTGATTGCCATGGAAGTATTTAAATCGTTTGAAATTGCATCCTCAAATTTGGCTTTATATTCTGCAAATGCTGCCTGCTCAACTTCGCCCTCATCCTTTAAGCCTGCAATTCGGTTTACCAGCTTTTTGTATGCGGCTGCTGTGTTGTCCATGATTTCATAAGAAAATTCTAATGGTTTTCTATAGTGGGACTGTAAGCAGAACATTCTGTATACAACCGGGTCATAACCCTTTTCCTGTAAAAGAGAAACTGTTAAAAATTCTCCCTTAGACTTACTCATTTTACCTGATTTATCATTTAAGTGCTGGATATGAAACCAGTAATTGCACCATTTATGTCCTAAATAGCTTTCAGACTGTGCGATTTCGTTGGTGTGGTGTGGGAAAATATTATCAACGCCACCACAGTGAATGTCCATATATTCGCCTAAATGCTTTAAGCTGATGCTTGAGCACTCAATGTGCCAGCCCGGATAACCAACGCCCCAAGGACTATCCCATTTTAATGCCTGGTCTTCGAATTTGGATTTTGTAAACCAGAGAACGAAGTCGTTTTTATTTTTCTTATTGGTATCTTCTTCTACATCATCGCGAACGCCGACTAACATATCTTTTTCTGTCTGGGAAGAAAATACATAATAATCATCAAGCTTTGAAGTATCAAAGTAAACGTTTCCGCCTGCTAAATATGCATATCCTTTTTCTAATAAGCCCTCAATCATCTGAATAAATTCTGGAATGCAGTTTGTTGCCGGCTCAACCACGTCTGGTGTTTTGATATTTAATTTTTTGCAGTCATCAAAAAATGCATCTGTATAGTATTTTGCAATTTCCATAACTGTTTTGTGCTCTCGCTGTGCACCCTTTAACATCTTATCCTCGCCTGTATCAGCATCAGAAGAAAGGTGTCCTACGTCAGTGATATTCATAACACGTTTTACATCATATCCAACATAGCGGAGTGCTTTTTCTAAAACGTCTTCCATAATGTAGCTGCGAAGATTACCGATGTGTGCAAAATGATATACTGTAGGTCCACAGGTATACATTGCGATTTTGCCGTCCTCGTGTGGAATTACAGTTTCTACAGTTCTTGTTAATGTGTTATAAAACTTAAATTTGTTTTCCATTTGTTTCTCCATTCCTTATCTTTTTTTATTTATTTTTCCATGTCCTTGATTAAGCTAATCAGTTCTTTGACATCTTTTTCTAAATCAAGCACTCTGTTTACCAGTTCTGCATTTTCTTTGGCAAGGACATTGATGTCTTCCTGTACCGGGTCTGGCAAATCCACCTGATTCATGTCATTTCTTGGAATCTTGATGTTATCACGTTTTACGATATGTCCCGGCACACCGACCACCGTACAGTTTGGCGGAACTTCTTTTAAAACAACGCTTCCTGCACCGATTTTGGAATTTTCTCCTACGGTAAAAGAACCAATAATCTTAGCTCCCGCAGAAATCATAACATTATCCCCAATCGTTGGATGACGCTTCCCGGTTTCTTTTCCAGTACCGCCTAATGTCACGCCCTGATATAATGTAACGTTATCTCCAACAATCGCGGTTTCTCCTATGATAACACCGCTTCCATGGTCAATGAAAAATCCTTTTCCAATCGTTGCACCCGGATGTATCTCAATTCCTGTTCTTCTGACTGCCCGCTGGGAAATCAGTCTTGCCCAGAAATAGTGACCTTTTAAATATAACTTATGTGCACGCCTGTAGCTAAGCATAACACGAAAGCTCGGATAAAGCAAAACTTCCATCGCCGATTTAATTGCCGGGTCACGTTCTTTAATTACTTGAAATTCTTCTTTTATATGTTGAAAAAAAGCCATTATTTTCTCCTTTCTTCGCGAATATTATAGGAAATAAACAAGAATGTGCCTTGGCACATTCTCGCGCCGAGCGCGGTCGCTTGCGACATACTACATCTTCGCGCGAGTGCGCATCTATGCACGAAGTGCTTTTTTGCTTTATAGGAAGAACTTTCACGCATTAGCGTGACAAGCTCTTTCCTATAAAGCAAAAAAACCGCGAATCTGTTCCTCTCTGTTTAGAGACGAATTTATCCGCGGTTCCACTCTATTTAAATTCAGTAACAATTAACACCATCCGTAAAAATATTGTGGGATAGTAGATTGCTACAACTTTTCACTCAAGACACGTAACGTGTGTAATCCGATTCGAAATACTTACAAACTGCTATCACAGCCGCATTTTCCTTCGAACAGCTCCCGAATGCACTTCAAAAATCTCTTCCGCAAGACTGCTTTCAGCCGGTGACAGTCTCTCTCTATCCGCTGTCTGATTTCCTACTCTTTCCGTTCAACGCTTTTCACTATATTAGTTACTTTATGTTCTAATATAGTGTATTCAGTTCAAGGGATTTTGTCAAGAAAATCTTTGCATTTACTTATGGCGTGGGCTGAACTGTTACCGATGTGGGCAGCCTGCACATCCTCCGGCAGAATCTGCCACCGTCACGCTATTTTCGTAAATAGTGGATAAAGCACAGATTGCCTGCGAAGAAATTCCCTCTTCTGTTCCTGTAAAGCCAAGTCCCTCTTCTGTGGTCGCTTTTACATTAATCTGGCTGACACCTATTTTTAATGCGTTTGCGATATTTTTCTCCATTTCTTCGATGTGTGGACGCATCTTTGGCTTCTGTGCAATAATGGTTGCGTCAATGTTTTCAATCACAAATCCTTTTTCTGTAATCAGTTTTCCCACGTGCTCTAACAGCATCACACTTGATGCGCCTTTATACTGCGGGTCTGTGTCTGGAAAATGTTTTCCAATATCACCTAATGCAGCTGCTCCTAATAAAGCATCCATAATCGCATGAAGCAGCACGTCTGCATCTGAATGACCTAATAAACCTAATGTATGTGGAATTTTCACACCACCCATAATCAAATCTCTGCCTTCTACTAATTTGTGGACATCATATCCCATTCCTACTCGCATAATTTTCCCTCCTATAAAGCAAAAAAAGAATGTTGACTCATCAACATTCTTCTTAGTAGCGAGAGGGGGATTCGAACCCTCGACACCATGGGTATGAACCATGTGCTCTAGCCAACTGAGCTATCTCGCCATGTTATATATATGGGACCTATAGGGCTCGAACCTATGACCCTCTGCTTGTAAGGCAGATGCTCTCCCAGCTGAGCTAAGATCCCATAAGTCTTTGTCGTCGTGGTTTTTTGTGTTTCCCGCAACCGACTTCTAAAGTATACAACGCCACAAAAAAAATGTCAACACCTTTTTTCATATTTTTTTGAAATTTTTTAATTTTTTATTTTTTTCATACATTTTAGATATCTTTCGACGTGTCTTAGGCAGCGTTAAAATGCCCAAAACACGCCGTTTTCCTTATGCCAGAAGACGCTCTACCAATCTTACGCACTCTGCTGCATCTTTTGAATATCCATCTGCATGAATTTCTTCTGCAAAGCTTTCGTTAATACATGCACCACCAATTACGATTTTACAGTCACAGCCCTTTTCTTTGGCAAGCTCTACCACGTCTTTCATACGCATCATAGTTGTGGTCATTAGCGCAGATAAACCAATTACCTTTGCATTGTTTTTCATTGCGGTATCAATAATCTCTTCTGCCGGAACATCTTTTCCCATGTCGATTACATTATATCCGTAATTTTTTAACATCAGAACAACTAGATTTTTTCCAATGTCATGGATATCGCCTTCGACGGTTGCCACAACGATGGTCGCTTTCTCTTCTCCGCTGTCATCATGCTCTAACATTGGCTCTAAATATTCAATTGCCATTTTCATTGTGTTGGCACTTGAAATCAGCTGTGGAAGGAAATATTTCTGCTTGTCAAAAAGCACTCCGACCTCATTGATTGCAGGAATCAGATGATTGTTAATAATTTCACCAGGCTTTTCTCCGGCATCGAGTAATTTTTTTGTTTCTTCTATTATAATGCCCTTATTTCCTTTTAATACTGCATGGAAAACAGCACTTTTTTCTTCTGCGCTTCCATCCCCTGTTTTTGATGCAGATGCTGCATTTCCACTCTTTGCGCTATCCGCAGGCTGTACACTGCTGCCTACAGGCACGCGGACAAGCTCTGTTCCCTCGTATTTCTCGGAAAGCATATTCATACGGTTGATATAACGGATGTCACTTTCCTCTTTTGCCAAAAGTAAATCCGATGCATATGCCGCATTCATTAACAATTCCTGAGATGGATTTGCAATTGCCATTGTAAGTCCTTTTGAAATTGCCATTGTTAAAAATGCAGTATTTACATAAGCTCGTTCCGGCAGACCAAAGGAAATATTAGAAAGTCCGCAGACAGTTGGAAGCTCTAATACATTTTTACAGTAAGAAAATGTCTCATAACATTCAATGGCAGCTCTTGGATTTGCGCCAACCGTTGCCACAAGTCCATCCACAATAATATCTTCTTTGTCCATACCGATACGAAGGGCTTCGTCCATGATTTTTCCAAGAATCTCGTGCTTTTCCTTAGAATCCTTTGGCAGTCCCGTATCAGATAATGGTAAAAGAATAAACATTGCACCGTATTTTTTTGCAATTGGAAGAAGCTTTTCAATCTTTTCTTTTTCCAGAGAAATGGAGTTAATTAACGCACGTCCCGGATAAACGCGGAGTGCAGCTTCCATAACATCCACATAGCTTGTATCAATACAAAGTGGGCAGTCTACCGTTGTTGTAACTTCGTAAATGGCATTTAACATCATTTCTTTTTCATCGATGCCATTCATTCCCATATTAATATCTAAAATCTGTGCGCCGTTTTCCTCCTGACTTAACGCCATTTCACGCACCATGTTTAAACTGCCTTCGCGCAGCTCTGCCTGTAATTTTTTCTTTCCGGTAGGATTGATGCGCTCACCAATCACCATAAATTTGCCGTCTAAATCAATTTCGACCATTCTTCGCTCAGAAGTAAGTACTCTTCTTTTTCGCTCAAGCGGTTTTCTTACCGGCATATCTTTAATTGCTTCAGTTAATGCGCGGATATGCTCCGGTGTTGTACCACAGCAGCCACCCATAATTGACGCACCTGCTTCTACTAACATTTTGCCCCATGCTGCAAAATCCTCCGGTGTGGTCTTGTATACAGTAACACCATTTTCTAATTCCGGAAGTCCTGCATTTGGTTTTGCAAGAATTGGAATAGTTGCATATTCTGCCATCTGTTTTACAGGCGCAATCATAGCCTCCGGTCCTGTGGAGCAGTTAATACCGATACAGTCTGCTCCAAGGCTCTGCAATACAACTGTTGCTGTTTCCGGGTCAGTTCCGTAAAGTGTTCTGCCGTCCGGATTGTATGTAAGCGATACCATAATTGGAAGGTCACATACTTCGCGAATCGCAATTACTGCGGCACGACATTCCTGTAAACTCATCATAGTCTCCACAACAAAAAGGTCTGCGCCTGCGTCTACAATCACCTTTGCCTGCTCTTTGTACACGTCAACTAAATCCTCAAACATTAAATCTCCAATTGGATAAAGCTGCTGACCTGTCATTGTAAGGTCTCCGGCAACCAGTGCTTTTCCATTTGCAGCCTCTTTGGAAATAGCCACAAGCTCGCGGTTCATCTCTTCTAATTTATCCTGCAATCCATATTCTTCTAATTTAATTCTGCTTGCAGTAAAGGTTGGCGCATATAAAATATTTGTTCCTGCTGCCACATAATCCTGCTGAAGCTTTATCATCACTTCTCTATTTTCTAAAATCCACTGTTCCGGGCAGACACCAACCGGCATTCCTGCCATCTGCAGATTACTTCCTGTCGCACCATCTAAAATCACTGGACCGTTGTTTACTAACTCTCTAAATTCCTCTCTTGTCATCTTTCCTTACCTTTCTATTACGATGAACCTTTACAGAACCCTGTTATTTCCCAGTGCATCTGTAAATTGTCAGTTCTTCTACAATTACTGATAATTATGCCATTTCTGCCCTGTATGTGCAAGCTTTTCTCTTTCAACAAATTGCTTATTTTTCTCATTTTTTCATTTGCTATTTTTCTGTTTCTTCTATATTATAGTAGCACAAGACAAAAGCGTTGCTGCGTACGAGCAAATCCCTATGAATAAAAAGCAGAAAGGATGCCTATGAAAAAAAATATCAAGCTTATCGCATTAGATATGGACGGAACTCTCTTAAATAATCAGGGACAAATTTCCAAAGAAAATCAGATTGCTATCCAAAAAGCCACAGACAGTGGCATTCATGTAGTTATTTCTACTGGCAGAGCCTATATCGGACTTCCTGTTGAGCTGCTTTGCAGCCTTGGCATCGACTACGCTATTACCTCAAATGCGGCTGCTATCTACCGTCTGCCGGAAAAAGAATGTGTCTACTCTAGTTGTATGCCACCGGAAATTGTATGTCCAATCATTCCAAGACTTAAAGAAAAAGAGATTCATTTTGATGCTTTTATTCAGGGAAAACGTTATTGCGAAAAACGAATGCTTCCAATTATCGATAAACTTTCCCAAATGCCCTCTGCAACGAGGGAATATGTGAAAGCAACAGGCAATTATGTAGAAAATCTTTCAGATTTTATTTTAGAAAACAATCTGCAAGTAGAAAAAATAACCATATATTTTTATCCTCTTTCAGACGGAAGCTATAAAGACCGTAATTCAGTTGCTTCTATTTTATCTGAATTTCCTGAGATTACCTTTCAGACCGGAGGCTATGCGAACCTCGAATTTACGAAAGCAGAAACCACCAAAAGCAAAGGGCTTCTTTTTCTTGCAGAAAAATTCCATATATCTATGGAAGAAACGATGGCTTGCGGCGACAGCCAAAATGACCTTGACATCATCACTGCTGCCGGAATTGGTGTAGCAATGGGAAATGCCTCTGCGGATGTAAAAGCTGCCGCAGATTTTATTACCTTATCAAATGAAGAAAATGGCGTTGCTCACGCCATTTATCAAGCTGTAAAAAGACTGTTCTAAAAACTTTTTATTGTCGAAAGAATCCATGCGAATGGCGTAAACTTGTGATAATACAAATTATGTCATTGCAAGACAGTACACAATATTTTCAAAACAGTCTTTTTCTTCCTATTATAATAATTCTTTTAAAAGCTGATTTACCATTGCTGGATTTGCTTTTCCTTTCATGGCTCGCATGGTCTGACCAACAAGGAATCCCATTGCTTTTTCTTTTCCATTGTGATAATCCTCTACCGACTGTGGATTTGCTGCTAAAATCTGCTCAATGGTGCTGCGAAGTGCACCCTCGTCATTGACTGTTTTTAAGCCTTTTTCTTCCACATATTTATCCGGGTCAATATCATGTAAAAAGATTTCTTCGAATACGTCCTTTGCAACCGAGCTGTTGATTGTGCCACTTTCCGCAAGCTCAATTAATTTTGCAAGATTTTCCGGTGAAAAGCTTAAGTCTTCCACTTCCATCTCATGCTCTTTTAAAAGACGCATATTTTCTACCATTAACCAGTTAGAAACTTTCTTCGGCTTGTTGCAGATTGCCACAGTTGCCTCAAAAATATCTGCAAGCTTCTTATGTCCGGTAATAATGTCTGCATCATATTCCGGCAGTTCAAATTCAGAAATATATCTCGCCATTTTTTCGGTACGAAGCTCCGGCTGGCGGCTTTTAATTTCTGCAATCCATTCGTCACTGATTTCAATTGGTGGCAAATCCGGCTCTGGGAAGTAACGGTAATCCTGCGCATCCTCTTTTGAACGCATTGCAAAGGAATATTCTTTGTTGTCATCCCAGCGTCTTGTCTCCTGAACAATCTGTTTTCCTTCTTCTAAAAGTTCAATCTGGCGGGCACGCTCTGCCTCAATTGCTCTTGCAATTGCTTTAAAAGAGTTTAAGTTTTTCATTTCGGTACGTGTTCCGAATTCACTTGCTCCCATTTCTCTGACAGAAAGGTTTACATCGGCACGCATAGAGCCTTCATTTAATTTGCAGTCAGATGCCCCAAGATACTGGATAATCATTCTTAATTTTTCAAGGTATGCGATAACCTCCTCCGCAGAGCGCATATCCGGCTCAGAAACAATCTCAATCAACGGAACACCGGAACGGTTGTAATCTACAATCGAACAGTCTTCCCACTCATCATGTACTAATTTTCCGGCATCCTCTTCCATATGAATCTCATGGATTCCAATGCTCTTTTTGCCTGCTGGCGTTTCAATTTCTACACTTCCGTTACGGCAGATTGGCAGATAAAGCTGGGAAATCTGATAGTTCTGTGGATTGTCCGGGTAAAAATAATTTTTACGGTCGAATTTGCTATACTGCGTAATCTGGCAGTTTGTTGCAAGTCCTACTGCTGTTGCATATTCTACCACCTGTTTGTTTAACACTGGAAGAGAACCTGGCATTCCGGTACAAACCGGGCAGGTGTGGCTGTTTGGCGCACCGCCAAATGCTGTGGAACAGGAGCAGAAGATTTTTGTTTTTGTTGCAAGTTCTACGTGAACCTCTAAACCGATGACTGTCTCATATACTTTACTCATTTCTTCTCTCCCTTCTAGCATTCCCCAAGCGGACAATGCTCATATTCTCTTGTCGTTTCATAAGCATATGCTGCACGAATAATCTTTTTTTCTTCAAAACAATCACCAATCAGCTGTAAACCAATTGGAAGACCTTTGGAATCCTTTCCGCATGGAACGGAAATTCCCGGAAGACCTGCCAAGTTTACGGAAATGGTATAAATATCTCCAAGATACATCTTAATCGGGTCGCTTAAGGATTCTCCAAGTTTTGGCGCTGTCACTGGTGCTGCCGGTCCTAAAATGACATCATATTTTGCAAAAGCATCATCAAAGGCTTTCTTAATTAATGCTTTGGTACGAAGTGCTTTTAAATAGTAAGCATCGTAATATCCGCTGCTTAATACGAAAGAGCCTAACATAATACGGCGTTTTGCCTCTGCTCCAAAGCCTTCGGAACGTGATTTTTTGTACATATTATGAAGACCTTCGTATTCTTCGGTGCGGTATCCATATTTCACACCATCAAAACGTGCAAGATTGGAGCTGGCTTCTGCACAGGCAATCACGTAGTATGCTGGAATTGCGTATTCTACAAGACTTAAATCAAACTCCTCTACGATTGCACCTTTTTCTTCTAATACTTTTGCAGCCTTTAAAACAGCTTCTTTTACTTCTGCATCCAATCCCTCACCAAAATAATCTCTTGGGATTCCGATTTTCATGCCTTTGACATCATCCACTAATGCCTCTGTAAATTTGTAATCCTCTCTTTGAATGGAAGTGGCATCCTTGCTGTCATAAGAAGCAATTACCTCTAAAATTGTGGCACAGTCTGTTACATCCTTTGCAACTGGTCCAATCTGGTCTAAAGAAGAACCATATGCAATCAATCCGTAACGGGAAACTGTTCCATAAGTTGGCTTGATTCCTGTAACACCACAATAAGAACTTGGCTGGCGGATAGAGCCGCCAGTGTCTGAACCAAGAGCAAAGGAGCATTCCTCTGCTGCAACTGCTGCACAGCTTCCGCCGGAAGAACCGCCCGGTACATGCTCGGTGTTCCAAGGATTTCTGGTTACGCCAAAGGCAGAGGTCTCTGTGGTGCTTCCCATTGCAAATTCATCCATATTTGTTTTTCCAATGATGACTGCGCCTGCTTTTTCTAAATTCTCTA
Source organism: Roseburia sp. (assembly GCA_045121975.1). Classification (GTDB taxonomy): domain Bacteria; phylum Bacillota; class Clostridia; order Lachnospirales; family Lachnospiraceae; genus Roseburia. The sequence continues at coordinate 89,664 of JBGVHB010000003.1, forward strand.
CTGCCTGCGCCGTATAGGTTGGCACAAAGTTATATAAAATCTTAGAGGAACAGGTAGTCAGCATATCCTTTGTGCACATATTGTCTTTGATTGCAACCGGAACGCCTGCTAACGAACCTGTCAATGTTCCATCATCAATTAATTTCTGCACTTCTTCTGCACGTTTTAATGCGCCCTCTTTGTCTACGGTTACAAAGCTGTGCACGCTTTCTTCTTTTTTCTCAATCGCATCAAGTGCGGCTGTTACTGCTTCTTTTACCGTCACTTCTTTTGCTTTTATTTTTTTGCCTAATTCTACGGCAGTTAAACTCATTAAACTCATGTTTTCCTCGTTTCTAGCCAATTGTCTTTGGCACTTTAAATCCGTTATCTTTCATTGCCGGAGCGTTTGCAAGTGTCTCTTTGCTTCCATCACCATTTGTCACAACATCTTCCCTGAAAACATTTTTTACAGGAAAAACATGAGACATCGGCTCTACGCCTGTTGTGTCAAGTTCGTTTAATTTATCAATATAATCGAGCATTTCGCCCATATCCTTTTTTGCCTGCTCTTTTTCTTCGTCGCTTAATTCAAGCTTTGCAAGGATTCCAACATACTCGATTGTTTCATCAGAAATAATGTTTGCCATGATTTTCTCCTATCTGTTTCATTGGGTGTTCTACGGTTCTAATCTGCTCATAATCTCAAGAGACTTGAGCCGTTTTTCATTCTTCATCTATTCTATGGTTCAAGACGGCTCAAATCTCTTGGGAAGAGTGTTGTCTCACGAACGTTATCTTCGCCGATTAATTTCATTGTCAGACGCTCTAAACCGATTCCAAGTCCACCATGTGGCGGCATGCCATGTTTAAAGGTGTCAAGATATTGCTCCATTCCCTCAGTGCTCATATCACGCTTTGCAATTTTATCTAAAAGCATCTGGTAATCATGGATACGCTGTCCACCAGTGGTAATCTCTAACCCCTGATACAATAAGTCAAAGCTTAATGTAAAGGTGGAATCTTGCGGATCATCCATTGCGTAAAATGGTCTTTTCTTGGATGGATAATGTGTTACAAATACGAAATCTGCATCACACTCCTCTTTGAAATACTGACCGATTAACGCTTCCTCTTCCGGCTCTAAATCGTATGGGTTGCGGATTTTACGGTTATATTTTTCAGAAACCAGTCTTTTTGCTTCGTCAAAACGAACGGTTGGGATTTTATCCACTTTTGGAAGTGTCACGCCTAAGATTTTTAACTCCTTTGCATACTCTTTTTCTAAAAGTGCCATTGTGTACTGTAAAAATCCTGTTTCCATTGCCATAATGTCTTCAAAGCTGTCGATATAGCCCATTTCGAAGTCTAAGCTGGTATATTCATTTAAGTGTCGTTTGGTATTGTGCTTTTCTGCGCGGAATACTGGAGCAGTTTCAAATACGCGGTCAAATACCCCCACCATCATCTGCTTGTAAAACTGCGGACTCTGTGCTAAAACGGCTGGTCTGTGGAAATAATCCATACGGAATAAGTTTGCTCCACCCTCTGCACCTCTTGCACCGATTTTTGGTGTGTGGATTTCTGTAAATCCCTGCTCATATAAGAAATCACGAAAGCCTCTGACGATGCCTTCCTGTATTTTGAATTTCGCACGTTCTCTGATATTTCGAAGTGAAATAGAACGATTGTTTAAGTTTGCTTCTAAAGATGTGTTTAATTTCCATTTGGAAATTGCAAGCGGCATTGGTGCTGCCGGCTCGGATAATACTTTGATTGTGTCTAAACGGATTTCAAAGCCGCCTGGTGCTCTGTCCTCTGTTTTCACAGTTCCTTCAACCTCAACGGTTGCTGCTTCTTTTAATGATTTTAAATCAAATTTTGTTTTGCCCTCTTCAAATACACACTGAAGAAGACCTTCTCTTTTGCGCAAGACCACGAACGCTACCTCTCCCATATCGCGGATGGTATGAACTGCTCCGTTTACCTTTACGCTTTTGCCCTCGAAATCCCCTTTTAAGATTTCACTGATTTCAACTGTTTCTTTTACTGCTACTCCTGTCATGAATTCCATAATACATGTACACTCCTTTTCTATCCGATATTCGGAAATTATAGGTGCGGGACGGGGTTATGCGCCCGATAGGCTTTTTCATTTATGAGAATCAGTTTCTCTAAATAAAAAAACGCCCTGAAAAAACATTCTGTTCTTTCAGGGCGAGATATTTCTAAAATAATCCCGCGGTACCACCCGCATTGAAAAATGAGAACATCAACTCATTTTCCCACTCAATGTGCGTAACGTGCACCAACGTACTGACCTACTTAACGTATTCGCGGCTGCTATACAACTCTTGACACATCAAATTTATTATCTGATTACTGTCTCACTTGCTATGTTTAAAGCCTGCTGCAAATCCGGTTCAACCAGTCTGCTCCAGAGTGTTCCCTTTGTCTCCTCTTTCAAACAGCGCTCTCAGTCGGTGACGCTGTATTCCTGTCGATGTCTGAAGGCAAGAGTCTCTTTCAACGCTTTCGTGTTTTAATGTTGTAATATTTATAACACTCCGAAAATCAAAATGCAAGCATAAAATTTCGTTTTTATTATAACAAAAAGTTATAATACGCGCTCACAATATTAAAAAAGGTCAATTTTCAATTCTAAATTGATATTTTATATGCTAAAAAATCAAAAGAATTTCTTAGAAAAAAGTGATAATTGTCCATTGTAATAACCTCCACATCACACAATGGTAATGGAAAAAATATCCTTTAATGCAATCGTCTGCTCCTCTACGATTATTTGGTCAAAAAAAGTGTCAATTTTTTTCAATTTTCCAGCAACATCAATATAATTTCCAAGCTCTGTCTGCTCTTCTTGTGATGCCCTTTCGTCTTTCACATAATACCTGACAGTGACTTCCGCTGTTCTGCCATCTGCGAGTCTTTCGGATAATTCATGTAACTGCACATCTAACTCTTCCTTTTTCTCTTCGGAAAGTTCCATTCGCGCCGTCATTAGCTTTTGTTTTTCCTCAATTGCCTCCTCATATCCTTTCAACGCCGCAAAGGGCATAAATATTTTTGCCCTGTCTGCTACTGACATTGAAGGACGATTAGATTTGGGTCTTGAAAGATTGATAATGTCGTCATATTTTCCCATTTTCCCACCTATGCCTTATGTCCACCAATTTGCTGGTTTCTCTCTATCGTCATTGCACCTTCTTCTAAATTTGTGCCCTTTAAAATCGCATTTTTGCCATATCGCCCCTGAATTTTAAGCATTGCTTCCTGCATTTTGCGCTCCCGCTCTTTTTGTGCTTTATCTTCCTCTTCTTTTTCATAGTTGGTAAATAAATCTAACTGCACATAGCTTTCGGATGCCGCTTTATTTTCATCGATAATATTTCCAAATCCAAGCGTCACTCTTTTTATCAAAAGATTCTTATCTGCAATGTTATCGTAAACCTGAAGGACTGCTTCCATGATTTGCTCAGTGGAGGAGGTAAACTCCTTCAATCGGTAAGAGCCATGTGCAGGCTTTGGAACGGTTCTCCCGTATGAATCCAACGACATTTCCCCACGATAACGGTTATTTTGCACCTCTCTGTCATAACCCAAATCAAGGGTAACGCAGTCTGTCACCATTCTTTTTGCCACCAAATCTAAAACCTGTAATTCTGCCATTTCCTTGACAATCATCCGGCATTTTTCAAAATCATAGCCACAGCTTAACACCTGACCAGAGGAAATGGAATTATTGCTCGGCTTATATTTTTTGATTGCCTCCATAGTGCAAGGCTCAATCCCCCACGCATGGTCTATCAGAAGCTCTGCATCCACGCCAAATAATTTAAATAAAAAATCCTCGCCTGTTCCAAAACCATGTGGGCTTAATGACATCCGCGCAATATCTCCCATTGTATACATGCCGTTTGCCTCTAACCTCTTACTGATGCCGCGTCCTATCCGCCAAAAATCCGTCAATGGTCTGTGCTCCCATAGCTGCTTCCGATAGGACATCTCATCCAGCGAAGCAATACGCACGCCGTTTTCATCGGCTTCTACGTGTTTTGCAACAATATCCATAGCAATTTTAGCAAGATAAAGATTCGTTCCTATGCCCGCCGTCGCAGTAATTTTCGTCTCCTTGTATACATTTTTTATCATCATAAGCGCAAGCTCCTGCGCTGTTACCGGCTTTCCATCCGCATTTTTATATAAATGCAGATAATTTGTCACATCCATAAATACCTCATCAATCGAGTACACATGAATGTCTTCCGGGCTGATGTATTTTAAATAACTCTTATATATTCTACTGCTGTAATCTATATATAACTGCATCCTGGGCGGTGCAATGATAAATTCTACCGTTTCTCCCGTCTGCATCTTAACTTCTTTGCACCTTTGGATAACTTCAAATAAACGCGCGCGTCCTGGGATTTTGTATTTCTTTAACGCTGGGGAAACCGCCAGACAAATCGTCTTCTCTGTGCGGGATTCATCTGCCACCACAAGCTTGGTCGTAAGCGGGTCAAGCCCCCGCTCTACGCACTCCACCGAGGCATAAAAGGATTTTAAATCGATTGCAATATAGGTTCTGTTTTGTTCCATTTTATACCTCCTGTTTATAATATATCGAACGTTAGTTCTATTATACATCGTCTTGAAGGATTTTGCATCTATTTTTTATAATAAAATTTTTCCAAAAAAAAGATAGTTTTCGAATATCTGAAAACTATCTTTTTTGCTTTCTTTCGCGGCGGCTTAACTTTGGTTTATGATTATTTATTTTCGAGCCATCTAAGCTGTACTTACGGCCTGTTTTCATACTGGTCGCCACCACATTTTTTACACTCCAGTCGACCTCTATCCTTTTCATAATCTCTTCGTCTTTTGGCTTTTTCAAGCGGGTTATAATGCTGATAATGACATAGTTGACAAGTAATGCCAAGATGATTGCAAGCATAGCATTCATAATGTAATTCATTGGCAATTTTTCTATCAGATTCACCAAAAACTTATACATTCCCGTCACCTCCTCTTTTTTCCAACTGAGGAAGTTTACGCGTTGCCAAAAGGTTGTGGTATTTGATAATACTGATAAATGTAAAGCCGCATAAAATCATGCATAGCACAGCGCCTGCATAATAATAAAACGTTTCCTCCGGCTTCATCACAAGAATCACAGCAGCAATAACCATACCAAGCAAAGGCTTTAGCAAATGTGGAAGCTTTAACTTCCAATACATGAAATATTCCGGCAGAGTCATTTGTGAAAGAAGCTTTTTACAGCCTATATAAACACCGGAAATCAAAAGTCCTGTCACAATCGGGCAGATAAAAACTAACATCAAAGCTGCTCCAATATCAGATACGTCATATTTGCGTATAAAACACGCTGCTCCTATCGTTATCAACGCATAAATGCACATACCACACAAAATCCAGATAAGTACTATCATTACTTTGGAAATTTTTTGCATGATGCGGACAGACTTTTTCTTCTGCGGCATTTTTTCACCTGTCTTTTTTCTTTTTGCCCAACGTCCTTTATCCAATGCTCCGCCTTCTCTCGCTATAACATGTGAAAGCTGAACATTCGATACAATGGAACACACAAAAGACAAAAAAGCTGCAATCATTAAAAATCCAGCCGGCTTGATTACCGGCAGCAAATTCAACAACAGAAAAATAGGAATTGCAAGAAGCAGCGAACTCAACAAATATTTATGTACTGCAACCGGTAAATCTGCAGCAATCTTTCCCGTCTGGCCATTCATGACGGCATAAGCAACGCGGTCTTTTTTTCTATAAGATAAAAACCACACTGGAAACAGCGAAAAATCCTGATTTGCTGATTGAAACCGAAGTGCCTGCTGCAATCCATAATGCTGCATATCATTTATCTCATAATCTGCCAGACATTTTTCCTGCTTCATGCGGTTAATGGCATCTTCCACCACCAACTCCCTGGCATCATTTCGATATATCTCATAATCAATATCATTCGTATCTGCATAAAATCCACTTAAAAATGCAGGCGTAAACTCTTTCTTTTTCTCCGTATCATAAGGCAGAATTGCACTGCTTAAATTATCAAAAAAATTAGAGGATGCATCGTATACAAAACCCCTATATTGGGCATCTATCTTACATTCTATTGTGTGTATGCGGTCTGCTTCCGTTTTCGCACTTCCTGTAAACTTAATCTTATCTTTGAACTCATAATTGTCCATCCAAAAAGGCATATAAATGCCCCGAAATCTCTCAATATACTTCTTATCCTTTAATTGCTTCGGCACGAAAAATGCATGCTTCATCATTTTTTCATAAGCACTGACACAATCCGCCCTATCCTTCATAAAAGGAATAATATACTTCGGACGTTTCTCCTTGCGGATGCGGCTGTCTAAAATCGTAGAAGCACCGCAGTAGCTGCAAAAAGTAGCCGCTGTCGTATCCTCGGTCAAAAGTTCGCCACCGCACTGTGGGCAAACAAAAACCGTCACCTCATATTCCTCCCGCTGCATGGCATCCATATCTTTTTGGAAAGAATACGGCTCAATTACCGTTTCACAATATTCGCAATATAATGCCTGTTTCCCAATGTGAAATTTTAAATTCGCCGCACAATTCGGGCACTCGTACATTACAATTCGTTTCCTTTCAGGTATTCCAACAATCCCTCGCAGCCAGCTGACACGTCCCGATACGTTGCATCAAAATCTCCCGTATACCAAGGGTCAGCAACATCCCGTCCTTCTCCTGCAAAAGATAATAATTTATATATTTTGTTCTGAGAATCCCCACACGCAATTTTTGTCATATTGCGGATATTCGCAGTATCCATTCCGATTAAATAATCATATTCTAAGTAATCGTTTCTCGTCATCTGCACCGCGCGGTGTGGCACAACCGGAATCCCTACCTGCTCTAACTTCCGTACCGTCCCATAATGCGGCGGATTGCCGATTTCTTCGCGGCTCGTGGCCGCGGAGGCGACTTGAATCTGGTCGGTTAGGTTGTGTTGTTTTATTAGGTGGGTCATGACGGATTCTGCCATGGTGCTGCGGCAGATGTTGCCGTGGCAGATGAATAAGACTTTTATCATTCCTTAAAACTCCTTGATTTTACTAGGTTTTTGGCACTTTTGCCTTCCACCTTATTTCGGTATATTTTTGCTTAATTTGGCATATTTTTTCACTTGTTTGTCGTAAATACTGTCGTATTTGAGTTTTCTCTACGACAGCACCTTTTTTAAAAAGTGACTTTATACTGCCAGGAGGCAGACATAACTGCCTCCATAGCAATTTACTCACTCATACGAAAAATGTTTTTCGACACTTAAGATGATTTTTTACGACAACTCTCATCCATAAGTAAAACTTCTGCCTGTGCATCTTCAAACTTAAAGTGTGTGTAAGTGTTCAATGTTACTCCGATATCGCTGTGCCCCATAAGGTATTGCAAGGTCTTTGGATTCATTCCTGCCTTTGCCATGTTGCTGCAATAGGTGTGCCTGCATACATGAGGAGTTATTTTCGGAAGCTGCACCCTGTAGATACGATTGTATTTTTCCACAACGTGCTGAAAATATTTCTCCCAATGCAAAGCCACCATCGGCATTTCGTTTTTATCCAGAAATAAAAATCCACACCTGCCATCAATCATAGGCTCCACCTTAGGTTTCGGACGACTGCCAATAATCCGCTCAAAACACTCCTTCACCTCAGGTATCATAGGAATCATGCGTACACCACAGGCTGTCTTGGTATCCTCAATGATATAGCGCATGTCTCTGGTTCTCTGTAATTGATGGTCCACATTGATACGATTATTCTTAAGATCAATATCACTAATGGTCAGCCCGCAAAATTCAGAGATTCGAAGTCCTGTCTTAAACAGAATAAACATACCGTCATAATACTTGGCAAAATGCTTATCTTCTTTCACAAACTTAAGAAATGCCCTCTCTTCTGCCCTGCTGATAGCCTCTCTGGTAACACTGTCATTTACCACCACAGTATTTAATTGAAACTCAAATGGATTCTTCCGAATCAGGTCATCATCTACTGCCATCTGAAACGCAGGTCTGACTACACCACGCACTGTATGGATGGTAGAATAGCCTCTTCCATCATCCTGTAGCTTAATAAGCCACGCCTTGGCATCGGATAACTTCACCTTATCAATCCGTTTCTGCCCAAATTCTTCTTTTGCAATAATGTTAATCACAAAATTATAATTAGCTTTGGTGTTATGACGCACGCCTCTTTTTTGGTCAACATATTTCTTTACCAGTTCAAGAACGGTTATGTCCCCGCCTTCATAACGAAGTCCTTCGTACAAATCCTTTTGAATCTGTTTTTCTTTTTCTCTTAGCGGAACACATGCTTTTCTCCCCGGAGGCAATGGGTCTGATGCAGTCAGTTTCCAACTGTACACCGACTTTCTCTTACCTGCATTGTCCAAGTACTTGTACTCATACATTCCATCTTTTCTCTGGCTCTCACCGTTTAATAGCTTGCGACCTTTATTGTCGCGTCTTACATCATATGACATATCATTTGCTCCTTTCCAACTTGGAGAGCCGAGCTATGATACATTTAATATACCATAACTCTGACTCTATTTCTACCGAAAATCGTTTGTCTGCCATGCTAGATGGCGCTAAGATTTTCATCTATATATGCTTCGAACTTCCTACGTTTTATCTGCGGTCTGGTACCATTCCACAGAATAAAATCCGCATCCGGATGCTCATCTATCAACTTCCTAAGTTTCTTGTATCCAATATGAAAATACTCCGACGCCTCCTGTACAGAAAGCGTATACTTTCGCCAAATCGGAATACCTGATTTAACTCCGTTCTCATTTTCCATCACTTGATTCATAACTTTTGCATCACCTCGCTTCCCTAGAAATTTCTTAGTCTTCGAAAACTAAGATTATTGTAACAATGATGAAACCGTTTGAAATTGAATGAGACTTGACCGAAATTTGAATGTTTTCGCAAAACAAACACTTGTTCGAAACAATATTCTATGATATACTTTCTTTAAGACTCTGTGCATTCGCAAACGAATATTTTACAGAGCGAATTCTTAGACAAAGGAATGGAGAAAAGAATTGAACAGACTGGATTTTCATTCTGTGGCTACATTGCTACAGAAACATTTAATAGAAACCGCAGATATGACACAGATTGTTTTTATCAGCACATTATTTTCCTGCTTCGTGAATAATTCCGACTTTTCTTTTGATGAAGGCTTATGTTGTAAATGGATGAAGGGACAGGCAAAAATCAGCCCTAAGATTGTAAGCTACTACCAGATTCCTAAACATCAGGAAGAAATGTACGCAGATATGGAAGAAGAAGTTTTCCTTATGATTAGCGATGTAGGTGCTTTAATAACCGATTTACATGATTTGTTAATACGTGATGTGTCCGTGTCCGAATTAAAGCGCAGACAGTTACTTTCCTATTTTGATGATAACGATACTTCTAAGGCAGCTATTTTCGTATCAGAGATTTTATTATTTGCCATTTCAAGACCTTTTGTAAAAGCAAATCTGAAAGCCACCGAAATCTCTCCGGCTGTAGAGGATGTTATCATTACTGCCACTGTCCCAAAACCGGTAAAGACATATATTGACAGACCGGAATCCATTGCCGCTATAGATGCTCTTTTGGAAGAACATAACACACTCTTTCTTCATGGCATACCCGGTATTGGTAAAAGTGAACTTATTAAGGCTTATTGCAAAACACACAAAAAAGACTACACCAATATTCTGTTCTTGGAATATACCGGTAGCCTCTATGAAATGATTGCAGATATGGAATTTGTGGATGATTCTGATACATTAACTGAAAAAGAACACTTTCGCAGACATTTTCGTTTCTTAAAAACTTTAAAGAACGACAGTCTCATTGTGATTGATAACTTTAATCCGGCTACAGCACAGGAGAATTTACTTTCACAAGTCTGCTCCTTAAAATGCCAAACTGTATTTACCACTCAACATATTTTTACAGACTATCCTCAATATGAAGTGATTGCAGAGCCTTCTGTTGCTAAAGAACTATTCAAAACTCATTGTACAGACCAAAGCTTATACACTAATGATGAAATGTCTCTTCTGTTAGAAACTGTTCATTATCATACAATGACCGTTGAACTGATGGCACGTTTGCTTTCTTATGGAACTATAACCGCCCAAACTCTTCTGTCAAAACTAAAAGAAAATGTTTTGTTCAAAGAGGACATCAGCAATATTACTTTAAACAAAGACAATATAAACCACAAACTAGCCTACTACAAGCATATAGAATCCCTGCTCGACTTACAACAGTTAGAGTCTGATACACTTACTGTCTTATCGGTAATTGCACTTGCTCCGGATAGCGGATTCCCGGTAAAACTGTTTTATGATTGGCATGGTGCATATATCAATGAGCTTCAGATTTTAGAAGAATGTGGTCTGCTCGTTAAGGACCATCAACGACTGTTGCTAAATCCGTACTTGCGCAAGATTATTAATGCAAGAAAAATTCTTTCCTTAAGTCAGGCTCCAGCCTTTTTTGCCACTCTGTTACAAACGGTTTCGGATAGCAATCATGAGCACATTCGATTTGCATTAGATATCCTGAATACCACTCTACTCTTTGTAGATAAAGATGAACGGACTACTTGGAAGAAATTAGTCTCACATGGATTGGAAAGCAGTTCCCGATTGCATCACTACCGTCTGTTCCAAAAGCTTCTTGGAGAACACGAAGGCATCTGCTACCTTTATCAGAACATTACCAACGAGGACAGTGCCACACTACTTCACTACAAGGCAACTGAAGCTGCTATGATTCATCAAAACCAAGTAAAGGCTTTGGAACTGGAAGAAAAAGCAATTGCAGAAGCCTGTGGAAAAGGCACCACTCGCATCTTCAATTTATCATCCATGTATCTGGATGCCGGAAGTTATTGTATAAAACTGCGCAAATCAGAGCAGGCTTTGGATTACATCCAAAAATCTGCCAATATACTTGTACAGACACAGATGCAGTATTCCCCAAACGGTCTCTATACCATGACCACGTATGCCAAGCTTTTATATCAGCAAGGAAAATTTCCGGAAGCTGCAAGAATCTTCACGAGTTGTATTGGCATCACGGATAAAGTGTACGAATCCGATACCCTTACCAAAGGATATCTGCTTCAAAACCTTGCCGCCGTCCATGCCTCAATGCGTAATGTCAAAGCAGCTCTTATGTACTACGCACAGGCTGAAAGCATCTTCCATAAATTTCTGGACGAAGAACATCCTGATTTGCTGATTTGTAAAGGTCAATGTGAGAATGTAATGACGCTTAATGGGCAGAAGTTGGATTTGCTTGAAGAAAATACTTTATAGAAACAATGGCCGCAAAGTCCTATATGCTTTGCGACCATCGTTCATTTCATTAATATCTACTCTACCAACAATATTTATTAATACTTTTCACAACACATCTTCGTCATTCTGTTTGTTCGTCATATCCTTGTTTCAATAAAGCGTAGCTTTTCTTCATTGTTTCATCAAGTCTATAATCCGTTCCAAGCATATTATATGTTGCTAAAGCTTGCTTAATATTTTGAGTTGAAATCAGATTATCCACCATTGAACTCGTTACTGCATATTGCTCGGCCAAAACACTCATATTTTTAACCATTTCTAACTGATCTATTCCCAATCCTATGTCCATATATGATTTCGCAACATTTCCTAATGTTTCTGTAATTCCGCTATTATAAACATCTACCATTGGCTTTACAATTTCTTGTACTTTTGCATTGAAACCTATTATTACATCTTTGAAAGATTGTGACTGAAAAACATCTCGTATCTTCTGTCCTATTAATGTAGCAAAACTTCCCAATATGTCTATAACACCATATTCTGTGAAGTTTTCCTCTCTAATTCCTTCAATTGCACTAGTCAAATCTCGATTCAGTGAATTTAATTTTTTATTTATTGTGTTAAAAGTATTAATCGAAATTGTCTTCTGATGTGCAACATCATTTCTAGTTTGATGGATTTCTAATATCCTACTTCTCCATGAATCCTGACTACCAAATTTATTAAAATGACGTTCCCAAAGGCTAGTTGGACGCATTCCCTCAATAATTTTACATATCTCTTCTTTTGACAATTTTAACAAACTATTGGTATCTAATTGCTCGTTAAGTATAGACAAGTAATTTACTTCTCTTTCTTCAAACAAATAAGCTTCTAATGTAGCTAAATCCATATTCTCTAATGTTTCATTTAACGACAGTTTTCCATGTGCATTTTCCTTTAATACGCTTAATAAGTCATCTGAAACAGTTTCTGTTCTCCAATTGCTTCCATAAGCTTTTGTTAAAATGAATAAAACCAAACTTCTTAGTTTACGTTCAAATTCCGCATATTTAGGATACAAACGTTTACAATTACATTCTGAAATACCATCATAGTCACGAATACTATGATAATATTTTTGCTGTGAAGATTTAAATATTGCATCATCTACCACTTGTAATGCCGCAATTGCTTTATTCACACGATCCGTCGATGACATTTCCAGAAAACACCTTTCTGACTTCGTTTTCTGAATAATACGATATTCAATCTCCACATCATTAACCATAATCGTATCCGATGTTCTTTCTTGCACCGCATCGTCTATAACTTCCAACAAGATTTCTTGCATTTCTTTTGATTCATGCTTTTGTTTTTCTATAAAAATGTAACTCATTTTTATTTCAGCCATAAACCTCACCTTTTCCTTCACTTGTACTACAACTTCTTCAAATACTCTTCCACGTTCAGATAAGTCACATCCTCCAGTGTCTCTACTCCTGCCTGAACAAGGGATGTTGTGGCACCACGATAAATCACATACTTTCCGGTAATTGTACCATATCTAAATTCAGTATCCTTGCATTTTTGTTCATCTAACAAATGCTTACACTGCTGGGGAACAACTTCTTTACTATGTTTAATTTCATAGATTTCACAAGTTCCCTCATCCGGATTAAACACCACCATATCGAATTCGCCAATCGCAAACTGTAATCGGAAAACTTCACAATTCTTTTTGGATAGCTTTGTTTCTAAAAGAACAATATCCTCCATCATTCTGCCTTTGATTTCATCTATTATTCTTTCAGTTACCCTTTTTCGCTCTTCAAAAGATAAACCTCTGAACATATCATCCTGCATAAGCGATTTGATTAGCGCCTCTGCTTGAGAATAACGCATACCAGGCTGCGAAAAGGCCGTTCTGGATTCTCTGCGATTATAGTCAGACATCCATCTACTTTCTATTTCCACAGTTAAGTCAAGTAAGTCTAAATATTCTTTAATCTCGTAACGATGTGCATCTTGTATTTCAACCTTTTGTTCTTCCTTATCTTTGATTTCCAACAAAGATTTCAGTGTTTCATTTACCTTAAGAATATCAATACGATCGAGAATATCGGTAGGTTCTTCCCTATCCTTTCGCAAATTGCTTGCTGAAATTCTCAAATCATTTGATTTGAAATCTCTAGTCAACACTTCCATGGTGAATCGATGATTCATATCCTCTACAATTCTGTTAATTGCGTTTGTTAACTCATTTTTCTCATATAAATCCCGTAAGGAACGGAAATGTCCTTCGTACTTATAATTCTTCAAAGAATGCTGAATATTTCGTGCAATGGCACTGTCAACATACTCATCCGTGCTTTTCTTAGTGGCAAAAATCATAGCATTATCATTATACTGCTTTCCGCCAAGACTCATTGTTCCACCATAACGGATGAAATCATCAATACCTACAACCCCCAACACTCTTTCAAACTCACGATATGGAATGAATGTTGTGTGACACATAATGCATCTGTCATATAACTCCTCATCTTCTGTAAACATAAAGCCTAAGGAATCTGTACCGGAAAGAACAATCTTCATACCACTTGCCGCAAACACATCAGAAAACAATGCAGCACCTTCGATAAAATCGTTCAGTAGTGTAACCTCATCAATAAACACATATCGATAGCCTTTTTCTTCTAGAACTTTTAAATCCTGATTCACGTCATCCAAGGTCTTACTATCCTGTATCTGAATGAACACTGCTTTACTTCTCATTGATGTATCCATTTCAGATATCAATTGACGAATCAGTGTTGTTTTACCTGTTCTTCTAAGACCATAGAGAATATACACTCTATCGTGGATATCTCCATATACATAATCACGAAGTTGCTGATAACATTCACGTTTTACCCATTTTGTCACTGGTTTTATAAAACGCTCCAGGTCCTCACCAATTCTTACTGTGCATCGAAATAAAGAAGCCTTCTTTTCTTCATTTACTTCCTGATTATCTATGTCTTTTATTAAATTTTGAAGTTCTTTTCTTCGCTCAATTTGTCTGGAAAGCTGTTCTAACTCTTCATCCTTTATCCTTCTGCTACGTTGCTTTCCATCCTCACGCCATTGGTAATAAGCATACTCTTTTCCATTTATCTTTTTATAACTAATACCGCCTGTTGGCAGTGTTTCAATCTGGGTAATAATCTTGCTATATTCTTCGTTCGTCATAAGCAGCCCTCCTTACACGTCTATTTTAACTTTTTTAACTTTGTTTGTAAAGTTAAAAAGTTAAAATTATTTTTTTTATATTATTGGCGAAATTGCGCAACAATGATATAATGATTTCAATCAAGAAATATGCGAGGTTTGAACCACAATATAGGGCAAACCTCGCTCACTCTTATCGAATCCGAACACCTCTTTCATAACTTCTGTCTTTATCCGCATTCTGTAATTGCATCTCAGCATTAATACAGGCATCCTGAAATCCATATTCCGAAAAATCGTTTCCATACATCTCTTGCAAAACAGTTTTCGCCTTTTTCCCTGCTATATCATCTAACAATTTATTATTGCCTAATCCTTCACTGTTTAAGACACCTTCCGCACCTCTAAACAACTGTGCATACTCAAGAATAATCCCTTCGCATTCTTCTTTGATGCTACGATTACGCTCAGCCAAGGTATTACATAGACTCCAGTTCACATTGTAGCTTTGTTGTTTTACCAAAAGCTCACTTTCCGAATAACATCCGGCTATACTAAGTATCCGCTTATTCTCTTCTTCGATGCGTTTCACTTCGGCAGAAGCTGTTTCAATCTGCTCCTTATACATCTTCTTCAAATCTTTTTGAAACAAACCACACTTGGATAATTCCTTTGTCCATTGATTGATATAAGACGACTTATCCAAAATGCGTGCCATATTAGCTTGATAAGTAGCGTAATCCGGATTCTTGTAACGATGCTCATAATCAAGATTCGAAATCTTATCCAAATTGTATTGAAATTCGTATTGTAAGCAAATGAATCTTGATTGCAATTCTGCAAGTTCATTCATCTCCTCTGCAGGCTCTTCCATCGTAACAGTTTCCTCAAGCACATCTGCAACAAACTCTTCCTCCGGCATCTCCACAGGTACTTGCTCCTCATGAATCTCAAGCTTCTCCTCACGCATTGTCTCCTGCTCTGCCTTAATCATTTCCTCTTTAACCGTAAGAGCTTCTGCAATTCGCTTTTCCAAAGCCGCCTTATCATACTTCTCACCCAAAGACTTCCCACGAATGGACTTCTTCATATGTGGCATCCGAAAGGATATGGTTTTATTAGTCTCACGAATCTGCCAATCTTCCACCTGCTCCAGATAGTATATCATATGGTCCAAAGATTCTGTATGTTGTATCAACGCATCCAACCTTTCCCGAATCATATTTTTATCTGTCTTAAAATCAGGTTCTGCCTCCTTTCCACGCTTCTCTACCCAATAATCGTTACCATCAGATCTAGCCAGCAAATTTACCTGATTGTAACCTTTTAGCATACACTCCCGCATTACCCAACGCTTTGCTGCGCGCATAAACTTGCCGGTGCTTTTATGTTTGCACCCCTGCCTGTATTCGCAAGGTTTATCTTGCCAGCGTTCTTTTTTCCCTTCATACTTTCTGACGGAGTTGATTACAATGTGAACATGAACATTCCCTGCACCGTTATGACCATCCGGATGCACCGCCAAAATTGCCTGATGTCCCGGCAGGAACTTCTCCACATATTGTTTACCAAAATCCATTGCCTCCTGCATGGTAATATTGTCTTCCGGTGCAAAACTGATGATATAATGATGTGCTTTTACATCCTTAGTGGCATTGTTTTTGCCATAAAAGCGATTGACCTCAATACATTCTGCACCGAAGGTATCAACCTTGCAATTGATACCCTCGATTAAGAAATTATCACGCATCATCGTCCGTCCCTTGGCATCCACCAAAGGCTTCATGGTATGCTCATCAAATTTGCAGGTGAGATATTCCACCGCCGCAGAATAATATCTGTTCTTTACCGGTATGTGCTTGATAATCGCCATTATGCACTCCTCCTGTGATGATACTTACCACAACAGACATCTTCTACCCGCTTGAGCATCCGAAAACGCATATCGTTCCAATCCTTTATCACTTCCAACAAGTCATAATATACCGAATAAACGCTACCTCCGGCATTCAGATGATGTGCTATCTGATTCAGATTGGAACCAATCTTACCCAGTTCACCCGAAATCTCCCTTAATACTGCCACATCTCCATACTGTGGTATTTTCCTGCCAAGTGCACACCTTCTGATATACTCCGACATACTGATGCCTGCCTTATTTGCTTTTTCCTGAATTTTTGCTTTCTCTTCTTGTGAAAGCCACATATTAAATTGAACTCCGTTTCTCGCCATATAAATCCTCCTCTAAATCTGCTTTATCTATCTTGTGCCGGATACGGCACTTGTCTTTCGCCGTCGCTTACGCTCCTCCCTCCGGTTATACGCTCACTCCCCTAAGGTCGTTCACGAATACGCGCGCTAACGCTTGCGAATACGCTCCATTTAAGTCGCGAATAGTAGAGCAAGTTCCGCCCCGTGTAGACACGGGGAAGAACTTGTTGGGGATTTGACATCCCCAAGCCCCAGCTTCCATATAAAATTTACCACTCACTTATGCACCACCGTCTGACAAGCAGACGTACAGCCAACCGCCGAAAGCGATTACCTGACGTCACTTTGTCAGCCTTAACGATACACAAGAAATTTTATAAATAACCGTAACCAAAGAAGTCATTTAGGAAATCATCCACCTCATCCGATAATTCTTCAACTGCTTCCGGTGGTGCCATGCCTACATCTGCTTCTTCCGCTTCATCAGTATCTGCAACAGTTCCCGCCACCGCTACAAGACCACCTTTACGCACGGTTGCATCCAACATGTTCTGCATCCGCTCCATAATATTGTCTGCTGTAGTACGGGCACATTCTTGTATTCGATTGTCCCAGTCCGTAATTCTGTCCGGCTCTGTCTTTTCCCGATAAAGGCTTTTAATGCCTTCCCGGAAAATATCAGATTCTGTTGCATACTCGCCTGTTGCCAGTAAATATTCAAACATCCGGAATACTTCCTTTTGTGCATATTCCTTATTGCTCAGTCTGATGGTCCAGCGACATCCGTCTTTTGTTTTCTGCATTATACCGACCTACCTTTTATTCATCTGATGGGTTGCCAGAAGTTCATAGCCTTTGGCATTCAGTCTGATATCCTCAAGATAAGCTGCATTTTCTCTTACATTTCCAAACCTTCTCATAATGATTGCTCCACCACCTACATAAAGAATGTTGGAATAAGCAAGGTCAAATCCACTTTCATCAAGCCTACCTTCTATATCCGTTGCAAATGCTTTCAGTTTTGATACGATAATCTCTTTTACATCCTCCGGAATTACCACTTCCTTACCAAGTATGAAATTCTGTATCACACTTTCCGGGATTCTTCCGCCTGTGGCCTCTGCAACGGCTGCGTTGATTTCCTGAAACAGGGTAATTATGGAATTGGGTACGGTGACACATTTATCCGGTTGCACCTTTTTCTCATCAATACAAATAATATCCTTTGTCCAGGAACCGATATCCGCCACAACATATCGCCCATGCATGTTGCCGATACGGTCTGCCACCGCCGCAAAACACTGTGGAAAACAATATACATCTTCAATGGTTATGATATAATCCTCCTCTTCAAACTCAATAAAATGCGAACCACTTCGTTTCAAATACGCCACCAGCTTCGCCTGCTCCTTCCCGAATCTTTTAATAGGAACTCCCACACCCAGCACCACACGCAAGGTGCGTGGCAATTCTCTGGTTTTAATTTCCTTGGCAACAGCTACCAGCGTCAAAAGGAAGAAATCCTCATCCGCTGTCTTATCCTCATGAACTGTCTTACGTTCCCCACCAATGCAGTAATAACTGCCATCATAATAAAAGCTATTCTCTGCCACCGGCGGTCTGCCATTACACCTCACTACACCGTTACTAAAAATGTGATGCTTGGTTTTCATAAGCGAAAACCCGTGATCAATGCCGATTACAACCGGCTTGTCCTGTGAATTATTTTCTTCGTACATACTCTGTGCCTACCTTTCTGCCCTGAGGGCGTTTTGTTTTGTGGGTATAGAATATAAAAAAACCACCCAACCTACATTGAATGTAAATTGAGTGGAAATTGAGAGAATCTTAGAAATCTGCTTAATCGACTTAATGCTTTTTATTAATCAACTGTCCTGAAGCTATTCTAACCGCATCAAAATCACGATGTATGACACAGTTATTTTCATCTGTAACTTCATGAATCAAAAACTTCACACCATATCTATCGCTGTATTTATATACAATTGATTTTCCCCCTTCAGAAGAAGCATGCGAAGTCATAATTTCTCTTTTTAGTAGTGAAAAATCTTCTTTATGTGCCTCTATCCTACCAATCTCATCAATTGTAGATTTCAAAGCATAATATTTATTATTGTGCTTTTCCAAATTCCTCAAATAAAATGATGTGCTTAAAAATCTTTCATACTTTCTCATATGCAGTCCCAGCCTTTCTTTTCCGCCCGAAAGGCTGGCGGCAAGGACACAAAAAGAGCCGACGTGGTGATGTACGCCGACTCTAATACCGAAAATGGGCATGACAAAGTACGGTGGGTACATCTTTGGTCAGTCCACGGATATACCGTGAATAGACTCTTGATGTATCCTGCCGCCTTAAGGTCGACCACTTCGGGCATTGGAATAATTTCTCTGACAATCTCCTGTTTTCGATTGTCATCGTTATTATAAAACTAAAATTTTTTTCGTGACCAACTCACCAAGTTGGTCGAAAAATGCCCACAATATCAGCGTTTTCTAATTTTGAGCATAAAAAAAGGACCCCTTTCGGGGTCCAAAACCAACTCAGTGAGTTATCAAAATTTATTCATTTTCTTTTATGGTGCTACCTAATTCGCTAACACCTGCTCTCTTACAGATGCTGTTGAAATCCTGCACTGAAATTCCCGGCATATTCTCCATGATACGAATATAGGTTTTATCCGGGTCATGATAGTAATCCAACTTGTTCTTTGACTTTTCAAAAATCTTTTCAGTTATACGAAGGCTCAACTTCAAGCCTACACAAATTGCCATAAGAACATCCGTACCCATATTGTTATATTTGTCGTTTTTTATCTTCCCATGGTAATTTTTGTGAAGTCCTGTTTTATCGTTGAAGGCTTCTGGATAATTCCATTTTCTATTTTCCATCAAATACCACAGGCATTGGCATAACGTACTTGTAGGGTCACCTAATTTTTTCATAAGTTCTATTTCTTCTGCTTCGTCATAAACGGAAATGTACTCATGAAATGCATCGTAAACTTCATCGGGTTCGTATACAAAATTGGCCTGATATTTTGGATGAAATGTCAATATACGCTGGTCAATACCTTCCACACGATGCAACACAGAAAAACCAAGCAAATCCTTCGATATATTTCTGTATGCTGTGTACTTATGCTCACGGATATTGATTGCGCATTGAGCCAGTTTCTTTTTTGCCTTTGCTGTTAAATGAAGCTCACCTTCATCTATCAAAACATATTGCTGCTCTGCAAGAACAAAATAACCGTCTGCGTACACAAACTTTCCACCACGAACCCACCCCCTCAAGGATGAGTCTTCAGCCAAAAGCTGATATGCTTCAAGCGGGGTTAATGCCACCAGTTCTTTGCTTTCGGTTATTTCTGCAAACACCGCATCAAAATCATTGAAATCCCGGAGTTTATCAAGCAGTCCGACCTCTATCAAACGATACTTAACTGAAACACGTGATACAATGAAAAAACTGCTTAAATCCTCAATCAAAGTATCGCAAGAAGGCACTACATCATTTTGGGGATTATGATAATCCGATATCAATTCAAGAGTTTTCTTCTTGAACATTTCAAACGGCATCAATACCCTCGGTGCTAATCTATGTGCCTGCCACTCCAGCCATTTTACTTCATTTTCTTTCGTCTTTTTTCCTTCTGGAGGTTCAAAGAATGTTTCAGACTGTCGGCACATAATGGGATATAATTTTTCTGATGCAACGGCATTTTTCAATGCCAAAATTTCAAAATACATCTTATCCTTTTCCCAGTGAAGTGCCTCATGAATGAGAGTATTTCGCTTTGCACCTTCTCCGTAAACCGCCTCAGAAGCGGGGTCAATCAGTATCGTTCCTGCCGGAAAACTTACAGAACGAGACATACCGTTATCGGCATCATATACATCAACTTCTCCATCCAAAAGCAAACAACAGCCAAATATATCAAGATTTCTCGAAAGAGATACCTCCTTGACTGTTAGCTTGGCTTCTTCAAGAATCTTCTCAACGGGAAGTGGCATCGGAGTCAAAAGAGCCTCTTTGCAATGTTTAGTCAAATATTTAGTTGCATAATCATCCAAGCGATTTTTGCCAAGAATCAAGGCCCCTGTTTTTCTGTTGATATCATAGATATCGCTCGATGTCAGCTTCTTCGTCATCTATATCCGATTCTCCTTTTTCCATGTAATCAAGTGGCATGGTTGCTAATAATTTCTTTGCTTCGCGCCATGTTGGGTAATACTGCTCTACCAAAGCATGAAATCTGTGCGTGTGGTTTTTCTCCAACAAATGCACCAATTCGTGGACAATCACATACTCAAGGCATTCTACGGGTTTCTTCGCAAGTTGCAAATTAATCCAGATTCTTCGCTTGTCAATATTACAGGTTCCCCAGCGAGTCCTCATATTTTTGATACGAATTTCATTCGTATGAACATCCATTTTCTTTTCGCATCTTGCTACAACAGTATCCAAAACACGGCTCAATTCCTGCCTATACCACTCGATAAATAATTTTTCTTTTGCCTCTGTGGATGTCCCCTCTGGTACAGTCATCACAATTTTAGTAGGTGTTTTTACAATTTTCTGTTGCTTACCCTCATAAATAACTTGCAAACGGTATGGTCTGCCCCATAGATAATGAGACTCCCCGGATACATACTCCCTTTTACTTTGACGCTCCTGTGCCACCATTCTGTCTCGAACCTTCGTTATCTCCGGTAGTTTTTTGAGGACAAATAATCGTATATCCTCATTATTCAGTTCTATTGGAGAACTAACGGTTACATCGCCTCCCGGCGGGTTGACTCTGATATACAGATTTTTGAGGTTACTCTTTCTGATAATTTCAATTTTCAACCCGCCGATTTCCATTTCTTCTTTACGCATCGTATTCTTCCTGCCTTTGTGCAATATCGAAGACATTGTTTGTTTCTTCAGTTGCCTTGTCTTCGCTATAGCTATGAAGCAATAATTTCTGATAAATAGCAAGTCTTATACGCTGCTGTTTTTGAAAATTTCTTTTCCATTCCGGTCGAATCGATACTCGGATTGCTCCATCGACATCAATCGTTAATTCAACATTCTGCTCAAAATAATCATACAACGCTCGTCTTGCTGCACTATCCTTAACCTCATCCGGATAACCGCCACTGGTTTCAGGATGCAAAATTGCCTCTGCCAATTCAACAACCTGTCGGAGATATTCCTCGTAGCTCATGGCTTCAATTTTACGCTGCATGATGATTTTCTTCAGCATTTCTGACAGTTTTCCATAATATACGCTATTGGAACTCATCTTCTTAACAATTTCGTGCTGCAGGTTGTTATCGATAGTTTCAGCTTTCGCCTCATTGTTACCAGGCAGGTCTTTCACCAAATCAGCAGGAGTCGTTGTTTTTCCCTGGAGAAGCAACTCCACAAGGGACATATTTCCGAGTTCACTCACTATTTTGGTATCTTCCGCACGGATATATGTGTCCAAGATGTAACGCATATCTGCCTCATACGGTTTAAGGTCGATATAGTCACAGCTTGCCAGCTTAATCATTTCTTTGATTTTGTTGTAGCCGGAGATTTCTCCACGCAGATGATTTACATCATCCTCGGTGTAATTATAATCAGAAGCCAATCTGTCACAGCAGTTAGCAAAGGAACGGGAAAGAGCCGCTGTTAATGCATACAGAGTATCCCTTCTTGCAGTTTTCTCATCACTTTCACTATCATCACCACAGAAATATTCAATAAAATCCGTGTCAGCCTGTGGCATAGGAACATTCTCAATCAATGCTTCAAGAGAAATGAGTGTTCCTTCCAGTTCAGACTTTGCTTCATCATAGCGGTTTTTAATTAGACCTTCGACATCTTCCTTATCGTAGCCGTCAAAAGACTCTGTCGTGTAATCTGCAACAGCAAGCTGCACATTACGGAACAAGTCCATATAATCCACAATATATCCGTAATCCTTGTCTTCGCCATCTGGTCTGTTAACACGACAGATAGCCTGGAAGAGGTCATGGTCTCGCATGGACTTATCAATATAAAGATAGGTTGCACTCGGAGCATCAAAGCCAGTCAGCAGTTTATCAACCACAATAAGCAGTTTCATCTGCGCCGGCTCATGTTTGAATCGTTCCTTTGCTTCCTTCTCGAATTCTGCGAGTTTCTTTCCGCCGAGCATACGCTCATAAATAGCCTTCTTATATTCATCTTCGCTTGCCTGGTTAGGGTCAGTTGTTGCCGTTCTTACACTCTGCGTTGTAGGTTCATAAGAAGTTACCACCGCACACTTGGTAAATCCCATACTCATGAAGATTTCCCAATAACGGCAGGCCTCATATATACTATTTGCAACAAGCATGGCCGTACCACGGTCTTCTTTGAGTCTCGGTTTCAGACTCATGTCGAAAACAATATCAGATGCAATTTTCTCCAAACGTTGCTTGGAACTATACAGTTTATTGATGGATGTCAAGCTTTGCTTCAGCTGCTGTTTTGCACGTTCGGTCAATCCGTGTGTTTTATTTTCAAACCACAGATCCACCTTATCCTGGCTGGATAAATCCTGATCAACGTCTCTTGCCTCATAACGAAGGTCAAGAACTACACCATCTTCTACGCCTTCATCGAATTTGTAGGTGTGGATGTATGTACCGAAAGTTTCAAGGCTCGTCTGCTTATCAGTTTTCAGAAGGGGAGTACCAGTAAAACCAATCAAGACAGCATTCGGCATCAGCACTTTTACAGCCTCGTGCAACTTTCCGGAATTGGTACGATGGCACTCATCAATAAATGCCACAATATTTCCCTTTGCGCTGAAGTCCTTCGGCAGGTCTTTCAGCAGTTCTTTTCTGTACTGGTCGATATCAGATTGATTTCCGGCGTTATGTCCGTATTTGTGAATCAGCGAACATACGATAGCATCTTCGTTTTTATCCAAAATGGAACGCAGGTCAGCACAGCTTTTGGCTCTGCGAACCTTTTCGTCTACATCAATAAACAGGCTCTCAATCTGGTCATCCAATTCATCACGGTCTGTGATGATAACAACACGGCTGTCATTGACGTTTTCGATAATCCACTTCGTAAGCCATACCATAATGAGAGACTTGCCGGAACCCTGGGTATTCCAGATGATACCGCCCTCATTTTCAAGAATACGCTTTCTTGCAGCGATGTTAGCAAAGTACTGATTGTGTCTTGTAACCTTTTTGATGCCTGCATCGTAAATCACAAAATCGTGGATAAGAGACAAAAAGCGTTCCTTATGACAAAGGGAAATCACACCGTCTCTCAAACGATTAACTTCCTTGACCTGCAGGAGTTTCACATCAGCAGACAATTTGTCAGTTGCTTTCTTATCTTCCTTCCATTTCAGATAATACTTTTCAGGCGTATCGGTTGTGCCATAGAAAAGACCTTCTGCTTCGTTGCCTGCAAACAGGAACTGCGCCGTGCTAAAGAAATTCAGAATGTTTTCTCGCTTCTGATTTTGCAACATCTGGCGGATACCTTTTCCGGCACTGACATAGGAACTCTTTAGTTCAAACACACCAAGGGCGATACCATTAATGTATAGCACCACATCGGGACGTTTTCTCGTCACCTTATCGAAACGCAGGACAGATACTTCCTCTGCAACATAAAAATCATTGCTACTGATATCGTCCCAATTAATATAATGTACCGTCTGACGACGCCCATTTGCATCTTTGGCACCCTGGCGTCCATAACGAAGCAGTGAATACACACTGCGGTTGATTTGATAAAGAGTATCAACCTGGTTATTAACCTTGCTCAAAAGTTCGCTGATGGCAGTTTTTATCTGGTCATCACTGTATCCGCGCTTTTTGAGATTAGCTTTCAGCAAATCTTCCTTGACAGGAGTATTATCGATATCCTCCAGGTTGCCAAGGTAAGTATAGCCGAGGTCATCCACCAACCAGTGCAGAACTCTTTTCTGTAATTTTTTCTCTGCATCTACAGTTGCCATCTTGTGCCTCCTTACTTAGTCAAACGGACGCGACCTGTCAGCAGGTCATCCATTGCGCCCTCTCTGATTTGAATAATTTTCTCTCGCTCTGTTTCCAGATCTCGTATTTCTTCATCCATTACTGTTAATACTGCAGCTATAGCTTCTTGTTCCTTTGTATCAACAGGTATCTCAAACTCAAAATTTTTTAAGTCCTTTTGATACAGATGCTTTATGGTAGAACCTGCAGACAGCGTGTCAATAAACTCTCTGAAAACAGAAGACTGCAACACACGGAATAGAAATGCAGGTACAAGGCGTGAGTTTGTTCTGAATACAAACACACCACTGTTCAGTGTGGCAGGTTTATTAAGTTCCGGAACAATAGCTACCTTGCCAATAGTGCCATCCTTAGTTACCAGAACATCATTCTCAGAAACCTGGATATTGGTATCCATATCATAGCGTTCCTTGGTAACATAGGAAATGTTGTCCAGGCTCACAGTTCCGTTACTGAAATCCGTACCACCAATCAAATAACTGTAGCCACTTCTCAGATATTCGTGTTTTTTTAAGCCTTGCCATCCAATTCTTGCCTTTGGGATAATGACTTGGTTAAAAGTCACAGGTGTCCAATCATCAGCATAACCATCCAGGCGCGTCTTTTTTGTGATTAAATCTTCCAACGCACCTTCACGGATGCCCTTTTTCTTCTCAATCAGTTCAGCAAGGTCATCGATATAGGTGTCAAAAACTTGTAAGGCCTCAATAATTTTCTCTTGTTCTTTCCCATCAAAGAAAGGAACAGTTTTTTCCTTTATCTTTGGTGCAGTAAGTTGAGGAACGCCTGTATTTTCACGTTCAAAAACAATCTGATTGTTTATATAATACTCGTAAAATTTCGGCTTTATATTTTCACTTTTAGGAGATAACACAAGCAAACGTATTATTGCGTCATACGGAGCTTCCCTATAAAAAGCCTGCCCTATTGTTCCTCTTGCTGTTACTGTTACAGAATTTCCAGGAAATACTGCCAATGAGGTGTATCCATAATGCCCGCGATTCTCTATACCATTAGAGAATATCTCGTATGGGTATGCAGATGTACGGAACTTTGAAAAATATTGCTTTTTTACATCTCCGCCAGCAAACACATTAAATAAATCTCCGATTGAAGACTCTTTCCAATCATTAGGATAAGTTACCATTTGTATCCCATCCTTTCCAGAGCCGATACTACTGCTGCTCTTGATTTTGCAGTTCTGTCCTCAATCTCACCAAGGGTGTGTTCATAACGCTTTGCAATCAACAGCACCTTGGAAGAAAGCGTATTCAGAACCTGCTCGATTTCATCACATACATCCGCCGACAATTTTGCCATCCACTTCATATCAAAGAGAAGATGCTTGATTTCTTCATCAGTCAGTTCCGCATATTTTGTCACCAGTTTTTCATCAAGTGCTTTACGGACTGCTTTATATGCCTTGTCCACGGCATCCATTTCAGCGTACTTCTGTGCGTAAAGAGTTAATGCCGCATATTCATCTGCGTAGCTTTCCGGTATCACAGCAGTCTCAGTTGCAATCTTCAATGCCGCTTTCAGTTTCGCCTTACCAAAAGTACCATTCTTATTGCGAATATCATACTTACCCAATTCAGGCACTTTTCGGATAAGATCCTCCATTTCAGAAATCTTGCCTTCGTCAAACAGAGTCACAAGCTGAACCATAGCATCCATGATGACAGAAGTCTTCTTGGCATCCAATTCCTTAATGCGTTTATTCAGATTTGCCTTTGGAATGCTGTCGCCCTTTTCATTGAGAGCCTCTTTTAGAAGACCTTCGTCTCCGGACTCTTCTTCGCGCATTTCATCCAATTCCGCTTCAAGAGCTGCCGACTGCTCCATCAACGCAGTAAGTTCTGCAAGTTCCTCTGCAAAGAAAACTGCCTCCATAATTTCCTTCGGAATCAATGCACCTTCAAAAGATTTCACCTTGGTAGTATCATCGACTTCTACAGTTTCTCCGCTTTCATCCTTCTGCTTTTTCTTCGCATATTCGTAATCAATTTCTCTTGCAACCGCATAACCGCCTGCTTTGATAGCATACACATCATCCTGCAGCTTTGCGTTCCAATAATTCAGCAGGCAATCATAAACATCATAATTATCAAGCAGTCTTGCCTGTTCATATGCCACACGAAGCATTGTCGCAATCGTGCGAATAAGTTCCTTCGGATTGGTGTCGGCGTCAATGCCAAGGAGAATATCCTTAACTTCCGCCTTCCACTGTTCAAAAATCTCTTCTGTTTCACGCTTCTTTTCATCAAGAATGCTCTCGTCCTGGCTAATAACACCTTCAATCTCGCCGGACGCAAGGGCAAGTGTATAAATGTTATGCACCTCATCAATACAAGTGAAAATCTCCTGCTTAAGGTCAGGTGCGATAGACCACAGTTTCTTAAGCGAATCGACGTCTGTTCCCGGAATACCACCCTTTAAGTGGGCAGCAATATTCTGCGGAAGCGTATCATCAATTTTCGGGATGTATCTCGGAATATTCAGATTGCCGCCGTTTTCATCCAGCACATCACTGTATTTCACAAAACGAGAGTATCCCGGAATAATGTCTTGATTGATGAAGGTCTGAACAATTTTCTCAATATCCTGTTCGCGAAGTCTATTCTTGCTACCATCCTTCTTAAAGCCACGGCTGGCATCAATCAGGAAAATACCTTCTCTTGTTTCAGCATCTTCCTTATCGATGATGATAATGCAAGCGGGAATTCCTGTACCATAAAACAAGTTTGGCGGCAGACTTACAACGCCCTTGATATATCTTTTCTTCAAGATTTCAATACGGATTGTTTCCTCGGCATTGCCTCTGAATAAAACGCCATGAGGCATAACAATACCTGCTTTACCTTTGGTGTCCAACGATTTCAAAACGTGCAAGAACCAGGCATAGTCGCCATTCTTTTCAGGCGGAATACTATACCCATCAAATCTCTTATATTTATCCTCACTCGGCTTAATTCCGTCCGTCCAAGATTTATCGGAGAAAGGCGGATTCATTACGATGAAGTCAAATTTTTTCAGTTCATCAAACTCATCTTTGTACTGCGGCGTGGACAGCGTATTGCCGCTCTTGATTTCGCCAGTACCCTTGTTGTGCAAGATGAAGTTCATCTTTGCCAAACCTGCGGTATCAGGATACTTTTCCTGTCCGAAGATAGTCACAATGGAATCACCGTTTTCGTCCACAGGTGCCTCGTCAGCAGACCTAATAAGAAGGCTACCACTGCCTGCGGCCGGGTCATACAATGTCCATTTCTTTGTCGGCATCTCCTTAATATTACCGATTCCAATCAAACGAGCAATAATACGGGACACCTCACTCGGTGTATAGAACTGTCCCTTGCTCTTACCGGATTCCTGTGCGAATTTCATCATGAAATACTCATAGGCATCGCCGATAATATCATCGCCACTTGCACGGTTATTTTTAAAGTCAATCGCAGGATTCTGGAATATGGCAATCAAGCCGGAAACCTTGTCAACTAGCTCCTTTCCAGATCCAAGTTCTTCTGGGTTATTAAAACTGACATCAGGAAGAGAACCCTGCAGGCGGTTATCCTCAAGGAACTTCTGGATAATCTTGTCCACACGTTCGCCTACATCACTTTTTCCTTTTGCAGCAATTAAATCTTCAAAGGATGCCCCCTTGCTGATTGTAAACTCAGCAAACGGCTGACCCTTATACCTGTCAGATACATATTTGAAAAACAGCAAAACCAACACATAATCTTTATAACGCGACGGTTCCACACCGCCCCTCAGCTTATTACAAGCCTCCCAGAGCATTGAATATAATTCCGATTTCTTCACAGCCATAGCCCTCTTTTATCTCCATTCTGATTATTATTTGTTTCAATTTTGGTATACAATCATTCGATAGCACTTTGCCCACTTTTAACCCAGGCGTCTAATTCCGAACACTTAAACTTCCATTTTTTTCCAATTTTATGTGCTGGAATTCCTGTATCTTTTTTGATCCAATCTCTGACTGTAATAGGTTTAATGCCTAAATACTCTGCGGCCTCTTCAATTCCTATCCATTTATCATTCATCATCTCATTCACTATTTTCACCTCGTCAAAAGTTGATGGATATCAAATACCACTCTTATTATATCTTGCTTCTACTTGTTTTTCAACAGAATATGTAATGTTTCTTGATGTTTGTTAATGTTTAACTATAGTTTTAGGTAAATCATTTTTTGCTAAAACCAAAAAGCAAAAGCCAAGAGTTGGAAGAATACTTCTGACTCTCGACTTTTGCTTTTAATTCAACTCATTCCACACATCCACATAATCCTGCAAGCCACCCGGACGCATCGCCATGCTTACATAACCCGCAGGCTCTTCTCTTGCAAATCTGGCAAGAATTCCTGCATCCTCTGGCTCATCAAATACCACCTGCGCCTCTGCCTTTTTACAGTCTATTACCAATTGCTTTCCATCCATGTCCGTTACGACAATTGCATCTCTTTCGCTGTCGTAAAAGTATATGTTATACACCATTTTCACCGCTCCTTTTTTAACTTGGCAAATGTTTATCTGCCATTTGATTTTTTCATCATAGCTCGGCTTCCATTTTCACTCAAAAAATCATCCGAAATTGGTGTCGTAAACCTGTCGTAATGCAAATTTACTATGTGAAAAACACAGTATTTATAAGGGTTTGCGGAGCAAGGAAGATATTGCCGTGGCAGATGAAGAGCACTCGTATACTCATAAAAACTCCTTTCTAAAAGCGCTGTCCTTCTGCCATTTACAGCGATTTGCGCGATGTTAATTCTTCTTTATGTATCGGTTATTTCTGTACATAAAATGCAAAACTTAGCAAAATATTGCAAGACGTGTACAGCAATCATAGTTGAAACGTAGTAAAAGGTGGGGTGGGTTACTACGAATTAATTCCTAATTTACCTTTTATAGTATTTTTTCAAAATCTAATAACTTTTTTGCATGAATAACCACGCCCAAATTATTAGGAATTAATGTATTTGCAATAGGAGTTTTTGCTGCCGGAATATCAACTATTTCCAGTTCGCCTGTCACTTTATGTTGAGCAACCGCATATACAACACCAACAAGTTTCAACCTTGTTCCTGCATATAACCCACCATCCGGCTTACTGTATGAACCTTGATTAAATACAAACACCGGCGATCCACTCGAACCACCATAAATTGCAGCATCTATCAAAAATCTTGGTTTATTTTCAAAATTCATTTGTATCGGTGTCGCTGTTATTCCTCTCCTGGTTATTGGCATATTATTATAGGCATCCCATATTCCATCTGGATAGCCTACTACTGTTATGTCTTCAATTCTTGAAAATTCCATTTCCATTTCATTTTTTGAAGGTATGTCTTCCACTGTCAGCATAGTATAGAACAAATCTTTACTAGCTTTTTGAATTTCTCTATGAATATTAGCAATAGGTAAAATGCAAAGATCTACATCATTTTCAGGATGCTTAATCCATACACTTTCAAAATTATCTATTATCAAGTCAAAATATTGTCCATTTATAGGATTACCTTCACTATCTTTTATAGAAAATCTTAATTTTCCTCGTATTGCATTTTTAACGACATGTTTATTTGTTACAATTACTGGAACATGTGTATGATCTTCTTTATTATTCTTCAATGACAAGAAAAATCCTGTTCCTGTACTTATTCCATTAGGTATTTCAGTTTCTATCCTAATAGTTGTATGTTGCACAAATTTCGCTGCATTCACCTGATAATCTCCACCTTACGCATTTACTCTTCCAAATTTTCATCTATAGATACCTTATTAAGTTTCATCACACTTCTAATTGTCTCTCTCATAAAAACTTTATACAATTTATCATAATTTCCTTTTGTGTCAACATTCTTCAGTCCATCATAATATTCATCTTTTTCAGGAAATTTAATGTAAATTGGTGGAAGTCCTTTCAATTTATATGTCCAATTTAATAACGCTCTAGAACAGCGCCCATTTCCATCTCCAAAAGGATGAATTACTGTCAGCCTATGATGTATTATAGCCGTTTGTTTTATTACTTCCGAATATGACATACTATCAATATTTCTTATCAATTCACCCATAGGTTCTGCTAATTTAACTATTTCCTGAACAATAAGATGGTAATCCACCGTTTCGAATTCTGCACCAGTAACATAATTATTATCTTGCCTATACACGCCTCCCGCTTCTGGAAATGGCGCATACTGATACAACATCTTATTTAACTTTTGTATTTTATAAAGATCCAATTTATCCGTTGTTTCATATATGTAATCATACATTGCAGAATGTCCTGCCACTTGAATAATCTCCTCACAGTTTTCTCCGCAATATTGGCTTTTCGATTTGTTGTAACGCAAATCTGCAATAATTTCTGCCACGACATCTTCATCTAAGTTAAGTTTTTCCAAGCGATTTTCATGGTATATAAAATTATTCTTGAAAATGTACCAAGCATACTTGTTACTTATACTCCAAAAATATTCATAAGAATTGACAACTTGCTCCCACAAATTTACATTTTCAAGATCCATTCCCAATTCTATTTTTCTCTGTTCTGGCTTGTATTTCCTATTATCTCTTCTTATTATTTTTGGATCTTTGTCCCCCTCCCAAAAAGTGGTTTTATATGCTACTAAAAAACGGCCGATTCAAAACTAACTCCAAAAATTTCAGCAATTTTCAAAATCCCATCTCTATTCACTTTGCCGTCGACTGCTACCCTTTTTGCTGCCATTTTCAAATATTTTGTAGGCATAAGCAATTCAGAAGCGAATGCGTCCGCATATTTTTCAATCATATTTTTCTTTCCACTGATAGGACATATGCTACTTCCCCTATCTTTTATGTGATGACACAGTTCATGGGCCGCTGTATATCTTTGACGAGTTATTGGTCTTCCAAAATTAATACCAATGAGAGGTATATCATCTGAATTATCTGGTAATACATAAATCCCCTCCAAATCCTTAAACTCCATAAATTGATATACTATTCCAAAATCGCGTATCATTTTAAATGGATTAATAGGAAAAGAAGGGGTTTTATCGCCAAAATATTTTCTTAAGACTACTTGAGCTAATGTTTCTGCTGGCATTCCTCTATAATATAATTCTGCAACATCTCTCAACTTATTGTCTCCTTATATCTACGCTTAAAGTTTATTAAATTCATAATCTCTTTTTTATCTATATCAGATAATTCTGAAAAAGTTCGTGCAAATGCCTTAACTTCATTTCCCTCAGAGACATCACCATATAACAATTCATCGGTTGTTACACCATATAGAACAGAAAATTTTTTCAATTCATCGGTTGTTACTTTTCTTGTTCCAGCCTCTATTGCTACTATAGTCGTCCTAGTCATACCTAATTGCTTTGCTACAAATTCCTGAGAAAGTTTCAATCCTTTACGTACTTGTTTTAACCGTTCATTCATAATCCTCATTCTCCTTTCATCAGTCTCTATATACTATACTACCAATAGATTAATTTTGCAACATAAAATGTCATAAATCATGACATTTTATGTTTTATAAAATTTGTATATTTTCTTAATTAAAAGCTGAGCATCTAGCCCAGCTCAAATATAACCATTCTCCTATATTGCTTTAAACATCTTCTGTGACACCGGCTTCTCCCCTTGCGTCCGTTCCAGTTCTTTTCTGGCATTCTGCAAGTCCTCCAGCCTTCTAAATTCATCCTCTGCATCCTCAAGGCCTAAATGCGTATAGGTATTAAGTGTAACTCCTATATCACTATGTCCCATAAGATACTGCAGCGTTTTTGGATTCATACCGGATTTCGCCATATTGCTGCAATACGTGTGCCGGCAAACATGCGGCGTGGCAGATGAATAAGATTTTTAGCATACTGGTTCTCCAATCGATTCCTGTTTTGTAATCCATTCACCCAATGAGTTCGCCCATCGTTCCGGATAAGCCGAAAAATATGATATTTGCTCCTTATCACGCTTTCTAACATATACCGGTAAAAAACTCCACATGATAGATGGCACTCCTACCAAAAGCAAATATAATGGTCCAAAGAATAATGACTGTATTGTGTGACCATACTCATGAACCAACAACATATTCGAAAATTCATCCTCTGAATATGTTTCTCTAAAAGAATCATAATAGCAAAACGGATCATCCGAAACAAAAACAAACATACCCAGTGATAAACTTGATTTACTCTTCCAAATCGTCACCACTGAGCCGTGATAATAATAATGCTCTTGCTTAATATTAATCAAAAAATATATAAATCCTACAATTGTCTGCGGCAATCCCCACGTCCATTGTAGTAAATCATAAATAATCGCCATTTCTATTCTCCAATCGTTTGCAACATAAGCTATTATTACATGTAATAATAATGTTTTGCAACCAATTCACGACTCGAAAATCACGTCCGCCAAAGGACTCTGTACAAACATCTTTATCAAAGACAGACTCCTGTCCAAATTCTGGTAAATTACGAACCTTCGCAACTTTGACCCCCCATAAACACTGCATTCCACACTTCCTACGTTGTTTGCGTTAGGCCAGGCCTAAGACCTTGCTTGCTACTTAGGTACTTGTATTTATTCGTTACATAGATATACGCATCTTCCAATGTTGCAGGAACAGATACGCAATCTAATTTGGGCTGCATTTCGGAAATCACACGTAATTGCAATTCTCCGTCAACGTATTGTTTTGATGCAATACGATACTTCTGTTCTATTTCTCTTGCCTTTCCTTCATCAGATACTTTGCAAATCCAGATTTTTCCCTGTGCTTCTTCTGACAAGTCTTTCATAGAGCCCGCATATAAGAAACTACCTTTTTGCATAATCGCAAGTTGATTACAGGTAGCAGCCAAATCTTCCACCACATGAGTTGAAAACAAAACCGTTCTGTTTTCAGAAAAATCTACCAACAAATTTCGGATACGAATACGTTCCTCAGGGTCTAAACCGGTAGTCGGCTCATCCACAATTAAAAACTGCGGTTCATTTAAAAGAGCTTGCACCAATCCTACCCGTCGTTTCATACCCCCCGATAACTGTTTCATTTTCTTTTTCCGGTGTTCTTCAAGACCGGTCTTTTTTAAATAATAATCTATCCGTTTATTACGCTCATTCTTGGGAACACCTGCCAAATCACCCATATACTCCAAACACTCCTGAATAGTCAAATTAGGATAAAGTTCTATTTCCTGTGGCAGATAACCTATTTTTCTCCGGATTTTTTCATAGTTTCCTTCACTATATAGAATCCCATCCAATGTGACTGTACCGCTAACCGGTTTCAATACAGTAGTTAATACTCTCATTAAAGTTGTCTTTCCTGCACCATTTTCTCCCAACAATCCAAATATTCCATTAGGTATATTTAAATTTGCATGATTGATTGCGGTTACACCATTCTTAAATCTTACTGTTAAATCCTCAATATTGATACTCATAAACTTATCCTCTCTTTCTAACTATCTTCGGCAACACCATCACTAGAATAAATCCCGTACTGATACACAAAACTTTCCCCTGTAGCCATGTAACATCCGCAGTATTTTCTATATCTCTGAAAGCATAGGAGAACAGATTCCATGCCCCCAAAAGTTTATCTCCTACCGTGGAATATGTTGCTAGCCAGATCAGAAGACAGCTTCCAATCCCTATCCACATATCGCGAAAAAGCATTGATAAAGTATTAACCAACATTCCCCAAAAGAAAATGGTTACTGCTATCGCAAAAAAATAGACACTAAACTGAAGTATTTCACTTTCCGTTGTTGGATGTGTAACCGGTTGCTGAAATACAAAAAACAATCCGTAACCTAACACAGCAAGCAGTAATAAAAATACTTCCTGTATCATTATTCGCTGCATAATGGAGCAAAATCTCTTTCTTATTGGATATAGTCTATGAATTTCCGATCGCCTGCTTATAATTTCCTTCACATAAGTGTCCGCACAAAAAACAGCAGTCAATAAAGCAAAAGGTGCCTCAATGGCAATTCCTACTTCATTTGTAAATACAACTCCACGTATCAAACTTAAGATCACAACAAAAGATACTGCATACGCAATCTTATAAAACGGCAAAACAATCTTCATTTCCTTCTTCATTTACATCCTTCTCCTCTTCCAAAGCTGTATTGAAAAAATAATAAGAACTACAGATGCTAAAATAAGAAAACTCTGATTTAAGAGCACCATTGGCGGCGGTGATGTATCAAAAAGCTGCCCCGGGAATCGAACCATAATTGCCAAAAATCTGCCCCAATATCCATAAACACCTTCCGAATTTCTTCCGCCCATGTTAGAGTACACGATATAAAGAATTAAAAGTGGCACACCCGGAAGTGGAGTTTTAAATATAAGCGAAATCAATGTATATATACTCACAATCATCAGCATACTGGGTAATATATAA
Organism: Roseburia sp.; assembly: GCA_045121975.1. GTDB lineage: Bacteria > Bacillota > Clostridia > Lachnospirales > Lachnospiraceae > Roseburia. The sequence goes on from JBGVHB010000003.1 coordinate 124,941, forward strand.
AGAACCGTAGAAACCACAAAATCCCATAACCGCACTTCAAATCCGGTATCCCTTGTATAGAAGCGGCATAATATCCAAAACAGGATATTCAAAATAGTCAGCACAAATAAATTAATTGTAAATCCTGCACTCACTTTCCCTATTACATACTCCTCGGCAGTCACAGGCTTTGTGTGCAGCAATTCATAAGTATTCTTTTTTGTATCTTGTAAATATAAAACCGACAACATAATCGTTGCAAAAAATACCATATACAGTCCTGCAAAATCAGCAAATTTTCTTGCATAATAGAAAGAAAATGTTTTATCTTGCAATTTTTTACTTAAATACGCGTTTATTTCTTCTGCCGTTCCCTTATAATACGTACAGTCCTCATATAAATACCTTGCCCCGTACCAGTTATATTCCTGCTCTAAGTACGCATAGGCTTCTTTCAATTTCATGTTTTCCAGCTTTTCAATTACTATCTGTGCCTCTGTATCCGATATTTCAAACACATCTGTCAATTCTATTTTTACATTTTCAAGCCATAGTTCTCTATGCTTTTCTGTATCAGCCGGAATATACCCCTCATACACTTCTCCTTCTCTGGGAGTGTAAGGCTGATCATTGACGATTTCCTCCCCCGGTTTAAAATAATGTGTAGTCAGATAGGAACCGGTTGCACTAAACACACCGTAAATCACGAGCAGAATACCTACCCAAAACAGTGGTTGCTTTAGATAGTTCTTGATTTCTCTTTTAAAAATAGCAATCATACATTTGCCTCCTTTCCCTGTTAAAGAGATCATAGAATATAAATCACAACAAAAAGACTACAGCACAAAAAAATCGGATTGCTTATGCAATCCGATGAAATACTGCTGTTATTACAGCTCCGCTCTGTTTTTCATTTTCTATAAATAATTGCCCGCCATGCTTTTCACAATATAGTCTGCTGATATACATGCCCATTCCTGAATGATTCAAACTGTCTTTCATATTTTTCTGATAAAAAAGTTCTGTTGCCTTTTGCTTGTCCACTGTAAAACCCACTCCATCATCCTTTACCCTGATTTGTAATTCAGAACAAGTAAGGAGAACTTCCATTTTCACTTTTGTTTTGGCATAACGAAAAGCATTTGACAAAAGGTTTTCTATAACCTCTAAAATCACTTCCTTATCTCCCGAAAATATTTCTACTGTTTCCGAACAGTCTAACTCGTATAGCTTTCCAAATTTTTTCTCAAGCACATTCATCTCTGCCCGTATGTCTATTTCCAACTGCCTGCTTGTAATTTCTTCTGCCCCCAACTTCCTTGCATCTAAACTGCTTATCTTTCGCATTGTTTCCACAAAGATATCCATACGGTTAATCTGTTTTTTGCTTTCATTAACCATTTCTAAAGCTTGCTCCATACTTATCTCTTTCTTAGGGAGATATTCTGAAAGCATTTCCTGATACCCCTCCAATACAGTTAACGGAGAACGGATATCATGTGCAATCGCAGCCCGCAATGCCTTCTCTTCCTCCAGCATTTTCCATAACCGGCGATTATTCTCCTCAAGCTGTTTTCTCATACGCTCAAATTCTTTGCACAATCTTCCCATCTCATCTTTGTTTTCATAGGTAATATGAAAATCCAAATTATTTCGACCAACTTGTTGCGAAGCCTGTTCTAACTCTTCAATGGGATATTTTAATTTATGCTTATAAAAAAGAAACACAGCTATGATATTGCTTATCACAGACACGATAAGTACTGTGTAGGTCTGAAGAAAATCGCAAAGCTCCGAAATAAAATGATCGGACTCCTCCATTTCATGGGCATTTGGTCTCGGAATATTCATTAAATATTCTCCCCACTTGCTTTCCGCTATTTCAAAGTATTTTGTCTGATCTACATACTTCCACCAAATGTTTTTTTGTATTGTGGTTGCTGTTCGCATAATCAATGCAGAAAGAAAAAAACTGATTATTAAGCTAACTATCATATACAAAACAATGGTTTTTCTCAGCGAAAGATTTTTTAACTTGTCCATTTATATCCCATCCCCCATACTGTTTCAATATATTCATGCTGCGTATATTGATTGATTTTTTTACGAATTCTGCGAATCAGTTCTGTCACCACTCGACTATCGCCTTCTGCATCATATCCACTAATCTTTTCATAAATACGTTCTTTATCAAACACAATTTCACGGTTCATAGATAGGAATTCAATAATGTTATATTCTGATTTTGTAAAATCTATCACTTCTCCTTTAATTTTCACATTCTTACAAGTATAATCAATGATCAAATCTCCACAAAATCGCTGTTCTGATTTTCTGTGTATGCGTTCCTCACGTTTCAAGTGGGCAAGAATTCGGGCATCTAACTCTTTCAAACTAAATGGTTTTAAAACATAATCATCGCCACCGGACAGCAATCCCATGACCCGATCTTGTTCCTCTGCCTTTGCCGTCAGAAAAATAATCGGGCATGAAACTGTATCTCTGATTTTTCTGCACACTTCAATTCCATCCATTCCCGGCATATTTACATCCAATAAAATAATATCCGGATTTACATTTATCTTTTCCATTGCCTCTATGCCATTTTCTGCAATAATCACTGTATAATTTTTTAATGTAAAGTATTGATTCAGCATTTTTAGCAATTCTTTATCATCATCAACCATTAATATTTTATATCCCATAATTCCACCTTTAGCTCTAATGTTATATTTTTCTTATATCATATCCTATAAAAAACAACAAATAATCAACCACAACAAAAAAGCACCTACTCCAGATTTCTCTAAAGTAAGTGCCTGTGAAAGTTCCCCAATGAGTGGTTGGAAAACTTTGGAAGAACAACAGCATCCTCAGAATGTTTTTTTGCGTCTCTTCACTGCCATAATATATCTCCTTTCATAGTTAGAAATATAGAAACGTCTCCTATCATGGAGCCAAAACAATGCCGGATAAAGTTTACATAAGCAATAATACCTTCCCATTTGAATGCAAGATACTAGTCTTCACTGGAAAGAAGTTGATTAGGCTCTACTATCAGAATAACAGTAAGCGCATTATAATTCGACGGATTGCCTTCCTTCCCAATCTTCTTCATAATCATAAACAGGAAATGCGAGCACTTTACTGCAATTATGTTTGATAGATTTTGCTAGATTGCGAGCATTTCACTTCATTTATGATGTGG
>JBGVHB010000004.1:0-22125 GCA_045121975.1 Roseburia sp.
GCTCCCAAGCACTGATGAAGGCGCTATACTTGGGAACTTTCGAGATTGCAAAGAAGTGGACAATGCCAATCCGAAACTGGGGCAAAGTTCGTGGGGAATTAGAGATTATGTACCCTGACAGAATGCTGATATAGCAACAAAAGCTGGAATATCAAGAGTAAATATACGCCCAGATTTCACTGGGCGCTCTTGACATACCAGCTTGTTTTTGCTATTAAATAGACAACGGCTTAACCGCAGTAAACTGCTGTCAAGCCGCATCAATTATCATAGAAGATCTGAATTTACAGAAAAAAATTCACACCGTCCTGAGGAAATTGTTGAGGAAATATAAAAATTCAGATAGCAGGCTTTCTTGATATTTTCTTTTGCGAGTGATGATGCTAAAACTTCTGGTTAAAGGGTAATCTCCTATAAAAGAAATGCTATGAAATTTGTTGTTTTTTAATTCTTCCTTAATAGAAAACTCTGAGATAAAAGTAATACCCAGATTATTTTTTACGGAATTTTTAATTGCTTCGGTATTATGCATTTCATAAATAAAAGCAGGTTTAATATATTCAGAATTAAAAATATGTTCCGTAATTTTTCTTGTGCCGCTACCCTTTTCTCTTAATATGACAGTTTCATCAGAAAAATCTTTTGCACAAACATCAGTTTTGCCCTCGATAATCCAATGATGGTTATTAGAACAAATAAGGCAAAGCCTGTCATCTAAAAAAGGAACAACTTCCAAGTCTTGGGAATAGTTTTCTCCTTCAACAAATCCGACGTCAAGTTTATAGTCTAATACCATTTGTTCAATAATATCACTATTATTAATGGTAAGAGATAAATTAATATTAGGGTGTATTCTTTTGAATTCTGCCATAATATCGGGCATTATGTATATTCCAATGGTTGTGCTGGCACCAATACGTAACTGACCTAATTTTAAATTAGCGATTTCTGTCATTTTAGAATCTAAATCATTTGCGAAACTCATGATCTTTTCAGAATATTCAGAGAAAATTAAACCTGCATAGGTCAATTCCATATTTCCATGACTTCTTATAAATAGTTTACAATGGTATTCCTTCTCAAGTTCGTTAATAGTCTGGCTGACAGCAGATTGAGACATAAAAAGCTGTCTACCAGCTTTTGACATGCTTTTGGTTTCTAAAACAGTCAAAAAAATACGAATATTTCTAAGATTCATAGTTGATACCTTTTTAATTCCTTTCATTATCTCTAAAATATATAAGTAATTACTTATATAATACAATAAAAATACGAATTTTGCGAAGACTTTTTTTTACATTAGTTTGAATTGACTTTTACATTTGTTTTGTATACTACGGTTGTATCATAAAAAAAGTAAAGGAGGAGAAACTTGATAAATATAAGTCATATATATAAGAGCTTTAAGGAAAAGAGTGTGCTGGAAGATATTTCAATGAGCATAAAAGACGGAGAGTTTGTGGTTGTTCTTGGTTCCAGTGGAGCAGGAAAATCTACATTATTAAGGTGTATGAATGGGCTTTATATTCCAGAAAAAGGTAGCGTAGAAATATCAGGTATAGAACTTAATCGAAAAAGTATGAGAGAGATACGCAAACGTGTAGGATTTATTTTTCAGGGAAGTTGTGTAGTGGGAAATTTGAGTGTATTGACAAATGTCCTAATGGGAAGTTTGAGCAAAAAAAATTCCATGAGTCTCAGATTTACAAAGAGTGAAAAGGAAAAGGCGTTGGAATTGCTTGATATGGTAGGACTTAGTGAGTACGCATATATACGAACTGATAAACTTTCAGGAGGACAAAGACAAAGAGTAGGAATAGCAAGAGCTCTTTTGCAGGAACCGGAAATATTGTTAGCAGACGAACCGGTTGCAAGTCTTGATCCTGTTACGGCGAAAGAAATATTGGATTTGATTGAAAAAATTAATAGAGAAATGAAAACAACTATTATATGCAATCTTCATCAAGTGGAATATGCAAGAGCATATGCGCAAAGAATTATAGGAATACGAAATGGAAAAATTGATTTTGATGAAAACACAGAGTCTGTCACAACAAGACAGATACAGCATATTTATGAAAACTAAAGAAATATATAAGTGAGAAAGGTGGATTATAATTATGAAAAAAATTATAGTATTTATTAGTATGATGCTTGTAATAGCAATGAGTACAACAGCATGTTCAGGAACAAAAGAAACATCAAAAAAAGAAGTGTTGAATGTCGCATTGCTTCCTGATGAGTCACCGGCTGAGGTTATTAAAAATAATGAGAAATTGAAAGAGTATCTTAGTGAAACACTTGATATGGAAATTAATCTTATTGTAACAACAGATTATTCTTCTATGATTGAAGGAATGAGAAAAGGACATATTGATATAGGGTATTTTGGCCCACTTTCCTATGTTCTTTTGAAACAAAAGATGGAGAATGTAGAGCCTTTTGCAGCTAAATTGGAAAATGGAAAACCAACTTATAGAGGAGTTGTTATTGGAAATGTTGCAGCAGGAGTGAAACAGTTAAGTGATATTGAGGGCAAAACAATGGCATATGGAGATGTTGCATCTACCTCAAGTCATCTTATTCCAAAAGAATTATTGCTTACAAAAGCGGGATTAAAGGCTGGTGAAGATTATGAAGAACAATTCTTAGGAGCGCATGATGCGGTAGCAATTGCAGTGCAAAATGGAAATGCACAGGCAGGAGGTCTTAGTAAACCAATTTATGAGAAGCTGATTGAAGAAGGAATGATTGATGAAAATAAGGTACAGGTCATTGATGAATCTGATGACTATCCAAACTACCCATGGGCAATATGTACAGATTTAGATCAAGATCTTCAGGAAAAAATTAAAAATGCATTTTATAATCTTGATGACGAGGAAATTCTTGAGAGTTTAAAGGCAGAAGGATTTGCAAAAATAGAAGATTCTGATTATGACATTATTCGTAATATGGTTGAACTTCTAGATGTAGATTTGGAGGATATGTAAATGAAACAAGAGAAAAAGAAAAAACAAGATAAAACATTATCTATCTGTGCCTTAATTGGTGCAATTATCATAATTTTTTCTCTGATTTATACACCAATAGTGAGTTGGGAAAATCTGACCACTGGAAATATACTTATGAATTTTGTTGGAATGATAGGCGAAATGATCCCACCAGATTTTTCCTCCATACAAGAATTGGGAACGCCTATTGTCGAGACACTTGTAATGAGTGTAGTTGCAACAATTCTTGCAGTTATTATAGCTTTTCCATTAAGCTTTTTAGCTGCACATAATATTACACCACATTCAATAATTGGAACGATTGTAAAAGCATTTTTCAGCGCACTGCGTTCAATTCCGGAACTTATTATGGGTGTAATATTTGTTGCAGCAGCAGGCTTTGGGATTTTGCCGGGAATTCTTGCTTTGGGATTTCATTCTATAGGAATGCTTGGAAAATTTTATGCGGAGGCAATAGAAAAAACGGATGTAGGATTGAATGAGGCTATTTCTGCATGTGGTGGATCAAAATTTCATGTAATTATATTTAGTGTAATACCGCAGATTTTTTCCCACAGTATTGATTATTCCTTATATCGATGGGAATACAATTTCAGAGCTTCAACAGTAGTTGGGCTTATAGGAGCTGGAGGAGTCGGATTTCAGATTATAGCAGCACTCAGATTGATACAATATAAAAAGATATGCGCTATTTTAATTGTTGTATTTGCTCTGGTACAGCTTGTGGATTTCTTTGGAAATGTTATAAGAAAGCATCTTATAGACGCATAGAATATTATAAAGGAGAATAGTTTTAAATGGATAACAGACCACAAATATTAATTACGGGATGGATGCCGAAGGAAGGAAGAGATATATTAGAAAAATACTGCGATTTGGATTTTTGTAACTCAGAAAAGCCACTTAGTAAGACTGAGTTAATACAACGAGCAAAGAATAAAGACGGAGTTGTCATTTTTATGACAGATACAATAGACAAGGAAGTTATTCAGGCATGTAATAACCTTAAAGTGATTAGCAGTTTTGGAAAGGGCTTTGATAATATTGATGTGGAGGAGTGTGCAAAGAGGGGAATTGCAGTAACAATTAATAAAAATTCTCTGACCGAAGATACTGCAGACATGGCAATGGGACTTGCACTTGCAAATGCAAGAAACATTTTAATTGGAGACAGTGAAGTAAGGAAGGGGACGACTAGAGGGTGGCAGCCTAAAAAAAATTTGGGAAGGCGTTTTAATCATTCTAATTTAGGAATTATTGGTTATGGAGAAATTGGCAAAGCAATAGCAAAGAGAGCGAAAGGTTTTTCCATGACGACATACTATTATGACCCTACTGTTGAATCAGTATCATGGGGGGCACATAAATGTGAAAAACTTGAAGAAATGTTTTCTAAATGCGATTTTATTATGATAACCGCAAATTTGAATAAAAACAGTTACCATTTAGTCAACAGGGATAACATAAGTTATATGAAACAAGGTGCCTTTGTTGTTAATGTTGCCAGAGGTTCGATTGTTGATGAAAAAGCTATAGAGGAAGCGCTTGATGCAAATAAAATTTCAGGATATGCTTCTGATGTGTTTGCTTTTGAGGATAAACTAGCTAAAGAATGTCCGCAATACATTAGTAGCGGATTGCTTGAAAAAACAGAAAAAACAGTGTTTACTCCTCATTTAGGAACCGGAACTGTAGAGACAAGAAAAGAGTTATCAATATCTACAGCCAAGGGAATGCTGTCAGTGTTAAAGGGAGAAGAAACAGAACAGTTGATTACTTCTGGAGAAGCTAATATGAACTAATACATATGTATGAAAATATCTATAATAAAACATTATACCACGTGACATATATTATATATTATATCTTATTCGTATAATGTGTATATATGAGTATAGTATCGGAGATGTTCCAAAGACCTAAAAAGTTTTTGAACATTTCCGATTTTTAATTACCCAAAATATGTTGAATTTATTTGTTTTGGCACTTGATTTGACATCTGTCTTGTCAGATGCTATAATGCCACCTAATGAAAACACGAAAGGGAAATACCGGTTCTTATATAATGCGAAAGATGGTTTTATATTTTAGATAAATTGCAAGAGCCAGAACCGAAATATAACGGTTAAGTGATAGCATATCCGGTGAAGGTATTAGAATATGAATGATAAGATAGCACGTATTAAACAGCTTAAAGAAGCCTGCAAATAAAAAGTCAAGGCTAAATTAAAAGAACATTGAAAAATTTATACAGGTTGAAAAATTGGCATCACAATAAGACCACCACAATAGTGCTGGTCAAAAAATAGGTGATAAATTTAATTAGTTTGATTCAGGGAGTGAGGCAAGAATAGACTTTGAGCTTTCGTTCTTTCTTATTTGTCAATTTTAGCTCTTTTCAATGATTCTACATATGCTATATATTTTTTTAGAGTGTTTCTGCTTATGTCGTGTTTTTTCATCAGCTCAATTTGTGTTACAGAGCGGTTAACCAGATAGAGTTCTATATCGGTCTGCAGCTCTTCGGTCATCTTGTCAAGCTGCCCTGCTTTTCTTCCGCTCTTCTTATCGCTTGCAGCGATTCCGTCCGTAATTGCTTTGGAAATGTATCTACGCTGCTGTTCCGCTCTATCGAGCTCTACAATCAAAAGCAGCTTGATGACGCTTTCCATAGCAGTCTTGGTAACAATATCTTGCTCCTGAGCTATTGCAGCCATATTGTGGATGTAGTCACTTGATATTGTTGGGTTATCAATGAAAATAATGTTAATGTCTCTTTCGAGCCATTCCATGTATTTATTATAGCCGTTTTCGGCTTCTCTCGTAAAACGAGATAAATCTTTGAAAACGACTGTATCTCCTGCACGCAGGAGCTTATCAAGTTTCTTGAATTGTGGTCGGTCATCGAAGCTCTTGGCGGACTTTTCTTCCGTAAATTCAAGAAGATATTCGATGCCGTTTTCCGTAGCATATCTTTCTAGAGATTTTATTTGTCGGTTGAAGTTCTGTCGTTCTGAATCGGTGGATATACGCTTGTAGCTGTAGTAATTTCCCATAATTGCTCCTTTGATGGTGTCAAATAAACTATAGTTTATTTGCAATATAATAATAGCGTCAAAATAACTTAAAATCAAGTTATTTTGACGCTATTATAAAATGCTTTTGAATGAAAAGTTAAAATGATATTTTTTATCTTTCTATATCTTTTATTCTGGAATCAATATACTGCCACTCTTCACTTGTTATATTCCATTTTTCTCTTAGAATTTCATCAGTATATTTAATATCATAAGTACCTAAATGTGGAACAAATTTATATTTTTCTCTTGTAATATCTTGAGAAGCTACACACTGTAATAATAAGAATCTAACAGTTTTAGTGAATAAATATGATTTGAAGTTCTCGACTTCTGACTTACTATTAGAAGCATACAATACAATGAATGATTCAGTACAACATTCTCCAGGTGCAGCAACTATTGTATTTCCGTCATAGTAAAATCCAACGGGTTTAACAACTTTATCCGCATAGGCTTTCTTCAATTGCTGTAATAATCTAGTAGCACTATACTCTTTCATTTCAGAACCAGAAACGGCGATTACAGGGCAGTAATTTAAGAATTTACCCATTGTTGCAGCATCGCCAGTTTTTGTTTTTCCTGCTTTAGAAGATACAGAAACGGCACTAGCAACCATCTTCAAAGTTCTATCAGGTGCAAAGTCAAAGACATATCCAGTCTCTTTGATTTTACCATTTTCATTGCATGGAGATTGTACTCTGAATATAGTTTGTAAATAGTTAGCTGCAGAAGTTGAATATGAACCTGCGAGCATAAATACAGCAGTCCATTCTTTGACAGTTATCCATATCTATTCTCCTACTATAAATCTACATTATTAGGTGTCCGATAATACGGACTTATTCAAGCCCAAGTAGTTTTCTTAATGCTACAGGCATTTCAGCTTTAAGGTCTACTTCTTCATACCTCATAATTGCTACAAATTCATCAAATCTTTTACCGAGCTTTGGCATAGGGATAATGCACTCGGGAACGAAGCAATCCTTTGTCATGATGCAGCCCTCATGGAGTTCGTAGTCCTGATTGACTGCAAAGGTTTCATTTTCAAAATTCCAAGTAAAGGAGTTTCTATCTCGGAATTGTTCAGGAATGAAGCTATTAAAAGCTACCTTTTGCATATCTGGGTTGCTTTCAGTTCCCTGTTGTCCTGCGGTCATGAAGCAAACCATATTATTTTTAAAATCAAGTGCTATACTTTTCATGCGGTTGCTCCTTTAGAATTTCTCGCCTGAATCATTTAATACAAAGTTTGCTTCAAATGTGCAGTCCAATACTCGGGCAATTTCTATAAGTTCCTTTTCACTAAAGTTATCACGCTTAAATTTATTGTATAGGTTGCTTGTACTCCAACCGAGCTGCTCTGCTAACCATGCTTTACTTTTGTTTTTCTTTGCTAACACTAATCTAATCTTTTCTGACATCATAGCTGTAATTCTCCTTTAATAATGGTATTGTAATGGTTTTATAAGGTTATAAAACCATTACTTTTTCTTTGACTTCTTTGCTTGTTTCTGTCTATACATTTCCAGTATTTGAGGGTCTACTTCGATTTCAGCAAGGTTTATGTCTTTTTCTCTACAATATGCTTTGATTGCTTCATCAATCAGACCTGAAAAATTTCCTCTTGTATGCTCTTCGGCTACAATTCTCAATTTTTCGTATGTCTCAGGATTCATTGTCAGTGTAAATTGCTCGTTCTTTAATCCGTCCTTTTTTGGACGACCGCCCAAATTCTTTGGCTCGGTCGGTTCGTTTTTTGCAGTCGGCTTTTCTGTAGTTGGTGCAGGAGCAGTTATCTTTTCTGTTACCGCTTCTACCGTTTCATCTGCAGAAGCAGACTTGGAAAAGAAACCTGCCGCAAAATCTACATCTTTTGGTAATTTCTTTCCTGCCATGTTACTCCTTTCTTAATGGTTTTATAAGGTTATAAAACCATTATAATACCATTATAATAATATTGCTAAATCTTTTACAAAGCTGTAATAGTCAACTACTGCAGAGCATGAGGAATCCCAATCTATAATTGGTTCTTGTTGGCTCTGTGCTTCTTTAATTTTTACAGTTTCTCTTATTTTACTTTCAAAGACCTTTGTATTCATCTTGGCAGACATTTTTTCGAGACCATTCAGAACGGCGTTATTGATGTTAGCTCTTGAACTGTATTTGATTAAGAGTATGCCTGCAATTTCTAATTCCTTATTTGAGTGCTTGCGAACGCTCTCGATTGTATTAGACAACTGGTCTAAACCAATCATGGCGAGATAGCTGCACTCGGTCGGGATAATGATTTTTGTGCTTGCCGTTAAGCTCATAATGTTAAGCAGACCAAGTGACGGTGGAGTATCAATCAGAATCACATCATAATTTGCTTTTTCAATGCGTTCTTTCAAGAGATATTCCCTGCCAAGTTGATTAAATTCCGTATCTGCATAAGCAAGCAGAAGAGAGCCTGCAATTATGTCATAGTATTTTGATTTTACGATACATTCCTCAAGTGTACTTTCTTCTTTCAGAAGTGTGTAAAGGTTGTGTTCCTGACATTCCATGAGGTCGATGCCAGACACAGTAGTAAGGTTGCATTGTGGGTCGGTGTCGATACAAAGCACCTTTTTTCCGTATTCTTTACTAAGGATTTCGCCGAGCATCTGGACTGTAGTTGTCTTTCCGCATCCGCCTTTTGTGATGTTTACAGAAATAATTTCCAAAATTTTTTACCTCCATGAAATTAAGGTAAAATACCATTATAAAACAATTATAATAAGGTTATTAAAATGGTATAATACCCTTTTAATAATGGTATTATATCACTATTTTTGAACAAATACAAGTGCTAAAATATGAAAATATAACTTTTAAGTGATATTATGTACTTGATTTTGGAAAATTATTGAGATACAATATGAGAGTAAGAGTTGAGACAAATAAAAAAGAAGCTATTGGCGTAGCTCCTTTTCTAATAACTTTTTTGTTTCAGCTTCTTTGTAAGAATTGGCGTTCTTACAAACATTACGATTCAACCACAAATCACATCATAAAGCTGAGTGCCGTATTTTTACGGCTGTTTTCTCTGTACTTTTTATAAGGTACAGCTATCTTTGTATTCTTAATTATAAGGTCTTTGACAGATTGTGTCAACTACTAGATGTAGGGAATACAAGGGATTCAAGCCAATATAGGGCACTTTTGCCCTAGGGAATAAGACGATTTATTGTGATTTTGGTAGTCATATACATATTTTACGCCAATCCTGCTCTTTGGAAATAGGAGAGGGCGGTTCTCTGGAGCATACTACTCTGTAGGACAAGCTATCTGCAATAAGACGAAGCAGTATAAAAAATGGTAGTATAGTACAGCTCATTCAGTAGAATGTACTCGGCTAGAGACTGGACGGAACATCCCAGTTCTTGTCGTCAGGGGTTGGATGCGGAAGAGAGACCCCGTTATGCCTAACCCGAACTCATTCGTTCGGTACATTGGTTAAAACTATCCCGTGGAAGCACAATGGAAACCCGTGGCAGCTATGGTATTAAGGTTGCGGGGAGCGCACAGATTAGTCGAAAGGCTTACGCAAGTGGACGCTAGGCGGTGGAGCTTGCAGAAAGTGTGTGAGACCCTTGCCAGAGTAGCAGGAAGCGAAATGGTAATGCTAATCAAGTCAGATGTTCAGAATACGGATACCTCAGGCGATATACGGCCTGCATCTTTATTGGCGTTGACTCTCTATCGTATTTCGATAGGGAGAGTACGCCCTGAAGCCGTTGTCCTCAACAATGCCAGCCTGCATCTAAGGTATCTCAAAGTCAAGTGTTTATGCTAAAAATTTACGATATTTCTTAATTTAATGTATGAAAGATAGGTTTTCGTGAGAGTAGCAGTAGTGTGGTAAGGGTGGGTAAGTGATATGCTTATGGAGTTGTGGGTGAGCTGTGGTCAAGGTCGTGTGCAGGTTGTGGGTAGCTTGCTATCCATGAGCTGTGCACAGCTTGTCCATCGGCTTATCCATGACGGAATGTCACTTATCCATGCTTTCCACGCTTCCAGAATAAAAGATAGAAGCATAGTTGTACTATAAATAATGGTATAATAAAAGTAAAATAACATTATAAAACCATTTAAAAAGAGGTATAAAACCGTTATGGAATTACACCTCTTTTATTTATGCAGTTTCTAACAATCTGCAGTTGATGTATTCAGAATCAATGGATTCTATCTTGAGTTTTGAGCTGTGCATTATATCTACTTCGTAGAAGCTCTGCTCATCGTTTACATTGCCTTGATAGACACATTTACTTCCTGCAGGTACATAAATTCTTAATTTGATTTTATAGTTAAGTTCTTGACCTTTTACAAGGCTACACGCCAAGAATCCTCTTTCGTATAAATCACAGTCAGGCATTTCTTTGGCGTTTTTCTGCATAAGTTCAAAAACATGGTCGCATACACCACGATAAAGAACTAAATCTGTATCGGTTGTATGTTCATCGACCATTGCAGCTATTTTAAGGTCTGTTTCATCAGCTCTGTTTTGACGGAATCGTTCATTGACTGATTCACCTGAGTGAGCCAAGCAATATTCCATTGTGTAGTGGTTCATATCAATCATTCGCTCTGGTTCTTCATTGATATGTGCATGAGCGAAGTCTATAGCTGTTTCCTTATCAGGAGCTAGTTTATCCCAACTAGCTCCGATACCAAGGATTGCATCTTTGATGCGATAGAAGAGTGTTCGTATCATAATTTAGTCTCCTTTACTTGAAATAATAGGTCTTTTCAGCTTTGATGTATTTTCCATTGTAATAGATAATAAGCTCGTCTGTATTTGGTAAATTTCCAAATTCTTCGGGTTCAAAGACCTTTTCTCTGGCTTCCGTTACAGAACGCCCAGAAGTGCCGTTCTGTGTCTGTTGTTCGCTGTTACTGATTTTAAGAACTTTTCTTGTTCCGATAAGTCTGCTCGCCCAGTCTCTTGTGTCTGGGTCCATGATTGATAGAAAGCAATTTACTTTTACGCAGTCCATAAGGAGCTTACGACCTGCGACACCGTAATGCTTTTCTATCATTGCCAAGGACTGACAAGAGAATAGAAGAGAGCAGTTGTAGGCTCTCATAAGAGCTGCTGATTGGGCTATGACTGGCATAGCAGGGATTTGTCCGAACTCGTCCATTACAAAGGCGATAGGGGGCTCCTGACCCTCTTTTCGGTATAACATAGCTGACATAAAGGATTGATACAACATTGCGATTACTGGTGCCATGAGCGTAATCTGGTTAGGGTCAATCTGGATGTAAATGTCGATGCAGTTTTCAAGGTCTGCAGGCGAAATCACATTCTCGTCATTAGTGAGAAGAATCTTCATAATGTCAGTCGCAAATAATCTCGCACAAGATACAAGCTTACTATATGTACCTGAAACATTCTTCTCATTCTCTCCATAGAAGTGATTTGTATATGCCTGCGCTGATTTATCCTGCGACTGCATAATCTCTAATACCCATTTACTGTAATTGCCAATTACGACCTGCTCGATAATGTCAGGGAATGAGATTGTATTATTCTTGTTAAGAAGATACAAGGCAATTCCAGTAAAGAAGTCTCTGGCACCGTCTACAAAATATTTAGAATCGGCGCTGCCGTCCTCTGGTATGATTGTGATTGCCAAATTTTCAAGGAAGATAGCTCTTTCGTTTGGCTTCATCTTTCTTGCATCTACAAGAGGGTCATAGTGAGCCGATTCCTGCCAATGAATTGTAGAGAATCGTTTGATACGGCGATACTTTTTATTTGCTTCGTAAATGTCGCCTTTGAGGTCGGTAACCATGACTGCACCTTTCTGAACAAGCTTTCCTGATGATGTTTTACGAAGCCCGAATTGTCGGCAACTTGTTATTATGGTTGAGGTCGTTTTTCCGTCTCCAGGGGCTCCCCATACCATTGCGCATATACCGTTCTTCTGTGGTTCAAAGGAGATAAGCTTTCCTTTGATTTTACCAAATATGAGACCGCTTGAATCCTGCCATTTTATTGTTGGAAGTGATTCTATATCCATGTGCATAGGGTCGGCATCTTGGAAGTATTCGACCAATTCGCTGTATGTTCTGTGATAGTGTCCTGAATCATAACCGAAACTGCGACCAGTTTTATATCGGTATGCTTTTTCTCTTGTATTGTAAAAGAAAATGAAGAACCATAATGCAGCGAGTGCAATCGGTACAAGAAGCTCGTTTATCTTGTAAAATATGCTTCTTTCCGATGTTACTTGTGTGAGCTGGCAGAAGAGAAGAAATACATAATCTTTTACCAGATACAACACAATCGCAAATGCTAAATAGATTAGCAAATTATAGTATTTTATGAAATACCAAAAACCGTGTTTTTTTACCATAATTTTTCCTCCTCATAGGTCTTAGGTGTGCTTGGGTCGGAGTTGCCCCAACCTGCATTTGAACCCCATGAACTGTCGCCCCATGTATGTTCTTGTTCAGGCTGTCTTACTTCGACTTCTTTTTGTTTAGCTTCAAGTTCTCGGATTCTATCTTGAGCTTGGGTAAGTTCCTGCTCCTTGGCCGCCAATCTTTCATTGGCTGCTTGGAGCTGCATATCCTTATCAGAAATTATCTTTTGTGCTGCAGCTCTGAGCTGTTGATTTTCTTTCTCCTTTTCTTGGAGTTGTGCCTGCAAATCTGCTTTCTCTTTATCTGCGTCACGACCCTGCAATTTTTCTCTTAAAAGGTCGCTTTCTTTTGACTTAACTTTGTCTTGTAAAGCATCTATTTTAGTATCACGGCTTGCAGCATATTCACGAAGCTCTGCTATGATAGAATCTTTCTTTGTAATTGTCTGATGTGTAACAGCAAGTTCCTGCTCTTTTTCCATGAGCTTGCTGTATAGCTTTTCGTTCTCTTTTTCAAGAGCTTTTATCTGCTCTAAACTTAGCCCAGTTTCTTTGGAAATTTCTTTCAAAGATTTAACAGAAATCCCCTTGCCTGATGTTACACCAGATGCAACCGTAGCTTGTACGCCTGCATCGTCTAACCACTTCTGATAATTTGGATGCCATTGTTTCAAAACAGCACGCTTTGTAAGTTCGTCTGAACATAGTCTGAAATCATAGCCATCATGTTTGGTGTCTGGTACTGCAGGAACATACATTACATGAAGATGTTTTTGCCCTTGAGCAACGGTTACACCGTCTTTAAGAACTCGCCCCTCATCACAATGAACTTCTGCAAGAAAAACACATTTTTCGCCCATTGGTAATGTGCTACAAATGTACTTGTAGGATTCTTCAAAAAAGGCTCGTTCCTGCTCTGGCGGGCAATCTGCAGGAAGAGTACAGACAACCTCGTTACAACGGACTATATTTTTACGGTTGTAATGGAAGCATTCTCCCTCGATTTTTTTACGGTATTTTTCTATCTCTTTTGCTGTTTCGCCCCTGCGAATTATGGAATAATTCTCGCCCATTTTTTCAGGGTCTACTTCCATATTCGTAGGACAAATACCGTCCTTAAATTCTCGGATATTATGCTTGATTACTCCGACTATGCCAGTTGAATATTTTTCTATTCTTGCCATAACGCATATATCCTTTCTTATTTATTTTTTCTTAGGTCAGTTTCGCTTCTCCATGACAAATTTCTACGCTTGCTTCAAAGGTCGTTTCGCTCCCAATGAAGCTTCGCTGTCGTAGCTGCCAAAGGTCGCTCTGCGCTCCCAATGGAAGCTACTCCATTTGATTACTTCATATCTGTAACAGTCAGCTCTGCTTCCAGCTCCAGACAATCAGTAATCAAAAAAATTTGTAATTCCGAAGCTTACTTCCCTACAAGCTAGGGAATCGAGATTCCCCGACCTGCGGTCGCCCTACGGGTAGCTTGCTTTCTTGAGACAAACCTTGCAGGTTTTTCTCACGCAAGACGCAGCTCTTTTCGGCTCGTTGCTTCACTCATCCGTTTAGCAACTCATATCCTTTGTTTATGTAAGCAAGCTTCCATAAACTGGGATATTCGTTACTAAACTACTTCGTTCAACAACGATAGGAGCTGCCGCCCCTACGAAAGAAATATATCTCCCAAAGGTCGATAGTTTTCTTTCTACCCTGCGTTGCTTCTCCTGATAAATCAGTCGAATCAAAAAGGGGGCTTCCCCCTTTCGAGAACACATTCCAAGCAAGCTTGAAAAGGTGTTCTCTATCCCTGCTTATTCCGCATCCGAACCGCTATTCTCAGCACGCTTTTTGTTGTAGTAATTCAAGCTGTTTTCGGTGCAGAAAAGTTGCTCAAAATAGTCAAAATCTTTGCTTGTTTTTAAGCCAAAATATGAGGCGATTTTCTTCTCAAAATTACTTGCTGTAGATTCATTTTTTTCAAGAATTTTGTGTATCTTTTTCGCTTCGATACCAAACTCATTTTTTACCATTTTTTCAAAAAGGTTCTGTAGTTTTTCTAATTGTTTGCAGCGTAATTCCATATTTGCAATTTGTTCTTGGATTGTTTTTGCCATAAGATTTATTCCTCACTTTCTAAATTTGCCAAAATAAAGGGGCGATTTAGCCCCTTTATTTTGGAGGCAGGTGGTTGATTATGACTGCCTATTTATTCCATTTTTCGGACCGCCAAATCCTAAAAATGGGTGCAAAATATCTATTGATATTTATTGCCAAATCAGTATTTTTTCCGCCTTTTTTGCGTTGGGAATAAAATAAGAAATAATTGATAAATCAAGATAAATTTGATATGATTATGAGTGTTCAATTCGATAATTTTCAAATTTATTTTGGAAGTTATCACAAGGCTACAATGCTACCAACATTGTAGCTTTTTCTTTTTATTCCTCTTCTTCATTTGTTCTGACAATCATTGCTCCGTATGGTGGTTTATCACCAAATGGATTAGTACCCTGTTCTTCGATGCTAAATAAACCAATAATTGGAGCTGCAAGATGTTCTTTGATATTAAGATATTGACCTTTGTTTTCAGGGTCAGGAACAAGTTGATTTTTTTTGTTTAATTCTTCAATTTCAGAGAATTTAGGCCATGCTTTACGGCATAGCTCGTAAAAATGATGTTCCATATCGTCTGTATACTGATTTCCATATTTAAAGTTATT
The DNA here is from genome assembly GCA_045121975.1 of Roseburia sp. Taxonomy (GTDB): domain Bacteria; phylum Bacillota; class Clostridia; order Lachnospirales; family Lachnospiraceae; genus Roseburia. The sequence goes on from JBGVHB010000004.1 coordinate 15,204, forward strand.
CAAATATATAAAATGAGGAACACCATATTTAGCAGAATTTCGACATTCAAGTACGGCTGCATATCTACAATCTTCCGCTATATCTTCATTCACTACAATCCATTCTGCTGGAATAATCAAATAGCCATTAGCTAATTTGATTTTCTTCATTTGACTTTCTTTCTTTTCTTCCTCAAATTCATAGATTCCATTATTGAGAAGTCTAAGTATATCCATATAGGTTTCTTTTTCTTCTTCAAGTGGCTTTCTATGAAATTCTTCCGTAGTGAGTTCTAATTCATTTGTGAGCCTTTTATATTCCTTAACACAAGCTTTTTCTATGACTTTTCTAATGCCTTTTGGCATTCTACAGAATGTTCCTATAATCTTGTTTATCATAGGACCATATTTATAATTGTAATTATCGGTAAGCTCGTCCAATGTTTTCTTATTATCTCCTGTAACGACAATTGAAAACTTAGCTGAATTTGAATCAATAATCCGTGGTCTTGCCATATAATTGTTTCTCCTTTCTATAAAGTATTAGCTTATCCGCTAATCCAAGATTATTATAAAAAATAAAGTGTGAAAAGTCAATTATAAAATCACATTTTATTTCTTTGGATGTGATTTTATTTTTTGGAGCAAAAATAGGGATTGTTTTTTTATAGTATTTTGGTTTTATTAAAGCTATATTTGTCAATCTTTTTGTACCATTCCAAGCACCGCCGCTGGCGTTGGTCTCCCCGAGTTCCTGCGACCACTTGTGCCTGCAGCTTCCGAAAGCTGCTTAATACGGCACAGAAAGCGGAAGAATCAAAATCCCCTTTGCCAATCGGTTCCCCAAGGGAACCCCTTTTTTCTTCGGTGTCTCTTGCTTCTATTTTCTTCTTTTCTATATGTACTCCGTTCCTTGCTTATCGGTTTGCTAATGTGCATCGTAACAGCTTCCAATCCTGATAAAAGGGGCGTTCCTTAATTCTCCCTCGCTTCGCTCAGTCCGATTACCACTTAAACCCTTGTATCCGTCTTGGAACCTGTTCCAGTTGATGCACGCAAACCCGATAGATAAGCAAGGAACTCAGAAAGTACATAACCATAGAAAGGAGAAAAAAAGGATGAAGCAATATACCTACGAAAAATTGAAACGCTCCCCTCCAGAAAAAGCTTCAGAATCTTGAAAGTACATATTAGGCTTTGGCGAGCCGAGGTTTCAACCACAAAAAATTACATTTATAAAGGAGATTAAAACAATGACAAGAGAAATGATTATAACAGAATTATCAAACAGAGGTTACAAGGCAGAAGCACAGAACACTATCAAAAATGGTGTAGAGCTTGAGGGTATCAGAATTTTAACAGATAGCAACATTGCCCCAGTTATCTACACAAAAGCAATTATTGAAAATGCAGAAAATGAGAACAAATCACTTGACGAGGTTGTATCTGCAATTATTAGCACCTACGAAAGCCACAAATCATTTGAATTTGATGTGAATATGCTTTTTGACAGAGATTTTGTCTTAAATAGCATTTTTGTAGGCTTGCAGAAAGTCAGCACAGAGGACATTGAAAAGAAGCTTTGCGAGGACTTCGAGGGAATCGAAAGCTACTTATATATCCGAGGGGAAGCAGACCGAGAGGGAAGATACTCTATCAAAGTATCAAAGGCAATTTTAGACCGTGCCAATATTTCAGAGGTTGAAGCTTGGGAGCAGGCGCAGACCAACACAGAAGCAGAAACAAGCCTTGAAAGTATGGCAAAGGTTATGTGCGAAATGATGAATATGGAATATTCTGAAGATATGGACGAAATGACACCATTTTTCATTATCAGTAATAAATCTAAGGTTAAGGGAGCATCTGCAATACTTAATAAAAAGGTGCTTGCAGAGTTTGGCGAGAGATACCACACAAATAAAATTGTAGTTCTTCCGTCATCCGTTCACGAAATGCTTTTAGTACCTTATACCGAAGAAATCGACCTTGATACTTTTTCTGATATGGTCGGAAAAGTAAACAGTTCAGAGGTTGACCCAACGGAGCAACTCGTTGACAGAGCTTTTATCATTTCACTTTAATTTATAGATTTTATTTCAAAGTGTGGGGAGCAATCCCCACACGGAAAGGGGCAGACAATGACAAACGAAATGATTATATTAAATGCAAGATTTGACCTTATGCAAGAGGGGATTTTACAAGGAACGGGAAATATTATCACAGTAGAGGACAAGAACGGCAAGAAAAAGCAGATTGAAGAGCCTGAGCAGATACATACATATCAAGGTTGGAAAGCTTTACATAGACAAGTCAAGAGAGGCGAAAAGTCGATTGCTACTATTCAAATATGGAAGCATACGACCAAAAAACCAAAGGATGCAGACGAGGAAGAGCAAGAAAAAATGTTTTTAACAAAGGCTTTTTTCTTCACGGAAGCCCAGACCGAAGCAATCGCACAGTAAATTCAAAAGGAAGCTGCCACAATGGAGCTTCCTTTTGAACTGGGGGAACCGAGCCCAACCGTCCCCCAGTCCCCCTACCCATGTAATGGCTACCGAAACATAGTGGATATCCTTGACTTTATATAGGGTATAGAGAGATAATATAAAATATGTAGAATCTTGTCTTATTTCGGCAAAATAAAGGCAGTCGCTACAAATAATTTTGGGAGATTTGTAAAAAAATGAGATATAGTGATATAAAGGAAAAACATGTGTATTATGTAGATTTTAATCCAGTAAAAAAATGTGAGTTTAATGATAATCATCTGGCTGTGGTTTTGAAAAAAAATAATGATAAAAAGACTGCAATCGTAATGCCATTAACGAGTAGACCTAATGGAGTTGGAACAAATAAAATGCTCTTACCAACAATAAATGATTTACCTGCTAGATTAAAAGGTGATGATAGTTATGCTGTATATGACCAAGTTAGAAGTGTAAATTATAGTCGATTTCAACCAGTTTTTGAAAATACAACTGGAATGGTAATAGTTGATGTTAAATTGGATGATGATGTATTTTTGTCTATAATAGAAAAAGGTGTTAGTGAATTAGAAAAAAAATTATCACTTGAAGAAAAATTGGAATTATATAGTAGAAAATTACATAATTCAGTTAATGAAAAAATTGTAAATTTAGCGTATGAAATTAAGAAAACAGATAAAGAATATAAGGAAAAAATTGAAAGTTTAGAAACAAAAATAAAGGAAACCATATATAATACAAGTGAGTTTTCTTTTTCTGAAAAAGAAAAAGAAGATGGTATTGAAGAGATTATTTCAAAAATTATTGAAAAATAGTTGAGATTTACTTATTTACATGTTATACTTAAGTCCAGAAAAGGAAGTGAAATTCCAATTCTATGTGAATCGAGAGTGAAATCTCAACTTTGTGAGAAATGGGGCGGAAGCCTCAACAAAATGCTTTAGGGAGTGAAATCCCAACTTTGTGAGAAAAAAAGGGGCTGTCGCTTTAACGAATGAAAATTCGTGAAGCGGCAGCTTCATTTTTGTTGTTTTTGTGATTGATTTCAAGAAAAAGCTCAATCTTCTTCTGCTATTCTATAAAAAAGCGCACTTTAATAAGCCATTTCCCATGACTTGAAAATATATTTTAAAAGTCAAAAATCAAACACTTTTCAGAGGAAATAAATGAGTTCCTGTTTTGTCTTTTTGAATCTTATTATGAAGTTTATTTATATTCCTTGCCATGGCTAACAGCATACTTTCTGCAAGTACATTTGATGTTCCTTTGCTCAGATATCTTCTAAACTGCATATCCTGTTTTAAATCCCCAAAAGAACCTTCTGCCTGAATGCTCCGGTTTGTCCTGAAAAGTATCCCATCATCGGAAAGTATTCGTTCCAAATCTTCCTGTCTGTATTTCAGAAATGTTTTGGCAACCTGAAGTATTTTTGTTCTTTCTTCTAAAGGCGTTTTACAGTTGTTTCCTTTGATACAATCCTTTTTATAAGGACAGCCGTCACAGTTTTCACATCTGTAAATCGTCTTTTCACTCACATACCCTGTTTTGCTTTTTGAATGTCTGATATGATCTAAAGTCAACTTTTTTCCGTTCTTGCAGATATAAACATCATGTCCCGAATCGTACTCCATGTTTTCGATTTTTCCTATGTCATTCCTGTATTTTCGGGTTTTCGAAATTTCATAGTTAGCTGGTTTTATATAAGAAATCTGCCCATTAGCTTCAAGAAAAAGATAGTTTTCTTCACTTTCATATCCAGCATCCGCAGTTATGTTTTTATATTTAAATTTAAGATGTTCTTCTGCATCTTTCAAAAACGGTATCAGGGTTGTGGTATCGGTAGGCTGTGAACCGATAGTGAGCCATGTGATATATTCAGAGTCTACACCATGTTGAAGATTATATGCCGGTTTTAACTGTCCATTTCCCATGGCATCTTCCTTCATTCTCATAAACGTAGCATCATGATCTGTTTTGGAATAGCTGTTTCGCTCTCCACAGATATGAATTTTCTGATTGTATTCTTTGAGTCTGGACAGATAATTTTCGAGAGTTTCAATGCTCTTTTGAAGCGGTGTTTTTCTTTTTCCAATGCCATGTACAAAAACGACATTTTCACTTTGCTTGAGAGCATAAAGTTTCTTGCGCAGCTTTTTTACATGTTTTATCTTTACGGTATTACCATAAACAATCTTTAAATCATAAAATTGTTCGCATTCAGCTACAAAATCAGCAAGTTTGACAAGAAGCTTCGCCTGATTCTTTGTTACGGCTTTCTTCCAGACAAAAGTATATTTATTGGCGCTGGCTTCAATTTTTGTACCGTCAATAAAAATGGTTTCACCTGAAATTTCGCCAAGATTAAACAGTGTATTGGACATCTCCGCAAGAATTCTCTTCGAGCATGGTGCAAAATGAATGCTTCGAAACCGTGCGAATGTTGCATGGTCTGGAGCAGGTGCACCCTCTAAAAGGAACATGAAGTTAATATCTCTCTTGCAGTTAAGTTCCATGGAACGGGAGGAATAATCTCCATTCATGTAAGAGTAAAGTACAATCTTGAGAAGTGTTCTTGGTGATACCGAATTTATTCTTTCATAAGTAGAATATAGGTCAGTCAAATCCATTGCCTCCACAAACTGACTTAGTAACCGCACAGAATCGTCTTCTGGAATGATTGCTTCAAGATTTAAGGGAAGTTTTAGTTGATATCCGTCCTCATTCAAAGTATAATTTTTATGTAAAAGTATAGGTTTTCGCATGCTTATATTTTACACCAACAGCCAGACTTTTCGAAGCCTGGCTGTTGATTTTTGTATGAAAAAGGAGCTGCGCACTAATTATTTAGTGCGACAGCCCCTTTTTTTGTTGTTATTTTCAGCATTTTTATAGCTCGAAACCATGATTTCATCATGGTATCTCTATAATAATCGCATACAGCGCTTTTTTACGGCATGATTTTTAGTTTTCTGTTTTTTATGTTTTTTTATGATAATACGACCTTTTGGACATTTTACTGTGCGATGGTCGCTGATATTGAATTGTACATATCATGGAGCTATTTGCCTTGTAGGAAGATAGCGGGGCATTGGACGTTTTCGTAATAATAGCCAGACTGAGAATGAGCCTGTGAAAAAATCTCTGTAAATTAGACAATACAAAGGTCTTCTATGATAAAATATTAAATCATAGGAGGCCTTTAATTATGGCAAACAGAAAAAAAGAAGTTTACAAACCAAAACCAATGACCGAAGGAAAGAGAAATCTTATCCATGGACTACTCTAAGAGTATGATATCCAATCTGCAGATGATATTCAGGAGGCATTAAAAGACCTGCTTTCTGGAACGATTCAAGATATGCTTGAAACAGAAATGGACAATCATCTTGGCTATGATCGCTATGAAAGATCTGGTGAGCCTAATTACCGCAATGGTACAAAGTCTAAGACGGTTCGTAGTAAATACGGCGAATTCGAGGTAGATGTGCCACAGGATCGCCAGAGTTCCTTTGAGCCGCAAGTACTTCCAAAGCGCCAAAAAGATATTTCTTCAATTGATGACAAGATTATTGCAATGTATGCAAAGGGAATGACCACTCGGCAGATTTCAGAAACAATAGAGGATATTTACGGATTTGAAGTTAGCGAAGGAATGGTATCCGATATCACAGATAAGCTTCTTCCACGAATTGAAGAATGGCAAAATCGTCCATTGTCACCTGTATACCCAATCGTTTTCATTGATGCAGTACACTTCTCTGTACGTGATGATGGGATAATCAGAAAGCTGGCAGCATATGTTGTACTCGGCATCAATGAAGATGGTATGAAAGAAGTTCTAAGTATTGTTGTGGGTGAAAATGAAAGCAGTAAATACTGGTTGTCTGTATTGAACAGTCTGAAGAATCGTGGAGTCCAGGATATTCTCATTCTATGCTCTGATGGATTGACCGGAATAAAAGAGGCAATCTCTGCGGCATTCCCTAAAACGGAACAACAGCGTTGCATTGTTCATATGGTGAGAAATACCCTTAAATATGTTGCAAACAAGGATATGAAGGCGTTTGCAAAAGACTTAAAAACAATATATACAGCTGCAGACGAAGAAGCTGCCAGGAAGCAGTTAGAGTCTGTGACTAAAAAATGGTCAGAGCAGTACCCAAGCGCCATGAATCGCTGGCATGAGAACTGGGATGCAATATCCCCGATCTTTAAGTTTTCCAAAGACGTCCGTACCGCTTTTTACACTACAAACGCAATTGAATCACTGAATTCCTGTTATCGCAGATTAAACAAACAGCGTAGCGTTTTCCCAAGCTCCCAAGCACTGATGAAGGCGCTATACTTGGGAACTTTCGAGATTGCAAAGAAGTGGACAATGCCAATCCGAAACTGGGGCAAAGTTCGTGGGGAATTAGAGATTATGTACCCTGACAGAATGCTGATATAGCAACAAA
>JBGVHB010000005.1:0-2151 GCA_045121975.1 Roseburia sp.
GGTCCGGTGGAACTGCCGGACTAAATAACAGAGGTAAACACTATGACACATGAAGAATTGTTAAAATCTAAAGTAATTAAAGCACTATCAATAGCTGTTTCAGCTAAAAGCACTGACGGATATGAGAAGATGTTTCTGGAACAAGTTGCGGCTGAAGTATCAAAGTATGATGTATATTCGGTAAATATTGCAGAGGCCGCATTATTCTATGTGAGCAGACTTGAAGAAACTCCGGCTATTATAGTGCTAAAAAGAGATTTAGCAGATTTGTTAGGATAATCACATTTTTAGTATAAAATAAATTTGTATTTGTTCCTAAATTATGTATAATACTTAATAGAAAAGGAACAAATTTAAACCAATCAATAAGAGGTAAACATCATGGCTACATTAACATTCAAACAGTTCTTAAACAAACAGACCACCAAGACTATCAGCAGTTTATACAGCTTTATTACAGCGCAGTATGAATGGGGATTTGAGTACCACTTCAAACAGCTGCCGGACCTTTCCAAGAAGTTTGCACAGTACGGCATTGAATGGAGCGTTGACGGTTTAAAGGCAATTTCAGATTTCAAAAAGAAAATTATTGCTAATCTTATGAACGCACGTAATAAAGAGCATGAGAAAAAAGAGGAACTCCGCACACTGAAATATCTGGCAAAGAACATCAGTGAAGTTAAATATTTCGTGTTAGCTGACAGTAAGATTTATCCGCAGATTTGGACTAAATCCGGTTCACGTTGGAAATTAGAAAACACTTCAGGATATACACTGTTTAACAGTTTGAGAAAAGCGTTTAACTTCAAATACGAAAAGGGTAACGACTCACCGCGCAAAGGCGCAGAGCATGAATATTATAGATACACTGACACAAAGAAAAAAGCTGAAAAAATTATCAGTGTTTTGGAAAATTTACAGTAATTAAGAGAGGTCATAATTATGTTAAAACATTCTTTTAGATTAGTTAAAGTAGTAGAGTGCGGCAATCTGGGATATACATCAGTTGTGGAACTTTCCACCATACCGGAGAAATTTATCAACCATTCACAGTATGGTCGCTGCCGTGTTGAGAACTGTGAGGAAAAAGAGTCACACTGTGGCCACGGTCAAGGCTGTTTCAGTGTGGAAGATGTAACACGGCCTATAGCTAGTATTATGGAGCGTGTGCAGTCTTTCAAAAAGGCCGGATATAAGTTAATTGTGTGGAACGAATAGCATGGGTAAGCGTATTCCTGTAACTGTGTGCGGTACTTGGTACCGCACTATTACCGAGTGCTGTAATGCGCTCGGAGTAAGAATAAACACTGTCTATAAAAAGCTTAAGAGCGATGCAGGTATAACAGTAGAGCAAGCTATATTACAGAGTATTCCCGATATATACGAGATAGATGGAAAAATCTATAAGAATTTAAAAGATATTGCCAGGGATTATAATTTATCTTATGAAACTTTCAGAAGTCGCATTGAGTTAGGATGGACTGTTCACGATGCTGTGTATGTGCCTATTGGTACATCACGATTTAATCTGAAAAAATTCAAATTGGGTGATAAATTATATACTGCTAAAGAATTGCAGCAAATCACCGGACTTAATATTTCGAGTGTATATCATAAGTTTAGCGAGTATAGTACCACCCCCAAACATAAACATTATATGCCTAAATGTATGAGAACGAGAGGTAAATTATAGAATGAAAAAGTGTAAGGACCACAAAGGCAACGAATTTAACAGCATAGTAGAGATGTGCGATTATTGGCACATATCACCGTACTGTTTTTATCTGCGAACTAAAAAATTAAATTGGGATGTTAAAAAAGCATTAACCACACCTAGCAGAGAAAAGAAAACTAAAACTGATAATGTTTGTGAACTGCTCCAAAGGCATGGAATTATACGCAGACTGAAAACATTCAATAAATTAATTAAAGATGGTTATACTGTCGAGCAAGCTATCGCTGAAATAAAGCAGCAGATAGCAGAAGAAATAAAAGAAAGAGCAAAGATGCTATAAGTGCGTAGCACCTATATTTGAAAATTAAGAGGTCATAAATGGAAAAAATTAAACTATTACCACACCAGGAACGAGCAATACAGCACACTTCAAGCATGAAAAGAGTTGCGTATTATCACGATATGGGACTTGGCAA
>JBGVHB010000006.1:0-2029 GCA_045121975.1 Roseburia sp.
ATATACAAACACTGGAACTAACAGTATGCGGATATAGCATAACACGTTAGGAATGTTGAATAAATCTTCCTTGCGTGGTTGTCCTTTCATAGGAACTCCTTTCCATATGTACAGCTTTTTTCTTCATAAGAAAAAATGCTATAAGATATTATATGACAAGGAAAAATAAAAGACAAGCTTTTTTTGTGGAAAATGACTAAATTACGGAGTAAAGATTTTGTTGGTTGAATAAGAAAATAAAAGATGAGAGTGAACATCCTCTGAGGTATAATGGTTTTGCTACAAATCTAACACCAAGGAGGAGTCGCTCTCATGAATATTATAGCACTTTTAGAAACTTTAGTGAATGGTTTATTGGAAACTGAGGAGATTTTTTTTAAGAATCCAAAGGATTTTCATACTTTAGAAACAGCTACAAAAGCTACAACTGATGCAGTTGCAGCAATGTTTATGTCTAATCTATTAAGCAGTATGGATGAAATGATCTATAACTGTAGTTATCGAGAAGGACGCTACAATGTTCAACGCAAGGACACGCGAACACTTATAAGTTCAGTTGGAGATATCACATTTGATTGTACCTACTACAAAAGACTTTCCGAAGAAGGTGGATATGTATGCCTTATAGAAGAAATGATGGGTCTTGAAAAACATGAAAGATTTACAGAAGAAGCAGAGGTTATGATGCTCACAGAAGCTTTAAAAACAAGTTACTCAGAAGCTGCAAAAGTACTTCCAAGCAAGTCTAAAATATCTAAAACAACAGTTATGAATAAAGTACATCAGATAGCAGATGAGATTCCGTATGAAGCGCCAGAAACAAAGAAGGAGTGCACATATTTGTTTATTGAGGCAGACGAAGACCATGTAGCGGAACAACACGGTAGATGGACTAAAAAAGAGGATAATGCGGGTTTCATAAGCAGACTTGCATATGTATATGAATATAAGCGTGAAACACCGGGATGTAAAGGCAAAAAAGAGTTGGTAAATAAGTTTCATTTTGGAGGCTTATATCAGGGACACGTGGGAATAGAAAAGTTTTGGAATAATGTAAATGATTTCATATCTAAAACATACAAAACAGATAAGATAGAAAAAATATTTATAAGCGGAGATGGAGCATCATGGATAAAAAGTGGTGCTGATTATGTTGCAAAGGCTGTATTTTGTGCAGATAAGTTCCATCTGATGAAATATATAAATGCAGCATCAGGACAGATGCTTGACGAAAAGGACATAGCAAAAGAAGAAATATGGCATCAGTTGTATAAGCGTTCAAGGAAGGGATTTAGAGACTATACAGACGCAATGATTAGGTCTACTAATAATACAGAACCAATAGAAAAGCTTCAGACGTATGTGCTGAACAACTGGTCAGCAGTAATGTTGTGCCTGCATAGTGAGATAGTAGACGGATGTAGTGCAGAGGGACATGTAAGTCATGTACTTTCAGATAGATTAAGTTCACGACCAATGGGATGGAGTCAAACGGGAGCAGATAGAATGAGCAAGCTTCGTTGTTATGAGAAGAATTATGGCAGAGAAAAGATAATAGACTTGGTAAAATATAGTCGAGAGCAGAGAAGTTTAAAAAGAACAGGAACAGATGATATAGTACTGAAAAGTGTGTCATTAAGGGAAATCAGGGAAGAACATTATAATCAAGCGAAGAGCTATATTGAAAGAATACAAGCAACAATCCCAGGAGAAACATCAAGAAAGATAATAAAGATAAGAGAAAATTTGAGATTCATATAAGTAGGTGTACACATTTAATCATGCCTGCTTGATTACAGTATATCTACAGAGGAATGGGAGTCAAGGATGCTACGCACCGAAGGCTAAAGTCCTTGACACCCATTCCACTGTAGATAAAATAACAGCCAAGCAGGGATGAATAAAAGTGCTATGAAGCCACTTTTGACAAAAGTAGCAAACTGTTGTAAACTTGTGAAAACTAATTAGTGAAATCTTATGTCTTAGGGGCTCTCTTTTGTTTTCTAACTGACAGTAAATTTACTCTATC
>JBGVHB010000007.1:0-6469 GCA_045121975.1 Roseburia sp.
CTATGCACAGGAAAAGAAGCAGTGTTTTGAAATGATTGAGTATGATTCAGGAGCCAGTCTTTGTGAGGATGAATCTGCATTACAGAAGTGCCAGCTTGTGTTTCTGGACATCAATATGGAAGATATGGACGGTCTGAAAGCCGCTATGAAAATAAAGGAAGAGTATCCGAAACTTCCAGTTGTTCTGGTTACTGCATACATGAATTATGCGTTGGATGGATATAAGGTAAAGGCAAGCCGGTTTCTGCTAAAGGATAATCTGACTGAAACAATCGGCGAGTGCATGGATGACCTTACCGTGGAGATTCAGAAAAACAGCCGGATTTTGGAGTTTTCCTTTGTGGAGGGAACGATAAAGCTTCATGCAGACGACATTATTTACATTGAGACAGCCAGACATAAAAATATATTTTACACGGAAAAAAGCTGCTATAGCATCTATAAAAAGCTGGATGAACTGGAAGCAGAATTAAAAAACATGGGGTTTGTAAGGATACATTTAAGCTTTCTTGTAAATATGCGTTATATTGTGAAGATCAGCAGTTATGTTCTTATCCTGACAACAGGAAAAGAGATTTCGGTTCCGAAGTCCAGATATGCTCAGGTAAAGCGGCAGTACATGCTGTTTAAGGGGGAAGAGTGATTATGGAAATAGGACTGTGGTTACTTTCGTTTTTCCTCATAGCGATAGAGACATGGGGAAGCATATATTTTTTCGATACCTTCATGGAAAGGAAAAGGATGGGGCGGCTGAAAAAGCGCAGGTTTGTTGTCCTGTATCCTGCCTTGGTGGCAGTTGCATTCCTTGGAGAGTATTGTCCAATGGGAGTAAAGGTACTGCTGGTAGTATTGGCTCTGACAATATTCTGTGAGGTGTTTTACAAGGCGGATTGGAAACAATGTATTTTCTTTTCCGGATTGGATTATTCGCTGCTTTTTTTAGCAGACATTGTCGGACTGCAGCTTGAAAACATGTTGATGGACAGTGAAGAGGCATATGTCTTCAAACCCATTTTCCTTGCACTACCCGCAAAGCTGGCATGGCTATGTGTGCTTTTTGCAGTGCGGAAAATATGGAAAGGAAAGAACAACTATGAGGGGCTTTCTCATAAGGAATGGTGGAAATTTGGCATGATGCTGCTGTTTACGGCAACAGCTATGCTGCTCATGTATTACTGTTATAGCAATGACAAAAAGGTACAAGCTTCCTACCTTTTCCTCACAGTAGGATTGATTGTGATGAATTTCCTTGTGATGGAGCTGATGCAGGACATCCTTGAGAAGGTAGAACTATTACGGGAAAGTGCGCTGACAGATCAGAAGAAAGAAAGTCAGCTTGCATATTACCGGGATATGCAGACAGTATATGAGCGGCAGGGGAGAAAGATGCATGATTATAAAAACCAGATCAGGACAATACAGGTTCTGATAAAGGAAGGTGACCCGCAGGCAGCCGCCACGCTTGCGGAGCGGCTGACGGAGAGTATATTGGTGGAGATGTCAGCGGTCAATACGAACCATCCTGTCGTGAACGCAGTCCTGAACCAAAAGTTTCATTTAGCAAGGGAGCAGGGGACTTCAATGATCTTCAAAGTGGGCGACATGAGTGGAATGCGGTTGAACGAGGAGGAAACGGTCATCCTGCTGTCCAACCTTCTGGACAATGCCATTCGTGAGTGTTTAAAGGTCGTAAAGGCGGGGAGGAAAGCCGTCATCCATATCAAGCTGGTTCAGGAAGACGGGAAGATAATTCTCTCTGTAAAGAATCCTGTCGTGGAAAAAGTACAAATCACGGATGGCATCGTGCTGGATTCCAATGGAGGGATGCATGGCATTGGTCTGTCGAATGTAAAAGCTGTTGTGGATAAATACGGCGGAGACTTTGTCATTTCCTGTGACTCAGAGAAGTTCCAAGCGGTGGTGATGCTTTAAGTGTTATGGTCATTTGGTGCAACAAATAGTCGATAGGTGCAACAGGGATTTGTAAGAGAATCAATTTGGTCGATATGTGATATAAGTATGAATAAAAGATAAAGTGGAGGTGAAGCAATGTCACAGATTGGATATTACAATTATTATAACAATCCCCATAGATATTCTCCCACAGAAGTAGTGGACAGATATCAGGAGATGGTAGACAGAGCAACCGGTGATGAGATATATGTAAATAATGAAGACCCTTATAGTGACAAAAATAAGGCACTTCGTAATCTTGATGAGGAGTTGGCGAGTACAGCAGCTTCTATCCGTTCCAGATGCCGGACGCAACAAGAAGTCCATGTTTATCTGAGTCAGAAATATTTTGGAACCAGTGATTTTGCCTATACGAAAAAGTGGACAGATCCAGAACGCTACGCAATGTTTGAAAATGAATATAATGCGGTTTGTTATGGAACCATAGGCGGCGGTAATTTTAACGATCCCAGATTATCCGAGAAAGTTCAATTTAAAACCTATGAAGAACAGAAAATGGATGAGAAAGCGGCAAATCAAAGGATTATTTCGAATCAGATTAGTTCTTTTTTGCAAAATCATGGTATTCATATAGAGGAGAACCAATCATTTCACCTTTCGATAAATCCGTATTCTTATTTCGTTCAGGCATCAGGAGATATGTCGGAAGTATTACTTCAGAAGATAAAGGAACTGTTGGAATCGAATAATGATAGTAGGGATATTTTCTATTGGGGCTTGAAGAATGGTGCAAAGTATTCTGAGGAGTCGCTTACGAAATGGAGAGCCTATCAAAATGTAAAGAGATATTCAGGATTAGAGTTGCCACAGTTACAGCTAATAGATGGGAAGTTCTATACAGAGGATGGAAAGGATGCGTGGGAGCTAGTCAAAGAAGGGATTAGTAAAGACAGCTCTATTGCAACTGAGTTCAAAGGCGCTGCTAATGATTATGTGCGAGGATTGATGGATGTTATAGCAGATAAAGGATGGGATAACATTCCGGATATTCAGATGGATATAATGTATTCTGGAAAAAATGGACTGTATGTTGCATGAGAAAAGTAGATTTCAAGGATGAGTCGTATATGAAAAAGAGAGCGATCGTATTGTCAATTATGATAGCAGTCTGCACTATGTTTTGTCTGTGTGGATGTTCGCAAAAGGAACCATCTGTCGTTAAGACTTATGAAAAAACGGATTCGGAAGAGGCATTTGAGAATACTGAGCCGGTTATTATGGTTAAGCATTATGAAATGAGTGATGGTACATGGAAAACGGATGATTATACCTATAAATACCGATTAGAGATTACTGGAAGAATGAATAATGCTGAAAAAGATACCACATTTATTTTTTTAAGTAATATACAAAATATAACATTTGACCAGGCATGGAAGGCAGCCGGATTCAGTAGTAATATGGACGACTATTTCGATGTGGAGGTTGCAAAATTTGTTGGCATGAAATAGGTAATGAAAAATAGAAAAGGATTTCATATTTAATTTGACAAGGAGGTTGAAGTTATGTCAAGAATTACAGATTACAGTTTTTTATTTCAAAGTATGTTTGGAACAAAAAGCACAAAAGGTGCAAGTGCTATAGGCAGCTTTCAGTTGTCGCAGTTAAACAGCAATTCTGTACAGGCGCAGTTAAGAGCGGCGGGCATTGATACGAACAGCAAGCAATATAAGGCGGCAATAAAAGAAATGATGTAGAATGGAAACGGAACAATGTACACAAATATCCAGTGTATTAAAAATTCTATGAAATGTTACGATAAAGACGGCGATTATATCAACCCTAGAAACGGACTTGCCGGACTTGTGTTGACAGATGAAAACGCAAGTCGCCAGAAACGTATTATTTCCATTCCGGAAAGCAGCAAAGATGAAATGTTTGAACAAACGAAAAAGGAATTTTTGCAAGAAAATGGTGTTGCGAATGGCGATACGACGAGGCGCACAGACGTATATGACAATCTGTACAGAAAGATGAAGAAGGATGACCGATTAGCGGCAGGGTATACGATGCAACAGTATGAGCGGGCATATAGAAATGCATTTTATGCTGCAGCAAGGAAAGCTGATTCTAAATGGGAAATAGGAAAGCCAATTCCATCTGGGGCATTGGACGGCATTACAAGGGAATCTGTGGAGTCTAATTTGAAGAAACCAGGACGTTCATTGACCTCAGTAGATATACAGATATAATCCTTACACCCTATCCCGCAGAGGCGCATAAAACTTTGCCTCTGCGGACTGCGAGGGTGCAGGGGCGGCTCTGTGCGGGAGAGCAGCAAAGGAGGTGTCTGGCAGGGAAAGTTAGGAGACATGAAGCAATGAACTGCTCGGACTTATTGCAAGGGAGCAGGAGTGGTTCTGACCGACAGAGGAGCCACAGATAGGAAAATAAATTGTGAGGTGGACTCATGGGAATTTCGGTTTCAAGTACAGTAAATTCTGGCAATACAAAATACCGTATATCACTAAGCAGCGGCGAAGCGCCTGACTGGTCTATAATTCCAAGTTCCGGGAAAAGCAGTAAATCAAGGGCAGAGTTTACTGACGAAATTAAGGAACTGGCACGGAAAGCTGCAAATACTACAAATAAGGCAGAATTGGAATATATCCATAGGCGGAGGACGGAATTGTGTGCAGAATATATGTCCGATGTATCACCCGACAGGAAGGCATTGTATCGACAGGCTGAAAATGCGCTGAAAGGGCAGGGCGGCAATCTGAAATGCAAGGGGAGCGGGGAACTGACGCTGCTCGATTTTTTGGAGGCGGCGGATGGGAGAACGGATAGTCTTGCCGAAAAGAAGTTTACACTGGCTGGGGGCGGAACGCTGACCTGCCCGATTCTGACAAGCGGGGGATATGGCGTGGACATTTATTGCCAGGGCACAAAGGTATTGACATATCTCAGTTCGGGATACGGGTGGGCTTGTGAAAGGACTCCGGCTGAACGGGAAAAAGAAAGGGAGTTTTATGGGATTTATTTTAATGAGTACCGCGCCCTAAAGAATGGTCAAGGGGCGGAGCTGGGGGAATTGCCGGATTATTTAGAGGAAAAGCCGTCTTTTGACAGGAAAGCATAAATAGGAGTATCCGGCAGATTGGGGAATAATTAAAACAGCTTTTGGAAGAGGTATCATATGAAAAAGAACATTATTTTATGACTGGCGGCTTCGGCGGTAGTTATGCTGGCAAGAGGGCGGGCATTGATACGAACAGCAAGTAATATAAGGCGGCAATAAAACAGATGATGTCAAATGCAAATGGGGCAATGTATGGAAATATTCAAGGTATTAAAAATCTGATGAAAAGTTACGACAAGGATGGAGATTATATTGATCCGACGACAGGACTGGCGGGACTTCTGGTGACAGAAGAAAATGCAGGCAGCCGGAAATGTATCATCACCATTCCTGAGAGTAGCAAGGATGAGATGTTTGAACAGACAAAGAAAGAATTTCTGCGTGAAAACGGTGTCCTGAATGGAGATACGACAAAACGCTCAGACGTGTATACAAATATGTATCACAAGGTACAAAAAAATGACCGATTGGCGGCAGGATATACCATGGAGCAGTATGAGCGGGCATATCGGCGGGCGTTCTTGGATGCCGCAAGAAAAGCTGATCCAAAGTGGGAGATTGGGAAGCCAGTTCCGTCCAGGGCATTAGATGGAATCACAAGGGAGTCTGTTGAAAGTACACTTGAAAAAAGCGGAAGCAGTTTTGTGAAGAAATCAATAGACGTCAGTATTTAAAAACTGCAGCATAATAATGCTTGCGGAGCTAAGGGATAGGTTGTAGATTTTGGATAAGGTAAGGTACTAGAAATGGATTTATCAAATAGCATTAATAGGGTGATAGTATCTATCAATTCTAATAAAAGTATTTCAAAAAGTGATGATAAAAACAAGTGGAAACTAACGGATTCAATAAAAGAGAAAATAACAGAATTGGCTAAGAAAGATGCAGAAAATAATGTATATATGGGAAATGAGTTTATGAACTTGCGGAAAGCAGAGGTCGCTAAAGTGGCACCAAATCGGGCAGCACTGATAGGTAAGTTCAACCAATCAATGAGTTCTGGAAATATGGGTGATATGAAAGAAATACAAGAGGCAGACAAAAGATGGCTGTGTATTTTATTTGGAATACCATATGAGGCTGAATATCAAGGAGAGGGAACTGGTTCTGCGCTCCATATATATAATGAGGAAGGGGAAGAAGTTCTTACATACACTCAAGGGGTAGGGTGGCATGAGAAAGAAACAAAAGCAGAAACGGGAGTACATTCAGCGTTAAAATTAGCATATTATGAGGCATACCATGATGCAAGAAAAGCGCTGAACACTGGAACAAATGCGGAAATCACAAATAAAAATGTTGTGGTGCAAAGTAATTTCGATATGAAAGCATAAAACAATTAATAGGAAAATTTCAATGAGCTTTTTAAGTAGAATTTTGTTATCAGATTGGAAGTGATTGTATGGGAAAATG
>JBGVHB010000008.1:0-42476 GCA_045121975.1 Roseburia sp.
AGCCATCCTAAACCAAAACAAAAAACTACATAAACAACGTCATGGCGAATCCTACATTCGCTCTTTTGTCATGTCATTTTTTATTTCTAGTCCATTATACACTATTTCTGACGATTTGAGAAATTTCCTATAAAGTAAAAAGTAGCCGTCCGCTTAAGCAGACGGCTGCTTTCATATCCCATTATAAATTCGCCGGAATGGCTGATGCGCACTTTCCTTATCAGCTCCCTTGTTAAATGTATTACGCTTCTTATTTCCAAATTCCATAACAAAAATATTAGTTTTAGGACAACAAAAAGAGCCGAAAATCTAAGACTTTCAATGAAATCTCAGATTTCCGACTCTTAACTTCTAATGCAGGAGATGGGACTTGAACCCACACATAGTCACCTACGTCAGATTTTGAGTCTGATGCGTCTGCCATTCCGCCACTCCTGCGTCCATGTAAATGCTGTAACACTTGTTCAGCAAAAATAATCTTATCATACCCTTTCCTAGATTGCAACCATTAATTTTAAAATTGTGTCAATTGTATATCAAATTAATACCTCTTTTCCCGGTATAACCAGATAATACCAGCCTAGCCAAAGCTTTTGATAAACGCTTATTTCTATGCCTTAAATTCACTTGAAAACATTGACAAAAGTTATCGTATATGATAACTTTTTATGTATGGGGCACTTTAGAAAATGCCCAAAACATCACTTTTAAGGAGCGGTTTTTTCTAAAAAGCCAGACAACAAAATGAATAAAAATAACGCAAAACTCGCTCCCCGCTACGAAGTGGTAGAGCAGCTAAAAGCCGCACGCAAAGCACAGGACATCACACAAGAGGTTCTTGCAGAACGCGTTGGCACTAAGAAATCCAACATTTCCCGTTTTGAAAGTGGGAATTATAATCCCAGTCTTGATTTTTTAATTAAGGTTGCAGGAAGTCTTGGGAAACAGATTCAGATAAAAGTAAAATAATTTTCCCAATAATAGAATTCATCTCACTCGGAGGTTATATAGATTTATGAAAAAGATAATTACTTTAGGAAATGGTAAAGATATTAATAAAGACATTGAATTATGCCGCACAACAAACGCCAGAATCAGCGACCAGGCAGCACAGCTTTTAATGGACAATCAGATTCCTTTCACGAAAAACTGGATTCGCATTCCATTCTTTTTGCGTGAGCGTTTTCATGGAGCAAGCCAGATTTATGTTATCAGCACGAACCGTAACCGCTACTGTCAGGCAAGACGCACCATCGACCAGATGGACCCGGTATTTAAACGCCGCCTTGTGTTAAGCAACTTCTAAAGCTGCCATCATTCCCGACAACAATTGCATTCTATACTTGCAAATATTCTATAATCAATTTTCTATGCTAAACTTTTCTACCGACAGCTACTTTGTTTTGCTGTCGGTATTTGTTACTTCTTTCATATCAAGCACTCTCTCCCATCTTTTTGTTCCCTCTACCTTGCGGACTGCAGAACGGTTTTTATACAAAAATCTCGTCAGGTTATAGCAGCTAATCCAGATTTCATTTCCACTTTCGCGCCGCTCTTCATCAAAAATCAACTCAATGCCAAAATGAAGATGCACTTCATCGATATTGTTTACATTTTCCGTCTTGCTGTATCCGGTATGTCCCATATAGCCAATGACATCGCCTGCTGTTACCTCACTGCCGACCTCTAAGTCCTCCTGATACGGGTAATTCTGGCGCAGGTGCGCATAGTAATAATAACGCTTCTTATCATAACTTCGGATTCCGATACGCCAGCCGCCATACTGATTCCAGCCGATTGCTTCCACAGTTCCTGACTCGGTTGCCACAACGGGAGTTCCTATCTGGCCCATCATGTCATGCCCTAAGTGCTCTCTTTTATAACCATAGCTTCTTGATACCCCAAAATCATCATAATCACTATATGGAAAATCCTTTGCTATCGGAAGAAATGCTTTTAAGCCGTACATTCTGACATATTCTCCGCCCTCTTTTTCCTGTATCTCATATTCACCCACATACTCTGCCAAAACTGCAGTATATGCCTCTAAATAATAGGGATAATATTTCAAATCAGCTGTTGCTTTCTTCATGGTTGTTTCTCCAGCAAGAATTTTTTCTGCCAAATTCTTCATATCCGGTACTGCATCACTCCCGAATGTTCCGCCATTGACTGCTGCCGTATACGCCAAAAGCTCAATCCAGTTTAAATGGATTTTCTCTCCATAGGTGTCAATATCATACTCATATGCGCGGTTTAACGCCTCATAGGACACGTTAAAATCCACCCATTTAATTGTCTCTCCGTCTGCCGTCGTTTCAATGGATGTTTTTTTCAGCTGATAATCAGAAAAATAAAAAATGCCAAGCACCAAAAGCAGCGCAGCCTCCAACAACACACCCGCCTCAAAAAAACGCTTCTTTTCTGCTTTTATTTCCTGCTCTTTTTCTATTCGGATTTTCATAACATCACTCCATGCAAACCTCCATTCATTATATGAAGTAAATATGAAAAAAAGAAGCAGACATTTCTCTGCTTCTTTCTAATCTATCCTTCGTTCACGCGGCACTTTTCACAAAGCCCATAAATAATCGAATTTTTGCATTGTAATTGAAACCCATGATGTTTGTAAATATGCTCTGCAATCTCCGCCATAAAGGCACATTCTAAATGGATAATCACACCGCATTTCACACATTTTAAATGAAGATGCTCCTCACAGCGGTGTCCTGTCTCCACGTATTGATACACTGTCTGGCTGCCTTTTTCTGCCACATATTTTATGACTGTGCCATCCTTCACCAGCTTATCCAAATAACGATAAATTGTGGTAAGATTCACTTCACTGTCATTGCATTTCAAATAAGAATCAATGTCTGCTGCTGTTACGGTTCTATCATGATTGCTTTTTAAATATTCTAAAATTTTCTTTCTATTTGCGGTTGCATAACCTGTTCCTGCCATGTCTGCCTCCTGCTGATTCTAAAAAACAATACCAATCAAGTCAATCAATACGCCCCAGAACACACCTATTCCGTATAATGCTGCAACAATTCCTGCATTCTGCTTCGCATCGCGGTTCAAACGGAATAAAATCATTAAACCAACGCCGGCATTTACCAAAAGACCGGACATCATTGCACCCGCGCTGATAATGCCGCCTAAGTAAAGCTCTGTAATTACCACAGAAGATGCACAGTTTGGAATCAATCCAACCAGTGCTGCCGCAAGCTGTCCCACAACCGGAATGCTTGTAAAGATTGCTGCTAAGGTATCCTCTCCCACGCCATGAATCACTGCATTTAACACAAGATTAATCAGGAAAATATAAATAAAAATCTTTAAAGTATGCTTCACTGCTGATTTTAAAACGCCATCCTCACAGCTGCAATGCTCTTCCTCACAGACCACATGGATGTCCATTTCTTTCTCCTTCTTATGGAAAAAGCCCACATAGACTGCTTCTACCACAAAACCGGAAATACAGGCAATCACAACCTTCATTGCTAAAATCTTAACAATCGTACCAGCCGGTACTGCTGCTGATATCAGAATTGGAAGCATCTCATCGGAGGTTGACAGGTAAATCGCCATCAAAGTTCCAACTGTAATAACTCGTCCGGCATAAAGGCTTGACGCTGCTGCCGAAAAGCCGCACTGAGGAATCACACCGAGAAGACCACCCCATAAAGGGCCAACCTTGCCTGCGTTTTTAATGCGTTCTTTTGCTTTTCCACCTGTTTTATGCTCTAACAGCTCCATTAATAAATAGGTTAAAAATAAAAATGGCAGCAATTTTATACTATCCAATAATGCATCTTCGAAAATTTCCATAAATTCCATGCTTTTCACACCTCGTAGTTTTTGCATTTTATTTGCATTTGCAACTTGTTTGCAAATTGTATTATACTCATTTTCTACGAGGTGTCAATAGCTATCCTTTATTCTGTCCAGGAGCGAATCAGCTCAATTTCTTTTTTGTAGCCTTCATCATCGTTTGGTGTCTCTAAAATGAATGGTCTGCCGCTTAATGCCGGGTGTGTCGCTACGCGGCGAAGCGCTTCTGCTCCGATGCAGCCCTCTCCGATTTTCGCATGGCGGTCTTTGTGTGTGCCGCATTCATTCATACTGTCGTTAAAATGAACTGCATAAAGTCGGTTCAGTCCAATCACGCGGTCAAACTCTGTTAAGACCTCGTCTAAATGATTTACGATATCGTAGCCGCCATCCCAGACATGGCAGGTGTCAAAGCAGACACCGATTTTCTCCTGCAATTCTATGCGGTCAAGGATTTCTCGTAATTCCTCAAAGCTTCGTCCCACTTCGCTTCCTTTTCCAGCCATTGTTTCTAATAAAACAATCGTGCTCTGCTCTGGTGTCAATGCTGCATTTACCGCGTCAGCAATTAATTCGATACCACGCTCTACACCTTGTCCCACATGAGAGCCCGGATGGAAATTATAATAATTTCCCGGTGTGTATTCCATTCGTTTCATATCATCAGCAATCATCTCTCTGGAAAAATTGCGCACATCTTCCTTTTCTGCGCAAAGGTTCATCGTATATGGCGCATGGGCAACCAGTTTGCCAAAATTATGCTCTTTTTCTAAAGTTAAAAACTTTTCCACATCCTTTGGGTCAATTTCTTTTGCTTTTCCACCTCTTGGATTTCTTGTGAAAAATGCAAAGGTATTGGCATTCAGCTTTAATGCTGCTTTTCCCATTGCTTCGTACCCTTTTGATGTTGATAAATGATTTCCAATTAACATATGTTTGTTCCTTTCTTCATCTATATATTTTCTACCATTTTCCCTTCCGGTATGCCTGTAAACGCGGCTTTCCTTCTTCTATTTTTTGCTTCTCTTTTGTATCAATAGCATCATAACCTTTTCTCAAATAATTTTCCAGTCCCAATGTTTTCAAGGAAAAAGGCAGCCACAGCAAATGCTGTAACTGCCTGTATGATTTCTTATGAAAGTACGGTTGCTTTAATGACATCACTCATGTCATAAAGTCCTGCTGGTTTTCCAGCTAAGAATTTGGCTGCTTCGACCGCACCTTTTGCAAATACTGCTTTGGAATATGCAGTATGCTTGAACTCGATTACTTCGTCTGTTCCCGCAAAAATCACTTCATGCTCGCCTACGATATTACCACCGCGGACTGCTGAGATGCCAATCTCCTGTTTCTCTCTCTTTTTGCGCTCCTGACTTCTATCATACTTGTATTCATAAGCGTTGTCTAATGCTTCATTCATGGAATCTGCAAGTGCTAATGCTGTTCCGCTTGGTGCATCCAACTTCTGGTTATGATGCTTCTCTACGATTTCCATGTCAAATCCTGCCGGTGCAAAAATAACAGCAGCTTTCTTTAATAATTCCATTAATGTATTAATACCTAATGACATGTTTGCAGATTTTAACACAGCTACCTTTGTTGTTGTCTCTTCTACTTTTGCCAGCTGCTCTTCGCTTAAGCCTGTGGTACATAAAACAACCGGAATCTGTTTCTCTGCACTGTAAATTAACAAATCATCGATTGCTTTTGCATTGGAAAAATCAATAATTACGTCTGCTTTTACATTGCAAAGCTCAATGTTTGGAAATACTGGGTAGTCATTTGTAATTCCGTCATATACATCAATACCTGCAACGATTTCGATTGCATCGTCTGCTTTGCAGATGCCTGTAATTACCTGACCCATTTTTCCATTACATCCATGCATGATTGCCTTTATCATCACTGTTTCCTCGTTCTTTCTAATTTCGGGAAAATTATTTTCCTATATTTACGTTCTTGTCTATTATGCTAATTTAATGCCATATGCTTTCATTGCTTCAGCTAATTTTGCAGCGTTAGCATCTGTCATCTCTGTTAATGGGGAACGAAGAGTTCCTACATCATATCCCATAAGATTTAATGCTTTTTTGACTGGGATTGGATTTACTTCGCTGAATAATGCTTCTACTAATGGCTGTGCTTCCAGCTGTAATTTCATAGCTGTTGCCACATCTCCATCGAAGAAGCTCTGGCACATGTTGTGAACCTGTGCTGGTGCAACGTTAGACCATACGGAAATAACACCAGAAGCTCCTAAAGATAATAATGGAACAACGATTGCATCTTCACCAGAGTAAAGGTCAATTTTACCGTCAGTGAGGTTCATTAATTTTGCTGCCTGTGCAACATTTCCTGTTGCTTCTTTAATACCTACGATATTATCTACTTCTTTGAATAATTTTGTAGCTGTCTCTGGAAGAATGTTGCAGCCTGTACGACCTGGCACATTGTACATAATAATAGGTAATTTTGTTTCAGCAGCAATTTCAGAGTAGTAACGAACTAAACCGCCCTGTGTTGCTTTGTTATAATATGGTGTAACTGCAAGGATACCGTCTGCTCCTGCTTCTTCTGCTGCTCTTGTTAAGTAAATTGCTTCTCTTGTACAATTAGAGCCTGAGCCTGCAACAACCGGTACGCGGCCCTTGGTAAACTCTACTGCTGCTTTGATAACAGAGCTGTGCTCTTCCATTGTTAAGGTAGAGCTTTCACCTGTTGTTCCTGTAATAACGATACAGTCAGTTCCCTGGTCAATCTGCCAGTTAATTAACTCTTCGAGTCTCTCATAATTTACTTCTTCATTGCCTTTCATTGGTGTAACGATTGCTACACCTGCTCCTTTAAAAATTGCCATGTTCAAAATCCTCCTATGTAATTATACGCTTGCGAAATAAATTTGTGTAAATAGATTTGGGAAATGTTTTCCTATAAAGTAAAAAAACCGGCTATGACGAGCCGGTTTCAAGAATCCTAATCACATACAGTCTGCCGACTGTCATATATATCTTAGAACTTGATAGCTCCCCATCTAAAGGCACAGCCTTTTGCGATGACAGTCATAAAGCTATTCACTTTATGCCCAAGTAATATATCTGCAGGTGATATACCCTTTCGGCGTTCTTCCCTTTTGCTATCCTTCTCCTGCGCCTGCCGCATCCAGAAAGCTACTAATAAAGCACGCAACCTCTATCAACCATATTTACTTCAACACTTATAGCACATGATAGCACCATCCCCTTAGGTTGTCAACGCATTACTGCACGAAATTTAAAAGAGCCGCCACAAAATATTTTGCAGCAGCCTTTCTTATATGTATTTTTCTGTCAGGATTCACTCATCTTCCAAAAATTCTACCTTGCTTACCGATACTTCATAAGCCACGCGCTTTTCTGTCTCCGTCTCTGATAATTTTTTCACATACTCTCTGCTTTGGATACGTCCCCATACCTGCACGTGTCCGCCAACCTCAAAGCCTGAGGCAAATCTCGCATTTCTTCCCCAGCAGATGCATGGAATATAGTCTGATTTTCCGTAGGAGCGGTTTACCGCAATCAATAAGTCTGCAATCTCTCGTCCTAATGGTGTTTTCCGGTAAATTGGCTCTTTACAGATATAGCCGTCCAAGAAAATCTGGTTACTCTTTACGTCGTCGGTTAATTCGTCTAAAAATTCTAATTCTCTTACAAATACGGAAAGCACAAGCCTGTTTTTCTTTTCCTCGTGACGGTTGAACGAGCGGAACTGACCGGTTGCATAAATAATCTGCCCAATATGGTCTGCTTCCACATCAATCAATCGTTCTGAAATCATAAGTGGTATGTAATCCATGAAATTGCTAAGACGGTTTACTGCCACCTCTACCACATAAAATCCTTCTCCGTATACTTCGTGGCTGAACTGGAAATCTGATACGATTTCCCCCACAATTGACACCTGGTTATTTTCAAAAATTTTATCTGCCATGAATATTTCTCCCTTCCTTTATCGCTATGGTATCTTACCTGTGCGACTTACCTGACAGAATATGTTTTACCATTTCCAAATAGAAAAAATTTCGTGTTACATGTCGATAAGATTTTTTTAATCTGAACTTACCCATTTTTTACAGGCATTATAATAAGAAAAACTTGCGTAATTTCAAAAATATGCTACAATATGTAAGTTCGGTTATTAATAGGAACGTTTTTTAGAAAGAAAGAGAGACAAAACTTATGAAAATGAAGCGTGAAGACGTAAGAAACATAGCAATTATTGCTCACGTTGACCACGGTAAAACAACTTTGGTAGATGAGCTTTTAAAACAAAGTGGTGTATTCCGCGAAAATCAGGAAGTTCAGGAACGTGTTATGGACTCCAATGATATCGAAAAAGAACGTGGTATCACCATTCTTTCCAAAAATACAGCTATCACATATAACGGTGTTAAAATCAATGTCATTGACACTCCAGGACATGCAGACTTCGGTGGTGAGGTAGAACGTGTTCTTAAGATGGTAGACGGTGTTGTACTTGTTGTAGATGCCTTTGAGGGTGTTATGCCACAGACCAAATTCGTTTTAATGAAAGCTTTGGAATTAGACCTTCATGTTATCGTTTGTGTTAATAAAATTGACCGTCCGGAAGCCCGTCCGGAAGAGGTTGTGGACGAAGTATTAGAATTATTCATGGATTTAGATGCTTCTGACGAACAGTTAGACTGTCCTTTCTTATTTGCCTCTGCAAGAAATGGTTACGCAGTACGCAATTTAGAAGATTTAAATAATGAAGATAAAAATATGATTCCTCTTTTCGAGACAATCATTGACTATATGCCAGCTCCAGAAGGTGACCCGGATGCAGGCACACAGGTATTAATCAGCTGTATCGATTACAACGAATATGTTGGACGTATCGGTATCGGTAAAATCGACAATGGTTCTTTAAAAGTCAATCAGGATGCCATCGTTGTAAACCATCATGACCCGGACAAACAGAAGAAAGTCCGCATCAGCAAATTATATGAATTTGACGGTTTAAATAAGGTAGACGTGAATGAAGCAGGCGTTGGTTCTATCGTTGCTATTTCCGGTATTGCAGATATTCATATTGGAGATACTATCTGCTCTCTTGAAAGCCCGGAGGCAATTCCTTTCCAGAAGATTTCTGAGCCAACACTTTCTATGAACTTTATCGTAAACGACAGCCCTCTTGCCGGACAGGAAGGAAAATATATTACTTCCCGCCATTTAAGAGACAGACTATTCCGCGAATTAAATACAGACGTTTCTTTACGTGTAGAAGAAACAGACAGCCCTGACAGCTACAAGGTATCCGGTCGTGGTGAGTTACATTTATCTGTATTAATCGAAAATATGCGTCGTGAAGGCTATGAGTTCGCTGTAAGTAAAGCTGAGGTTTTATATCATACAGATGAAAACGGCAAAAGACTTGAGCCAATGGAATTAGCTTATGTTGACGTTCCAGATGAATTTACCGGAACTGTTATTGATAAATTAAGTCAGAGAAAAGGTGAAATGACAAATATGAAACCTATCGCTGGCGGCTACACAAGACTTGAGTTCAATATTCCATCCCGCGGCTTAATCGGTTATCGTGGAGAATTTTTAACAGATACCAAAGGAAATGGTATTATCAATACTATTTTCAATGGCTACTCTGAATACCGCGGAGATATCCAGTATCGTAAACTTGGTTCATTAATCGCGTTTGAAACTGGTGAGTCCGTTGCTTATGGTTTATTCTCAGCTCAGGACCGCGGTACTTTATTTATCGGACCAGGTCAGAAGGTTTATGCAGGTATGGTTATCGGTTCTTGCTCAAGAAACGAAGATATCGAGTTGAACGTATGTAAAAAGAAACATTTAACTAATACACGTTCTTCTTCTGCTGACGAAGCATTAACTCTTGTTCCACCAAGAATTTTAAGCTTAGAGCAGGCACTTGATTTCATCGACGTAGACGAATTGCTTGAGGTTACTCCAGAAAGCATCCGTATCCGTAAACGTATTCTTGACCCAACCTTAAGAAAACGTGCAAACATTAAAAAGTAAAATTTAGGGACGTAGCTTTTTTTTCGAAATTTAGGCTACGTCCCCAGATTTCAAAATTTAGGGACGCAGCCTTTTTTTCGAAATTTAGGCTGCGTCCCTAAATTTCATTTTATTTTAGAATGGTCTTAAACAGCAGCAATTGCAAAGCATATTTAAGAACAACATACTTAAACACCAGTTGCCGGAGCTTGAATATGGTCTGTCGTACTGGTTTCCCATGTTGGTATACCATGTTCCGCCAAACTCTAAGTGCTGTAAAAACTGGCGGTATTCCATATTACTTGGCTCCATTTCTACTGCACGTGTGGCATGCTCTTTTGCCACGATATTATTGCCAACTCCCTGATTCGCTCTCGCACTATAATAATACCAGCGTGCATGACGCTCTGAAAATGGAATTTCGTTCAGTACATTTAATGCTTCTGCGTAATGCCGATTTACGATATAATTTGCAGCTGCACGCATCTTTGGTGATTCATTACCACCGCTGTACTGGCTGGAGCTGCCGCCATATTGATAGCTGCCTGTATTGCCCGAAGTACGGTATCCATAGCCGTAGCTTCCGCCGTAACTACTGCCGCCCGACTGTTTTTCTTTCATAATCTGGTCGTATGCCTGCTGTACCTCTTTAAACTTCTCCTCCGCCTGTGCCTTATTCGGATTGTTTACATTGGCATCCGGGTGATATTTACGGCTCAAATTACGATATGCTTTTTTAATCTCATCATCAGAGGCACTTGGCGATACACCAAGCACCTGGTAGGGATTCATCATTTCTTAACCTCTTTTATATCTTTATTTCGATTCTTTTTCGAATTTTTCTCTTCTATCTTTTTCTTCTTCAACTGGATATATTCATATTTTGACCATACACCAGAATATAAAATATTTCGAAGAATATCAGCATGCATTAAAATCGGAAGTCTCTCAAAGGATTTCGCGCACTCAGACATCATGCTGGTAAGTAAAAGCTTACAGAAGGTATCAAACTCCTGATTCCTTTCCTCTTTCATGGAAAGCAACGGATTGTAAGCCCCCTTCTTTCTGTCATCATCAATATCCTCATAGGCATCCATCAGATAAATAAATTTACCCATATAAAAGCCAAGTGTACGCATTTCTTCCTGCCACTCGTCTTCTTTCCAGCAGAATACCTCGCCTAGCATCTCGCCTGTTAAACCTGCAACAATGTCAAGGTTTGTCTCTCTTTTCTGCTCTAATTCAGCTGTCTTTTGCATGTAAGTCTCGATAGCCTTGGTCTGTCTTGGATATTTGGACATGATACGAGTATAATCCTTATCGAGAATTTTTACAAATGCTTTTTTGGTATAAGATTTTTCATCGTACCAGTCATCTAACAGATTGTGGTATGCAAGCAGCAGATTCATATCAGCTGCATACCCGGCTGCATCATTAATATATGCTGTCCGCTTCTTGGTTGGATGTAATGGACAGGTAAACTCTGTCTCCTCATTCTCCAGCTCATACAATCCTGTTAAAAGAACAATCAAAAAAGTTAAATCATAACTTAACAACATCTGTCCTTTTGTTCCACAGTTTGTTTTTAGCTTCTGGCATAGTCCGCAATAATATGACTGATATGCTTTTTTATTTTCTTCTGATAACTCCAAACTGTTAATGTTGATATAACCAAACATTAGCTTTTCTCCTTTTATCAGCTTTTTTTCACAAATTCATTTCTACATTTTGGACAGGTAATACAAATCTTTCCTCTGCCCTTTGGAACTCTGACTTTCTGCTTGCACTGTGGACATTTGAAAAAACGATGTGTTTTGCGCTGTGCCCACTGTTTCTTAAAAGAGTCCCATTTGCAAACGACGCGGTATTTGGCATTCACATATTTCTGATTCTCTGCATAACGCTTTGATATATTTCTGGAAAACATGCGGTAATAACTATATATCATCAACACCAGACCAAGCCAATAAAAAATTCCCCATCCGCTAAACATTGATATAACAAAGCATACCAATACTAATATTAGATGAAATTTGGAAAGTTCATCTGCTCCATATCTTCCCATCATAAAACGCTGCACTTTTTCTTTCATATCTTAAACCATAACCTTTCTTATGCTGCTACACAGCTTTACTATCGCGTTGTCCGCGTAAACTGAAATTCAGGGACGCAGCCTAAATTTCGAAATTTAGGCTGCGTCCCTGAATTTCGAATTTCTAGGTTAATGTTAAACCTGAAATGAAAGAACGTCAACACATCTATAGTCTTTTAAGAAACATTTTAGATTTTGATAATATTTTCCTTTTTGCAAGTCTAATCGAGCTGGAACAACGGCTGTACTGTCATATTCAGCGTTGTCACATTCATACTTGCACTCTTATTATTTTTAATCTGGAACATAATGCATCGTCTTGGATTCTTTAATGTTCCATCTGTGTCTGTCCACTCGGATAAATATTTTTTCGGATACTGCAATTTGTATTCCCATCCATTCTGGATTCCGACAAATTTATTATCGGCATCCGCATGAATTATCGTACCATCCGGTGCTTCAATGCTGGTAATATAGCTATATTCTGTGCCATCGTAATAATAAATGGAACATTCTAATGTCGTGCTGGCAGCATTAAATTCTACCGGCATAAATTTCACTGTATAGGTATCTGCGTCTGTGAAAACCTCAGCCTCCTGCTGATTTGCATCTCCGCCAACATCCAGATTATTAAATTCCTGCATCAGCTCAATGGTGTAATTCTGTAAAGCAGGCATCATAGCTTCTGTATTAGTGATTTCAATCACTGGTGGCTCATAAGCGGCACGATATGCAGCAATCATGGTATTAATGAAAAGCTTCGCCTCCATATCACCAGTTACTTCCGAATGACCTACGCCGGAATAAAAAACATTTCCCTTACTATAAATATAGTAGTTATTGGAAGCATCGTTCGGTGATACCCCATAGGTCAATGCTGTACCGGCAGCATCATTATCTGAACCCTGATAAGCAGTTATCTTATGGTCATTTGCAAGTGTATACCATACCGTTACTTCATCATCTTCAAGATTTAATTCATACCACTGTGCATGCGTTGCCGCAATCTCAAGTGTATCATCAATCTTATATGGATAAACTGTTATCTGACCTTCATTTAATTTTGCTGCTTCTGTGGTAAGGTCATTGTTATTATTAAATCCAGTGTTCTTTGTAAAACTAGACACACCACAAATCGTTTCACCGCTTGGATTGGTTATCATATATTGATACGGCATCTTATTTTTTACAGTACTTGTCCAGTTCTGATTACTGCTTCCGCCGGAAGACCATCCAAGTCGTTTTAATGCATAATAGGTAAAACCATGCTTCGCCTCAGAATTAATAAAATCATAATTATTCTGAGCATTCTGATAAGCAATAATACTTTCTCTCTCACTTGCTGAGATACAATTGCTTACTGCCTGATAACGGTTCATACCCATCATATCACGCAGCGTTCTGTTAGCTGTCGCACCAAATGGTGTACTTCCATTATAATCCAAGTTATGTATAGAAGTTAAATCGTGAGTAAACAAAATACTATTTCCCTGTGCAATATAGTATTTCAAGTAATCTACTGCACCATTCTCATTTGACAGATTTCTTGTTCCATAAACATCACCGAATCCGACAATAAACATATTATAGTTGGATAAATTACCACCAACCTTATCCAGATTCTGTGGATTTGATGCATCAATTTCTTTTGACTCATCATATGCAAATTTGTTGGATGAACTAAAATACGATTCATAAGTATCCGCTGTAATTGTCGTAATGGTAATCTCGTAATCGTTCAGCTTCTCATAATACTTCTTAAAAAGTGTACTCTCTTCTAAGTTTAATTTACCCTCATAGCTTCCGTCTTTTGGCATAATCTGGAGTACCCGGATTTGCTTCTTATTTTCTGCATTATTTTTTACAGCAGAGCAGCCTGTCTCCATATAACGGATGGCATCATTTTCACTTTTATATACTTCAATTTTCCACTGTACAAGACCAACCAATGAGCTTGCCAGACGATATTTATAGCTGTTCTCGCCATTAGAAGCCGTATTTGTTAATACAACCTCTTCACTCTCGAATTTACCATTTCTGTCCTGGTCAACGAAGATTCGATAAGAATATCCCTCACCGGCAACAGAAAACTTAAAATACAAATATGCTCTTCCGCTGTCTAATGGCAGGTAATTTGGATTTGCAATTTTAGTTCCTGTGGTTGTTCCGTCATATTCTGCCGGAAGTGCTAAGAACGTAACCGCTTCCTCTACACTGCTTACTGCACTTAAAATTCCTGCAGTATCGGTAGTACTGTATACGCCAGAGCCTTTCTTTTCTCCAATAAATGCATAGATGTTAGAAGTCTCATCAATCAGCTTCTTTTCCTGCTGGTACAGATATTTTTCTGCAACGATTGGATAGCCTGCATTTATAAATTCTTTCAGCTCTTCGGCTTTCTTTTTCGTAATATCGTTTCCTGGGAAACGTAATTCCGTACTATCTACTTTTGCATTATTAGCAACTGACCATAAGAACTTTACAGACCTTGTTCTTCCATGATTTACAATCTCTGCACCGTATAACAAATCTCCGGTATGAAGATATATCTTTCCGTCTAAACTGCTGTCATTCCAATCCGGCACGTTCAGATTCACTGTGCTTCCGTCATTTAAGGTAATATTGCTGTTTACCGTATTATAAGCACCTGTATCTAAGCCCATGAAAATCATTTCATAGGTACTGTTTAAGTCCTCTGCTTTTCCATTAAACTCTGCCGTTGTCTGATGCACAATTTCAATGTCCCCAGTAAAGGCAGGAAGTAACATCCTGATATAATTTTCTGTCAAAACCCAGTCAGGCTCATGGCTTGAGTTAAGTCCAACACAAGGTTCAAGGTCTAAAACACGAATCACATCCGGGTAAATATCAGATGGATTGCTTCCCAAAGAAAGAATATAACGTACTGCATCTGATGAAGTCGCATCTGTCTTTCCAAGGTTTTTAATATACTCGCTAAAGCCTTCAAATAAAGAACCTTCTTTTCCAGAAGAAAGACTATTCGTCACGTAATTCTGCGAAATACTGGTGTCTCCCTTATAAGTAAAAACATGATTTAACACCCAGTACTTATGTGTCTCATCGGTAAGACTTGCAGTACTGTGATAATTCGTCCAAAGCTCCTCGGATGTCCAATAATTCCAGAGATTGCTGGTTGCATACTGTACAAGTAAAAAGGTTTCTGCTGACCAGTATTCAGCTGCATCGCCCGTCTGCAATGTATTTTTTCCATTCTTTATGATTGGCTCGTCTTCATCTAAATAAATCGACTTAAACAATCTCGAATCCATGCATAACAGCATGACAGCAAGCTTATAAACATTATTTTTGCTTGCGGAAAATTCATAAGAGTTTGTTCCTGTGGAACGAAGATTCCAGTCATACACCTCAGTTGTAACTTTCTTAGTGGTTGCATCTGTAAATGTACCCGTTCCCATATTATAAACATTATCGTCAATTACAATCGCTGCAAAATCTTTCTCTGCTGTGATTTTGTTGTAAAGCTTTAATGTTGCTTCCCATGACAAATCATTTGTCTCATACGCATTTGCTGCATAGGAAGAAACGGTAGAAGTCTTTCCTAAGCGATTATATTTTTTCCAGATATCTGTCAGACCATATACATGACTCTTTGGTGAAAGATAAATCAAGTCTGCATAATCTGTCCACTCTAATGCATTATTTAATTCAGCCGGTGTAATTGTTTTCACAACAACGGAATAATTGTCTGCTTCTTCTTCACTAAGACCTAAAGTATCAATTAAAAAGTGGTCATAATTTGTATAAGAATAATAATTAAATACTTTGGTAACTAAAGAGGAAGCAGTGCTCTTTCTCGTTGTATAAATACGTTCTCCTACTTCTTTTACCTCTTTATCCACTGACTCATCAAAAGCGATGCCTTCATACTCAGACTTTTCAAAGTCATTTACCGTATGCCAGATAAAATCACCTTTTTCTACGGGTGTAAATACCACTTCGTTTTTAATTTCAGTTTCTGTCTCGGTTTCTGTCTCAGTTTCCGTTTCTGTCTCAGTTTCCGTCTCAGTTTCTGTTTCTGTCTCGGTTTCTGTTTCTGTCACGCCTTTTTTGCCTTCCGAATCATCTTCGTCGACTTTTGCTGACTCTGAACTTTCTGTTACCTCAGCTGTTTCTGACTCATCCACTAATTCATTCTGTGATGCTTCTTCTGTATCAGAGGCATCCTTGCCAGCCTTTTTATTTGTATTGGCACTCTTTTTGGCTTCATTGGTCAAAACCTCGCGTTTTAAGTTACCATTTCCTTCGCCGACATATTCATAATAGCCTTCGAAGGACAGTCCCTCTTCTTTTAAAACCTCGACTGCACCATCATAATTTTCGGCATTGCTCTGTGGCTCGTCACTAAAAAAATAAGCAGTGTGAAGCTCGATTTGTGCATCTCCCAAAGAACCGATGGTTGTGATGTCTCCACACCCATACATCTCTTCTACATTTACCGGTTCACAACCACTAATCATATAGCCAAACTCTGCGTATTCTTCGTAGGGAACAATTTCAAGTATCACAAACGGACGATCAGCTGTTCCACGTTCTGCTGTCCTTTTCGAAGAATCCACATACTGCGGCAGTTCTCCTAAGCTGTCAATGACACCACGCGTCACCTGCCCTGTGGACTCTGCTGCTTCTAATGAAACATCTTCTGTGATTCTATCAGGTAAAAGCCCGCCAATCATAGCTGCCGCTAATCCTGCCGCTACAATCCGTTTTCCATATTTCTTTGCTTTTTCGCTTCTCACTTTTCGCATGTTATATGCCTGCCTCCTTCAAGGTGTATCAAAACACCAAGCCATTCCAACACCACAAACAAGCCTTACGGCGTACTACTTCCTCTCAGCTCATTTCTCACTTTAATCATATCTTCAAGCTCATATTCACGTGTTCCAGACTGCAATTTCAGCTTGACTGTTACTTTATTCTGATTGGATGCGTCTACCACCGGAGTAAACTCTGTAACATATTCTCCAATGCAATTCTCTAATGTAGCATCCGCTGTAGTAATTCCAACATCCGGGTCAGAATATGGGTCTGCAATATGCTCCACAACCTTCATATAGAGCTTTCCATCCTCTATCCCAATCATTCTCTTGGTAGATTCCTGATTAATGCTCACTCCTATTGGAAGCTTAGATGAATCTACCTGACGAGGAATTTCATAAATTACAAGTGTTTTACTTCCATCTGCTTCATCAATTACTTTTACCCAGTTGCCTTCCATAATCCAGGTACTCATCTGTTCCATTAATACCTGTGATTCCATCTGCAAATCAATGGTATCCGAAGCAGTTTCGTAGCCATTTAACGCTGACCTGATAAAATAAGTGGCTGCCCCCATAATAATAACAGCTACAGCACACGCTATAATTAATTCCACTAATGTCATTCCGCGGTTGTCCTGTTTCACGATTCAACTTCCTTCCTTAACTGATTGGATGTTTTCCTGTTGCTCCCACTAAGGTAATAGTATAAGTTCCATTCCCTTTCACAACAATTTTATCTACATTTGTTCCCAGTTCCGTACTGCCTGTGATAGTTTCCTTATCAAAAACACCTGATTTTTTATAAGAAATGCGAATAAATACATTTCCATCTACAAGCGTTCCAGACTCACTTTCCAGATAAACCTGTGTGCTATTTCCAGAAAGCTTTGTACCATTACTATCAAACTTTGTGCCGTCAAAAGTTGTTATCACATCCGTCAGCTGTTTCATATAATAGCCATCACTCAGTTTATATATGTACAAGTAGGTCTTATCCTGCTTACTCATGGAATTGACCTGAAGCTTGTCTAGCGCAGAATCCATTGATTCTACCGTCTTTTTGGTATTGGCATAATGCACATGGCCAATCAGCGTAACAGATGTTCCTGCAAGAATTCCAACCAGCGCAATCACTATGATAATTTCAATCAGCGACATTCCTTTCTGATTCGTTTTCATGCCACTATGCCCCCTTTTCTATAAAAATTAATTGCCATTTTTTGTCCAGTTATCATATGTTAAATATTCGTCAATCTGCACCACTCCGATAACACTCTTAGAAAGTGTACCGTAATCTTTAAAATACTTTGCAAATACTGGTGTTCCTGATGCAATATCTTCTTTAAAAAGCTGTGATACCATAAGCTCATCCGAAGAAACATGTGCACCTGATGCAAAAGAAATTGTTCCACCAGCAATAATCATTCCTTTAAAATTGCCTTTTACCAAAACATCTCCGGTTGCAATGATAATTCCCTCTGTAAAAGTTGGATTCACTTCATAACGCTCTCTGCCCTCGTTATGAATTACAACTACTACCTGCTTGCTGGTTGCAGAATATGTCTGCACAATCTGCTCACAGCCTCCGGTAACGCCTCCTGCCGCCGGATAATCGTGCTCAATTGCTGCTACATCTAAAAGATTTTCCATAAGCGGCTCAATGCTTTTATCAATTTTTCCGGTAGAGGCATCTTCAAAACGCACATTATCACTTGTTACAGATGTGTGCGAATCCTCTAAATAAAGTTGTAAACATTTGTAATTAATTGCCAATCTGTCAGCAAATGCCCAGTAAATACCATCGTCCGTACCAGAAGTTCCAGGCTCCCATTCGTTTCCGGAAATTGTAATCTTCTTTTCCTGAATCGGCTGTCTGTCCCCTTCCATGTACATAATATCGCCCTTTAAGGTATACAATGTACCATTATCAAGGATAATTCCGTTATTATCCGCCGCTGTTTCATTGCCAATATAAGTTTCTGCATTGGATGTTAATAAAGATTCTTTTTTACTATAATATACTGCAAAAAAATCATTTGCTTTCTGCTCTGATGCAAAATTCAGATAATATCTTTTGGTCGTATTGACACCATCATTAAAACAATAAGTCACAATCGGCTTGCTGCTGTTTAAATATGGCATAATATCACCCATATCACTAGAAATGCTGTTTGCAAAGTCGCTTGCTCCTGTCGCAGTAAAGCACACATTGCTTTCATCTGTAAGGTCAAGATACGCAGATGGCACATAATAAGCCAACTGATTGCTTCTTACCGAAATAGACTCACCAAGCATAATATCATTATTCTCTATATTTTCCTTACTTCCTCTGGAAATATAAGTTCTTCCTGACAATAACAGATAGTTTAAGTTTGACAAATCCAGTCGGCATTCTTTCGCATTTACCATCATAGCACTACTGAAAGATGCATCTGTGGTCGTACGTACTGCGTCATATTTGTCCTGAAAATTGTAGCCATAATAATTGCCATACAAGGTGACTGTGCTGTTTTTACCATTTAAAGTCAAGTCATCTGCAATATAACTGTTTCCATTTAAAACAAGTGTGGAGGCATCTCCTTTTCCTGTTGTCTCCACATTCTCTGCCCAGATACGCGAAGTTCCATTTCCAATGGTAACACTAGTACCTGCACCAATTTTAATATCACCACGCGTTACAATCGTATCACCATTCATCACAGCTGCACCCGGATAACTGCTGACCACACCGCCTACTCCAGCATAAGCATTTCCATCAATCTCAATCGGGCCGGCACTTATCTCTATCTTATCGTCCGCAATCAACGAATACTTCATGTAATTTTTAATCATATTGCTTCCATCAAAATTTAAAACAGGTGTATGGAATACCATATCTGTCTTGATAGAAGTCTCATAACCGTTTGCGTCGGTATAAACAATTTCTACATTTTCTAAGGTAAATAAACCTTCTTCAAAATCTATCGTATAGGTATACTGGTCTGTATGAAGTGTGTCAAATACCAGACAAGACTGATTAGCACTTTCTGAAAAGCTGTCTAATAATGGCTGTTCTTTATATTTACCCATTACATAAACAACCTTTTCCACACTTCCCGGGTCATAAGTCTTTTTCTTATCTTTTCGCTCCGCAGTATCTCCGTCCCAAAATACCTTTTCTAATTCATCCAGATAACTTCTGGTAAAACTGTCCTGAATATCTGTACCTGTTACCATAATAGTTCTGTAATCCGCAAGAATCTTTGTATACGCATTCTGCATCGCGCCGGCAGCCACATTATTTAAGCCTGCTGTCAAATCATCCATGACACTTTCTGCAGAATAAAAGTTTTCTTTTCCTGATTCTTCGATTTCTCTCATCTGAATATTCGTTATCGTAATATTCATAATGATAACAGCAATAATTCCTACAAAAACGAGTGCCACTAATACAGCAAGCAGGGAAGCTCCCTTATTTTGTCCTTTTAATGACCATCTGTTTTTCATGGCTACTCTCCTTTCGTTGTGTTAATTACTACATATGGCTCATCCGAAGCAGTATGACCCTTCTTATAAATCTTAGTCTCAACCACAGTCATGCGGACTGGTGTCCCATTTCCTGTTAATGGCTTTGTCACAAGAGCATTTCCTAATTCATTCACTGTTCTTCCAGTAACACCTGAACTACACTCCACCTGACTGTTCGAATCAATCTCCCTGCAGACATTGGTATGAACCACCTGGGATTCGCTCACACGCTTTATCTGTAATGTGTAAGCATTATCATTTGCCAGATTCTGACAGATAAAATAAAGCTCCGGTTCATTCCCAGTCACAAAGGAAAATGTACTATTTACCTCAATGACATCTAATGCGCCTGTTGTCGTATTACGGTCAAACAGGAGATAAATATTTTTTAATTCCGTCATTCTGACATCTAAAAGATTAGATGTGGTACAGGTATCCACAGAACCTGTCCCACGCAAATCGGTACAGGTATATTCATATGAAATGCATACACTATACTCTGTTCCCGGTTTTTCAATATTAATTGTAATTTTACGTGAAAGATTGCTTTCAATCTGACTTTGTGATAATAGTGTACTTCCCGGATTGGCTGCAATATAGGCATTATGAATTGCCACAAAATAAGCCAATGCCTCACTTTTCTGGTCACGCTCTACAGCAAGTACATCTGTTGTATCATCAATTCCGTAAATAATTGGTCTTGTGACAGCATTCGCCGCAGTATCCGTAGAAAGTGTTACCTCAACATCATAACTTCCCTCTGTACCTGTTAATGTAACATCTCCTACACCATCCGCATCCAGCGTATTTACTGTTTCCGTATATCCCCTGCCAACCAGATATGGAGCTGTATACGCACTTTCTCCGGTTGGTATTGCAATTAAATTATCCTGAACTTTTAAATCCTCAGTAATCTCCTGCGCAAGTATGGTTGCTTTCTGCTCTTCTTCCATAAGTGCACTATAACGAAGCGACTCGCTGAAATAAGACAAAAGCGGAATCGAAATTAATGTCAGAATCGCCATTGATAAAATGACTTCCAACAATGAAAAACCTGCATTATCACATTTTTTCTTATTCACCTGATACTTCTTCATCCTGTTCATCCTCTGAGCCAGCGTCACTGTCTGTTTCCACACTTTCAGAATCTGTCATCTCACTATCTGTGACTTCACTATCTTCGATATTATCATTCTCTGCATCATCCACATCATTGGTGCTTCCCACCTCAGACTGCAGATAACCATTGCTTCGTACACCGCTTGTTTCAAATACCTTATCCGTACCTTTGCCAATACCGCTGATTTCCGGCTCAACATATTCTTTGCCGGTATTTGTCAGATAGTACATATGAACGGTAATTACTCCTGATAAAAGACCTGTTTCATTATCAAAGGTTGCTGAAATAGATGGAATTGTTACTCTGTCTTTTAATCCATTGATATAAGAAATCATCTTTTTTAAATCTGCATAGCTTGCTTCGTAATTCATGCTGAGTGCAGCATAATATCCGATATTTGCATTCTCTGTTACTGTCTGGACAGTTCCATCTTCGGTTGTATTGTCTTCTGCCGCAATATCACCTAACAAGTTGTCCATAAGAAAGCTGATGCTTGAAATATGTGCTCCAACTTCATTTTCAACTTCCTGTACAATCGCAATTGCTTTTTCTGTTGTCACATTTGACGGATATTTTGCAATAATCTCTTCGATGGTGCGGTTCATCTCTTCTGTCTGAGCTTCTACCTCTGCCTGACGGCTGACCATCATCTCAAGCTTTTCTACTCTTACCTGATTTTCTTCGTTTAAAGCTTCTACCTCTTCTGCCTTTGCCACACACTTGTTAAAAATTAAAAAGTAGGATACGGCAATCAATATCAATGCAATTAACAGGAAAAGTAATCTTGCTTCTGAATTTGATAATTTCAATTTCTTCATTTGTTTCTACTCTCCTTCCTGCGCATTTGCATCTTCTGTATTTGTTTCTGTTGTCTCGTCTGTTTCTACTGTCTCATTTGTTTCTGTTGTCTCATCTGTTTCGACAGCTGTTTCTGTTTCTACCGGCGGCTCAACATAATTAGCTGTTATCGTAAACTGCCAAACTGTTCCTCCGGTTGCATCATCATTCTCTGTCATTGAAGGAATGCTGATATTTCCTAAGAATGGCACATCTGCTAAATTCATTAACATCTGTGCTGCTGTCAATTTGTAATCACAGGTTACATTTAATGTAATACTGTCATCCACAATTGACATACTCTGTACTGTTACAGGTGTTGGAAGTTCATTTTCTAATGACTCTAATAACTCTGCTAATCTTTCGTTCTTTGTCTTTGTCAGTTCATCAAAAGCCATAAACTGCTCTGCCTGTGCTCTCACTTCCTCATTTTCTGCATAAATATCTTCAATATAAGAAAGCTCGTCGATTCTCTTTTCTAAACGTTTCTGCTCAGCAACCGCTAAAAACTGACGAATCGTACCTGTTAAAATCAAAATGATACTGATGAAAGCTGCTGCTGCAAGAATCACATAAGAAGAATATAAATCATTTTTCTTCTGCTCTTTTACACGTAATTCCTTTGGTTTGATGCTGATTGGCTGAATTGCTGCACCAATAACAGATAAATAGGTTACTGCGTGTGTGCCGCCAAATCCCTTGGCATGATGCAGTAAGGTATTATAATCAATATTTTCAAGCTGTAATGGAACCTGAGACGTAAACATCTTTCGGATACCTGCAAAACGCACGCCATCGCCAATCAGATGTAATTTTCCCTGAAATTCTCCCTTTGACTGGTTCTTATAATAATCAAGGGCAGTATTTACCACACGAATATGATAGCTTAAGGCTTCTTTCACGTCAGCATATGCCTCTTCCAACAGTTCCTGACGTTTCTCAATTTCTTCGATGCCAGTCCCTGTAAATTCAGCCGCTCTTGGGCTTTCATTTAACACATCATGCTCACATAAAAACTGGAATGCCTCGTACTCATCCTTAGCACCAAGAATTGGATGGTCCAAAACTGCTGCTAAAGAAGTTCCGTAACCATATGGTGCAATTCGCTGGAATACAAGTTTTTTATCAGAAACCATACTGATGATAGTTGCCTGTTCCTCTAACTGAACGATAACACCATTATCTGAAAAGTGGCTGTTCATAAAAGAAACGGCACTATTTCCAATATATTCAAAATCATCAATCGTTAAACCTGCACCATCTGCAAAAGAACAGTAGTTGCTTAACAGGTTGTCTGGAACAGCGATAAGAAGAAGCTTAATCGCTTTTCCATTTTCGCCCTCTACCACATCCATCTTACGGAAAGAAATGGTGTAATTAGACACATCCATAGGGAAATGTTCTCTTGCCTGTGTCTCTACGATTCCCGCAAGCTGTTTATCCTTTACAAAAGGAATGCTGATTTCTCTCGTAATTACTTTTGAGGAATTAATGGAAAAAATAACATTGCGCTCCACAATCTGATGTGCTGCTAATTTTTCTCTTAAGCACTTAGCAAAGCCCTCTTTGTCTCTGATGTAACCATCTTCGATTGCGTGCTCTGGTGTTCGGAAGGTAAACGCATCATACACCTGAGGTGTTTTTTTCTGCGCATCTACTACCGCAACCTTTGTCCACCAAATTCCCGTTTCAATACTAATAACCTTCTTTGACATCTGTCCTCTCCTTTATCGTAAGTCTCCTCATGCACACTGATTCCAAAAAGCTTGCTATTTCATAAATCCCCATCTACGAAAGAAGCTTTCTCGAATCGGAATGCATTACGCAATTCCTATACAACTAAGATACCAATCTATCATCCTATTTCCCCAAAGTGCTGTAATAAAGATTCCCGCTGATAAATACGGTCCCATTGCCAGCATATGCTCTGCCTTTGAAATCTTCATTCTCAAAACATGAATCACAGAGCCAAGTATACAGCCCACAAAAAATGCGAGCACAATACATTTCCATCCAATAATCAGTCCGGCTGCGCCCATTAACTTAATATCGCCGCCTCCAATTGCTTTACCGCCGGAAAACAAATAAAGCAGGTAGAGTGGTATACTGACCGCTGCTGCACCAACGAGATGTTCTGCCACCTGCGGCCAATCCAATACACTCATAACAACTCCTAATACTAACAAAAAAATATTTAGTACTACTGGTATTTCATAGGTTCTTTCATCAATGACACTTATTACTATTAAGGCAGATGACATAAGACAATAAACCACACTATTTAAATTCATACCGTTTGCCATGAAAACGATAACATACAAAATACCGTTCAGCATTTCAATCAATGGATACTGCCATGATACTTTTGCTTTACAATAACGGCATCTGCCCCTTAGCAATATATAAGAAAATACAGGGAACAAATCATACCAATGTAACTTGTGTCCACAGCTCATACAATGAGAGCTTGGTATTAAGCTTTCCTTCTCCGGAATACGATAAATACAGACGTTTAAAAAACTTCCAATTACGATTCCGTATAAAAATATGATGCTGTAAAGTAAAATAGTTACGATTTGTAGCATGATAGCTCCTTTGAATTCTTTTCTTCTGTCTTTCATCACCTGCAGGCTTTCCATTCCTCCCCCATGAACGAGAATGGAAAGTGATTTGCAGGTGTGTGTTTATAAATTGTTTAAATTTTAGAGGTCAGACTCTACTACGTCTAATGTTGAACCTGTAGCTGTAGCTGTAACTGTTTTGTTATCAAGGTCGATTACAACTGTGATTTCTGTTGTATCATTTTTACCTGTATCAGAACCCATTTTAGCTGTTAAATCAGTAAGTAAATCATATCCTACTAATTCTTTGATTTTTGGCTGTAATAATATAGCATCTGCATCTGTGTTAGTTCCATATACTT
The DNA here is from genome assembly GCA_045121975.1 of Roseburia sp. Taxonomy (GTDB): domain Bacteria; phylum Bacillota; class Clostridia; order Lachnospirales; family Lachnospiraceae; genus Roseburia. The sequence goes on from JBGVHB010000008.1 coordinate 25,148, forward strand.
TAACAGTGATTGTACCTGAAGTAGCTGAAATATCATCAACGTTTGAAGAATATGCTGTTACTGCTGCTGTAGAGTAGCTGTTAAGTAACTGAATATCTTTTGCTTCTTTAGATTTGTTTAAGTATGGAATAACCTGTGTACCAACGATACCTACTAAGATTGCCATAATTGCAATTACGATAATTAATTCTACTAATGAGAATCCTTTGTTGTTAGCTTTCTTTTCTTTCATGTTCTGTAAAAATTTCATTTTCACTTTCTCCTTTTGTCCTTTAAAATATAATTTGTTTGTTTCATTTATTATCAAGCGGTTCATGGCTCCGCTGACAAACTTAAATAGCGTTGTATAAGCTGAACATTGGTAACATAACAGCTAATACAATCGGAATAACTACTCCCGCCAAAAGAATAATAATTAATGGATCTAATGCGGCAAGCAGTGACTGTGTTGCCATTTCAACTTCTTCGTCATAATAATCTGCGATTTTATCCAGCATATCTTCCATATTACCTGTTTCCTCGCCGATTTTTATCATATGATACACCATAGGTGGGAATACGCCACTTTCTTCTAAGGGTTCTGATAGTGAAACACCCTGGCTTACATCCGTTTGTGCCTTTCTCAATACCCGTTTGATAATCTCGTTTGATATAATACGTTCCACAATCACCAACGCATCCACTAATGCAACACCGGAAGCGGTCAGTGTACTAAGAGTTCTCGTTAATCTTGCACAGGCGGATTTCGTTGTCAGATTTCCAAATAAAGGTAAGTGCAGTCCAAGTTTTCCTAATAAAACTGCTCCACGCTCTGTCTTTTTAAATTCTTTAATGAAAAAGGCAAAGCCCGCTACAAATGCTACAATATAATACCAGCTGTGCACCAGCGCATCACTGATTGTCATAACCGCAACCGTAATTCCCGGAAGCTCGGCACCTATATCATCAAAGGTTTCCGTAAAGGTTGGTACAATTTTAATCATCATAATTGCTACAACACCAATAATTACAAGAATTAAAATAATCGGATAAATCATGGACTTTGTAACAAGTCCTTTTAAACGTGAATCCTTTTCAAAATGTGTTCCCAGACGGTCAAAGGCAATATCTAATCCACCGGAGGCTTCACCTGCCGCCACCATATGTATCATAATCTCCGGAAAAATCTTCTCATGGGCAGCCATAGCATCAGCTAATGTTTCACCCTTTCTAACGGCATCCCTGACATCTTCAATGGCCGTAGCAAAGGCTTTATTTTCTGTCTGCTCCGATAACATGGTCAAAGCATCAATTACTGTAACTCCGGCATTTAAGACACTTTGAAACTGTCTACAGAAAATACTTAATTCTCTTGGTTTTACCGCTTTTCCGATATGAATATCAATATCCTTATTTAATATATTGGCTTTTTCGATGGAAACAACGAAACCACCACCGGCTCTAAGCTGTGTTGTTGCAGCATCTATGTCCGCAGCCTCAATGGTTCCTTTCTTTCTTGTTCCGTCTGCCTGTATGACCTCATATTTATAACTCGCCATGCAATACACCCTCTCTTGTTCTTTTATCCCTTGTCAACTCCGACTTAAGCAATCCCATCACCTAAGCGGCAAATTACCAATTCCTAAACCTTTTCGAGAGAAACTTTTCTAAAAAAGTTTCTCTTGCATCGCAAAAGAATCCTGCGCAAATTCCACAGCCTTTGCCCCATCAATTTTGTGTTTCAAATATAAATCAAACAATGCATCATCCATTGTCTGCATTCCCTGTTTTTTGCTTGTCTGAATCATAGACTCAATCTGATGTGTCTTACCTTCACGAATCAGATTCTTAATCGCCATCGAGCCATGCATTACTTCAAATGCTGCCACACGTCCATTTCCGTCACTTGTTGGCAGAAGCTGCTGTGAAATAACAGATTCTAATACCGTTGCAAGCTGTACACGCACCTGCTTCTGCTGATGCGGTGGAAAAACGTCAATCACTCGGTCAATCGTTGCTGCTGCACCAATTGTATGAAGTGTGGAAAATACAAGATGTCCTGTTTCTGCCGCGGTAATCGCTGTTGAAATCGTATCTAAGTCTCGCATTTCTCCTACCAGAATAATATCCGGGTCTTCACGAAGTGCTGCACGTAATGCGTTACCGTAGGACATGGTATCAAGTCCTATCTCACGCTGGTTTACAATTGCTTTTTTATGATTGTGCAGATACTCGATTGGGTCTTCTAATGTTACAATATGAACATTCTGCTCATTGTTAATAATATCAATCAACGATGCAAGTGTTGTTGATTTACCACTTCCGGTTGGTCCTGTTACTAAGACCAGACCTCTTTTTTTCTTGGTCAGTTCAATTACAGAGGCTGGAACTCCAAGGCTTTGTGCGGATGGAATCTTGATGGATACCAATCGCAAAACTGCTGCATAAGAACCACGCTGTTTAAACGCATTAACACGAAAACGTCCCTGTTCTTTAATTGAATATGCAAAGTCTATCTCGCCTTTTTCCTCAATAATTTCTTTCTGATGTGCTGTCAGCATGGAATAGACCAGTTCTCTTGCCATTCCCGGTGTGATACGTTCAAATTCTTCCATTTCACGTATGATTCCGTCTTTTCTGCACTTTGGTCTGATTCCTACAGTAATATGTAAATCGGATGCTCCTCGCTCCGCTGCTACTGCAAGTAAGTTATTTATTGTCATTTCCATTGGTTCTCTATCCCCCAGATGCCTCTTATCCCCTTAATCTTCGTAAGTAATTCGTTTTACCTCTTCAATCGTGGTAACTCCCTTTAAAACATAATCCACTGCCGCCATACGCAGGGTATTCATTCCTTCCGCAAGCGCAATTTTCTCGATGTTATCGGCAGTCTCACCTTTACTGATTGCTTTTCTTAATGCCGGAGTAATCGGCATAATCTCATATACACCGGTACGTCCAAAGTATCCTGTTCCACCACATTTTATACAATCCTTGTGGTTTGCTTCTTTTATGATTAATCTTCCCGGCGCACCTGTTTTTCCAAGCAGTTCACGTTCAAATTCATCGGCTTCTTTCTCAACACAGCAGTTCGGACATACGCAGCGCACCAGTCGCTGTGCGATAACACCTACTACAGAATCTGCAATCAGGTAATTTTCCACACCCATATCGGCAAGACGTGTAATGGTACTTGCAGAACTGTTTGTATGCAGTGTACTTACTACAAGATGTCCTGTGATGGATGCTTTTACCGCGATTTCTGCTGTTTCCTGGTCTCGAATCTCTCCAATCATGATGATGTCCGGGTCCTGTCGTAAAATGGAGCGCAGTGCTGACGCAAAGGTAAGTCCTGCTTTTTCATTTACCTGTACCTGATTGACACCATTAATATTTGCTTCTACCGGGTCTTCAACGGTGATAATATTTACACCTTCCACATTCAGCTCACTTAATGCGGTATAAAGTGTGGTTGACTTACCACTTCCGGTTGGTCCTGTTACTAAGATAATGCCGTTTGGACGGCTTAAAATTTTGTCAAATTTTGTTAATTCTTCCGGTGTAAAACCAAGCATCTGTTTATCCTTGGTCAACCCTTTCTTCTGCGTCAGTCGCATAACGCATTTTTCACCGTAAACGGTTGGAAGAATGGATACACGAATATCATATTCTAAACGGTCAACAATTGCTGTTGCACGTCCATCCTGCGGTTTTCTTTTTTCTGAAATATCAAGTCCGCTGATAATCTTAATTCGTGCAATCATCGCTGCATGCAGTGAAATGTCATGAAGCATCTCTTCCTGCAGCACACCATCGACACGAAAACGGATACGAAGCTTGCTCTCCATTGGCTCAATATGAATATCGCTGGCTCTTTTATGTACTGCCTGCTCAATCATCTGTTTTACCAGTTTGACGATTGGCGCTTGGTTTAACATCTCCTCGCTTGCTTCATCTAACAAGGTACGCTCTTTTGTCTGTTCCTCGCGTTCCTTGGTAAACTGCTCAGCTACTCGGAGTGCCTCGGCATTTCCATAATAACGGTCAATCGTTGCAGCAATATCTTTCTGCGTTGTTACATATATCTCTATCTGAAATCCTGTAATAATGGAAATATCATCAATTGCACGAATATCAAGCGGGTCGCTCATTGCAACCTTTAAGATGTTCGGGTTTTTGTCGCTGAATCCAAATGGAACAAGACTATATTTTCTTAAGATTGCTTCATCTGCAAGCTTTGTAATATCCTCGCTGATTCGCTCCATTGACAGTTTCACGCTTTCATAACCTAACTGGTCTTTTAAAGCATCCACCATCTGCTGTTCTCTGATATAACCTAAATCCAGCAGTACCGCACCTAACTTTTCGCCACTTTTGGAGGCTTTCTGTACTGCAAGCGCTTCTTCAATTTTCTCAGGCGTTATAACCCCCGCCTCTACCAGCAGTTCACCCAGCTTTTTCTTCCGGGCGTATCCCATCGGTCTTTCCATCTTCTGCCTTCGCCTTCCTTTAGAATATCATTACCTTCTGACTCATCTCTGTCCGCTCCTGTGCAAATTTGATTGCAGTATCGGAAGAAATGAAACTCTTCATATATAAATCATAAATCGCATCATCCATCGCCTGCATTCCTGCTTTTCTTCCATTCTGGATAATTCCAGAAATATAATGCATTTTTCCATCGCGGATGGCGCTCCTTAATTCCTGATTTGCAAGTAATACTTCATATGCAGCCACACGTCCCTTAGAATTAATCTTCGGAAGAAGCTGCTGCGAAATTACTCCTTTTAACACATCTGCAAGCTGCACCCGTACCTGCTGCTGATGATGTGGTGGAAAGATGTCAATTAATCTTTCAATTGTAGAAACAACATTATTGGTATGTAAAGATGAAAATACAAGGTGTCCTGTTTCTGCTGCCGTAATCGCAGTCTGAATTGTTTCCATATCTCTCAATTCACCGATAAAAATAACATCCGGGTCCTGTCGTAAGGATGCTTTTAATGCTCCGGCATAAGACTTTGCATCGTCACCTATTTCTCTTTGACTAATTACCGATTTATTATGTTGAAGTAAATACTCAATCGGGTCTTCTAATGTAATAATACTTTTCACATATTTCTTTGAAATCTCATTTACTAATGCAGCAAGTGTTGTTGATTTTCCACTTCCTGCAGAACCTGTTACGATAACTAAACCGCGCTTTAAATCTGTCAGATTAATAACTTCCTTCGGGATTCCTAATGCTTCCGGTTCTGGAATCTCTGCAGATAAAATTCGTATCGTAGCAGCAAGTGTTCCACGCTGTCTGAATACGTTAATTCGAATTCTTGACAATCCTGTAAAAGAATGAGCAAAGTCAACTTCGCCCTCAGCATCTAAAATACTTCCCATCTTCTCCGGCAATACCGATTTCATAATATCGGAAACTTCATATGGTGTTAATTTCTCTTCTGTTATCGGTGTCATTGCTCCGTCAATTCGATACATAATCGGTGCACCCGGTATCAGATGAATATCTGATGCTCCGCGGGCAGCCGCATCTTTTACAATCTGTTCGATTTCATTCATTGTTCTGTGCCCCCATACACGACCAACAGCAGATGCTCTCTGTCACGCTAACGTGTTCAAGCACTGCAATTGATATAATAACACACTTGCCGTTTTAATTACAAGAGTTTTTCTTGATTTTTACGAAATTTTACAAACTTTTTCTTCTGGCTTTGGAAAAAATCCAGTTTTTTTCTCGTTTCCAAGGTAATACAATAGGGAGAAGTATCTATTCATCTCCCTGCAGTAGTACTAAAGTCTATTTCATTGTTTTTTCTTTCATTATTTGAAATAAGCAGGACGATGAGCCGGGTTATGTCTAAGGTACACCAAGTGGTATACCCGGAATAATCATCTATCTAGGATAACTGTCGCCAGTTACCTCAAGCGACCTACCTAAAGCTGGCGGGCCACGTCAACGCTTTTGTTCGGTCTTGCTTCGGATGGGGTTTACATGTGCCCCCTCTGTTACCAGACGGGCGGTAGTCTCTTACACTGCCTTTCCACCCTTACCAGGAGAATTTGGCTTGCGCCAAAGTCTCCCGAAGTTGCTTCGCAACTTCCTGAAAAACCTCAGCTTACGCCAAAGTCTCTCGAAGTTGCTTCGCAACTTCCCGAATTCTCGGGGCGGTTTATTTCTGTTGCACTTTCCTTAGAGTCGCCTCTACCGGACGTTATCCGGCATCCTGCCCTGTGAAGCCCGGACTTTCCTCACCTGCGGTCTTTCGACGCTTGCAGCCGCGATTATTTGTCCTACTTATTTCTTTCATTATCACGCATTTTTATTCACATAAAATGCATATTCATCCATGTCGATGTGACACTATCTGCATCACAACCGCTTTTCAATATACACCATTTCACCTATTGGTGCAAGGACTTTTAGCATAGAATGCGGCTGAAAACGTTTTCAGAATTACTTAATCGTTTTCGAAAAATGCAAATTCGTTTACCACTCATAAAAAGTCATTTAAAAATTGTTTTTAAACATTAAAACAGCTTCCGCCAATGAACTCACGTATGATTGAATTCTGATTAATTCCGTCACTTGGCAGTGGAAGGAAGTAGTCTAAAAACTTAAGCAGACGCTTCGCCTCTAAATATTCCGGGCAGTCTTTTTCGATAGAAAATAATAATGGCTCTGCATAAATTTTTAACACCGCAAGTTCATAAATCAATGCCGAATTGAACATGACATCTGCACCCTCCTGGAATGGGAAGATGTATTTCTCTTCTCCGCGTCTTACAGAATCCCACATCGCAATGGTTTCGCGTGCAGATGTTCCTCTTGTACGTGCATCGCGGACAATTCTTCGAATCAAACGTCCATCGGTTGTCGGCAGATAGTTATGCTCGTCAATATTTAACTGTGTCAGCGCACTGATGTAAATTTTAAACTTGCTTTCTACCGGAAGAGAATAGGATAATCTGTCATTTAATCCATGAATTCCTTCTATTACAAGTACATCATCTTTTCCAAGCTGCATGATTTTATCTTTATATTCCCGTTTTCCTGTCTTGAAATTAAAGATTGGAAGATTTACCTTTTTCCCCTGTAAAAGCTCATTCATATCATGATTAAAAAGCTCTACATCAAGTGCTTCTAAGCACTCTAAATCCAGCTCGCCATTCTCATCTCTTGGACACAAGGTTCTGTCGCAGTAATAATCATCTAATGGGAATGGATGCGGCTTTAAGCCTCTTGCGGATAACTGAATCGACAAGCGGTGTGAAAAAGTCGTCTTGCCGGAAGACGAAGGTCCTGCAATCATAATAAACTTTCTGTCTCCTGCTTTTACGATTTCATCTGCAAGCTTTCCGATTCTTTCCTCGAACAAAGCCTCCTGTGTCAATACCATCTGCTGTGTTCTGCCCTGCGCAATCACATCATTTAACGCTCCAACAGTATCAATCTCTAGCATTTTGCTCCATTCACGTGAGGATTTTAAGGTATTGAATAATTTGACAGATGGATTAAATTCTACTACTTCTTTGGAATTTTTATCCGGGAAAAGCAGCATAAAGCCATCTTCATAGCAAATCACGTCATAATATCTAAGATACCCGGTAGATGGCACCATAAAGCCATAAAAATAATCTTTGTAATTGTCCAAATCATAGATGTTGACCCTGGAGCTTCTGCGGTAACGGAATAATTTTTCTTTATCCTCCATACCAAGCTTTCCAAATAACTCTACTGCTTCATCTGTATTGATATTTTCTTTCTTAATCTCAATATCAGCCACAACAAGCTCATACATCTCATTTTTCAGGTCTTTGATGTCCTGTTCTGTTGGCTTTACGGTAGTTTTGTCTGTCTTTTTGGCAAGCTCGCAGTAATAGCCCTGTCCGATAGAATATTTGACCTTTACTTCTAACCCCTCTTTTTTCCCCCAGAGGTTATGAACAGCCTTCTGCATTAAAAGCGTTACGCTTCTGCGGTATGCTTTTTTTCCCATTTTATTGGTGGTTGTCAAAAATTCCAACGTTCCGTCCGCATCGACTTTTTTATTCAATTCGCGAAGCCTGTTATTAAAAAGAACTAGTACAATTTCATCCGGATACTGGTTCTGATAATCCGCTGCAATTCTGATAAAGCTTGTTCCATATGGGTACTTCTTTTCTTCTCCATTAATCTGGAGTAAAACCTGTTTTTCTTCCATAAAAGCCCTCCCTCGCGTGTAAATTTCTTCTCCAAATAAATATACTTTTATTATAATGAAAAAAAGAGCCAGTTGCAAATATATATTATTTGCAGCTGACTCTTATTCGAATTATCAAAACTCAGGTATATGCTATTTTTCTTCCTAGGAATTAAAATAACGATATGCTTCTTTATTATCCTGTAATATCTGTTGAACCTCTGACAATCTTTTGGTGATTTTCTCAGAAGGCGGCTGTTTTGTCAGATTCTCGTAAATTTCAAGATACTGTTTTTCTTCTTTTTGCAGATAGGTTTTCAACACCGGATGCTGTTTTTGAAGAAGTAATCCACCATACAGACAGAATATACGCTGTTCTTTGGTGGACAGCTTAGAAAAATATTCCTTGGTCTTTTCCGGTGTCACATAACGCACTTTCATCATCGGATAGAACTTGTCCTCTTCTAAAATCATATCTTCTTCAATGGTCTCATAGCCTTCCATTATCAGATATTCGCGGACGCGCTCTAGCTCTGACTGTGGCTGTAAAACAAGCTCCGACACCTGCTTACATATTTCTTTTCCTTCTTCTAAAATATGCATCACAAGACCACCACCCATGCCTGCCACGAGAATGGTATCTGCTTCGTCTTCCTTTAAGGCTGCTACACCGTCGGAAAGACGTGTCTGTATGTAGTCACCCAGCTGATATAATGCGATATGCTCCTTTGCACGCTCTAATGGCCCTGCATTGATGTCCATAGCAATTGCAGACGGAATCTTTTTCTGCTCTAACAGATAAATTGGTACATAACTATGGTCTGTTCCAACATCTGCTAATCTGTTTCCCTCTGTCACAAGTGCAGCGGCTGCCATCAAGCGGTTTGACAGCTTAAGCATTACTCTAAATAATCCTTTAATTTACGGCTTCTGCTTGGGTGACGAAGCTTACGAAGCGCTTTTGCCTCAATCTGACGGATACGTTCTCTTGTAACGTTAAATTCTTTGCCTACTTCTTCTAAGGTTCTTGCACGTCCGTCCTCTAAACCGAAACGAAGTGTTAATACTTTCTGTTCTCTTTCTGTTAATGTTCCTAATACTTCCTCAAGCTGCTCTTTTAATAATGTAAAAGCTGCTGCATCTGCTGGAACAGGAACGTTATCATCCTGGATGAAGTCTCCTAAATGGCTGTCTTCCTCTTCACCGATTGGTGTTTCTAATGAAACAGGCTCTTGAGAAATCTTTAAGATTTCACGAACACGTTCTACCGGCATATTCATCTCTGCTGCGATTTCTTCCGGACTTGGCTCACGTCCTAACTCCTGAAGCAGCTGTCTGGATACACGAATCAGTTTGTTGATTGTTTCTACCATATGAACAGGAATACGAATTGTTCTTGCCTGGTCAGCAATCGCTCTTGTAATCGCCTGACGAATCCACCATGTTGCATAAGTGGAGAATTTGTAACCTTTGCGGTAATCGAATTTCTCTACTGCTTTAATCAGACCTAAGTTACCTTCCTGAATTAAATCTAAGAATAACATACCACGTCCAACGTATCTTTTTGCGATGGATACAACCAGACGAAGGTTTGCTTCTGCAAGACGTTTCTTTGCTTCATCACCAGCATCTAAATCCGGCTGTAATGCTTTGATTTCTGCTTCTAATTCTGCAATTTCTTCTTCCGAAGCTCCTTCCATTCTGTTCTTTAAAATCGCAACCTTTTCACGTGCAACTGCGCCTGCTTCCATGCCTTTTGCAAGCTCAATCTCATCTTCTGCACTTAAAAGAGGTACTTTACCGATTTCTTTTAAATACATACGAACCGGGTCTTCGATAGAAACGCCGTCTGGTACAGATAAATCAATTTTTTCTACTTCGATGTCGTCATCGTCGTCTACTTCAAGAAGAATCTCGTCATCTGAATCATCGTCTGTAATACGAAGAACATCAATGTTATTTGCCTCTAAGAAATCAAGAATCTTGTCAAACTGTTCTGCATCTAAATGTAATTCTGCAAAAAAGTCGCTGATTTCCTGATATTCCAGCATGTTTTTCTTCTTTTTAGCTAACGCTAACAAATCTTTTAACTTCTGCTGGAATTTTTCTCTTGCTGCTTCATCCATTGGTGCTGCTTCGCTCTGCTCAGCTCCCTTTTTCGCTGTGGAAACTTTTGTCTCCTGTACTCCATTTTCACTCTTTTTCGCCATTTGCTTCATCCTCTCAAGTTTTCTACTATTTTGTCCTTAATCAATGGAAATATGCACTTTTTCCAATTCTTCTAAGTCCTTCTTATCGGTCACTAGCTTCATCAAGCCCTGCATATCTGTAGGTGCAAGATGCTCAGAACGGTATTTGATACTATTCTGTTTTATCCGGACGATTGTCTCCTTCAATGCCTTTTCCTTGTCTTCTTTTGTCTCAACCTGATGTATTCTGGCATTAAATAACCCTGCAATCTCTTTCTGCTCCTCTTCCTCCGGGAACATACTGATAATCTGCGCCGGATTTACCGTACCAGTCTCCTGAAACTGCTGAAACAGGATTTCTGCTACCTTATGATATATCTCCTCCGTAAAATCTTCCGGTGTGATATACTTATTTATTTTTTGAAATAAACCGGTATTTTCGATGAGCCATGTCAGAAGAAGCTTTTGTGACTGCTTCATTCCATCTTCTTTTTTCTTATTCTCATGAACACCGGATTTTAACTGGGTTGGCTCTTTTTTAACACCTGCCATCTGCATTCCATATTTTCCAACAAGTCTCTGCAAATCTACTAACGGTATCATATATTTGGCAGCAACTGCCTCGACATAAATGTCACGTTCAATTTTCTCGGTAAAGGAGCATAGCTTTTTGGCAATCTCATTATAAAAGGCTGCCTTGCTCTCCGGGTCAGACATATCATACTGCCCTTCCAGCACACGGATTTCAAACAGAAAGCTGTTTTCCGCTTCCTCTATCCGTTTCTGATATTCTTCCGCTCCTAACGCCTTAATAAACTCGTCCGGGTCTTTGTACGGCTTCATGTTAACAATTTTCGTCGTAATTCCCACTTCTTTTAAGATTGGAATCGCACGAAGTGCCGCTTTTACCCCGGCTCCGTCGCTGTCATAGGTCAGATAAACCTCTTTCGTATAGCGTTTCAGCAGATTCGCGTGACCTGCTGTAAGCGCAGTTCCAAGGGATGCCACTGCATTGTCAAAGCCTGCCTGATGCAGTGCAATCACATCCATATAACCTTCACACAATAATAATTGTGATTTCTTCGTCGTTCTAGCAAAATTCAATCCATAAAGATTGCGGCTTTTGTCAAACACCGGTGTCTCCGGGGAATTTAGATACTTCGGCTCGCCATCTCCCATAACTCGTCCACCAAAACCGATGACCTTATTATGCACATCCATAATCGGAAACATGGCTCGATTCCAGAATTTGTCGTAGCCACCGCGTCTTTCATCAATGGTAACAAGACCGGATTCTTTTAGGATTTCATCCTCATAGCCTTTGCCTCTTAAATATTTGTACAAGTCATCGCTGTACTGGTCGGAATATCCCAAACCAAATTTCTTCATTGTCTCGTCAGAAAGTTCACGCTTCTGGAAATAAGAAAGGGCGTGTTTTCCACGGGGATTGCGAAGCAGTGTATAAAAATATTTTGCTGCTTCCTTATTAATCTCAAGCAGTCTCTGCCTTTTATCCGAAGCCCGCTTCTGCTCCGGTGTAAATTCCTGCTGCGGCAGTGCTACGCCCGCCCGCTCTGCTAAAGTCTCCATCGCTTCGCCAAAGGTGAAGTTCTCATACTGCATCATAAAGGTAAAGACGTTTCCACCTGCTCCACAGCCGAAACAGTAATACATCTGCTTATTCGGCGAAACCGAAAAGGAACCTGTCTTTTCATTATGGAAAGGACAAAGACCAAAATAGGTACTTCCCTTCTTGGTCAGATGCACATATTGTGATATCACATCTACTATGTCATTTCTTGAGCGTACTTCTTCTATGATTTCATCTGAAAAATATGGCATCTTGTTCTCCTTTCTATAGTGTAGTATTTAAAATCCATCAACCTGTCAGGCGTTGCGGATGCTACAGGCTTCTAATTTCTAGAAACCATCTACCTGCCATGCTCTGTCAATGCCTCAAGCCTGTTCTGTTTTATCCTAAAATCCATCGACTTGCCAGGCTTGAGGCATGAAATATTCGCTGAATTTGTTGATGGCGTACTGGTCTGTCATTCCCGCGATGTAATCGCAGATAACCCGCTCTTCCTTCTCGCCCTCTTCTATCATCTGTCTGAATTTCTCCGGCATTGCTTCGATATGGTCTTTATAATAGTAGAAAAGCTGTTTGAGCATTGCCTTGGCTTTTACCTCTTCTCCTTTGGCAACCGGATTCTGATATACATTCTCAAACATAAAGCAGCGCAAATCCATCATCGCCTGCTGCACTTCTTCTGACATGTATATATCGTCCTGATTCATACTATTGGAAATAATACTATGTATTAATGTATTTAATCTTTGTTTTGTTGAAAAACCGAGCGTCTTTTTCAATTCCATCGGAATATCGTCCTCGGTCAATATCTGAGCACGTATCGCATCATCAATATCATGATTCACATACGCGATTTTATCAGAAAGACGGACAATTTTACCTTCCAAGGTATTAGGAATGGATTTTGACTGATGATTTAAAATACCATCCCGGACTTCCCATGTTAAATTCAGTCCTTTTCCGTTTTTCTCTAATTTCTCTACAATACGGACACTCTGCTCGTTGTGTCTGAAACCATCCTCACAGATTTCATTCAACACAAACTCTCCTGCATGACCAAATGGAGTATGACCTAAATCATGCCCCAGTGCAATTGCTTCTACCAAATCCTCATTCAGCCGAAGCGCCTTTGCAATTGTTCTCGCATTCTGCGATACCTCTAAGGTGTGTGACATTCTGGTTCGGTAATGGTCACCCTTTGGTGTCAAAAATACCTGCGTTTTATTTTTCAAACGCCTGAATGCCTTGCAATGCAGAATTCTGTCTCTATCTCTTTGAAATACCGGACGAATATCGCACTGCTCCTCTGGAATATCTCTTCCTTTTGTATTCTCGCTTAAGGTAGCATATGGGCTTAAATTCTCCCGCTCCATGCGCTCTAATTCTTCACGTATTGTCATATTAAGCCTCCATGTTTTCTTTTTCAAATATAATTGGACAGCCTACATAATAATAATTCGGTATCTTCTTTTTATTTCCTTTATTTTTTTCTTTTTTTGACAAAAAAATTTACAAAAATTCCTATGAATAAACATAGAATCTTGCTTACAAGATTCTCGCGCCGAGCGCGGTCGCTTGCGACATACTACATTTTCGCGCGAGTGCGCCTCCCGCCCGGAGGGCTTTTTTAATTCATAGGAATTTACAAAAATTCCTATGAATTAAAAAAACGGGAACATTGCAAACAACGTTCCCGTTTCTAATTTATGATGCAGGAGATGGGACTTGAACCCACACGATATTGCTACCACAGGCACCTGAAGCCTGCGCGTCTGCCAATTCCGCCACTCCTGCGAACAAAGGAAATTATATATTTTTCAGAGTAAAAAGTCAACACTTTTCTTTAAAATAATAACTTCCTGTGAAAATAATAATTCTTTCATTTCTCATTACTGCTAATTGTCTGTAAATGGCACGCCATTCTCCGCTTACATTGTTCACTTTCCAACGGAACAGTTAAGATATCCGTCACTCCTACATTAATGGATGCCTTATATTGTACTAAATTTCCTTCTTTGCAAAGCGCAATGATTGGTACATTTTTTATCCAAGGATTTTTATAAACTGTTTTCCAATAATCCATGATATGTTCTGTAACATCAGAAACATCTATGTAAGCAAGAACAATGTTCTTTTGTGGCAGCACCTCTAACAATTCCAATTCCCCACACATTTTCACATTAATTCTCTGAGATACAATTGCTTCAAACTCACTGCATACATTCCTGTTCCTGCTGAATAAAAGAACCGCTTCCTTCTCATCCTTTTCCTGGCAAAACACACTTCCATATTCTACCGCTTGCGATTTTCCATTCTTTTTTGCCTGATACAGTGCTTCGTCAGCTCTATCGAACACATCCTGATAGTTGTTATCGCTCTCTCTAACCTCAGTATAACCGATACTTAAGGAAACAAAATTCGGGATGGTCAGATTCAAGTTCTTTTCGAAAATTTCCAGCAGTTGTGTACATTTTTCTCTCACATCCTGCATAGACGACACATCTGTTACCAATACAACAAATTCATCTCCGCCGATTCTTCCTACGATATCATTTTCACAAAATGTAGAAGAAATAACATCTGCCACAATCTGTATGGTATGGTCTCCCACCTGATGTCCCAGCAAATCGTTTACTGCCTTGAAATTATCGATATCGATAATTAACATGACACAATTTTTCTCCTGTTTTTCGGATAAAATCTCATTAATCAACTGCTCCGACGCACTTTTATTATACAATCTTGTCATTTGGTCCGTCTCAGATTTTATCTTCATTCGTTTCGCTTCTAATTCTATCGCCAAAAATCTGCTTCTTGATGCCATGGCATACTCTACTCTGGTACGCACGATTTCCAAAATAAACGGCTTCGTAATATAATCGCTGGCTCCTAAAGAAAACGCCTTTACCTGGTCATCATTGGAATCGCTGGCTGTTATTACAATTACCGGCACATCCTTAAAATAGTCTAATTTGGAGCGGAGCTACAACACCTCATGTCCGCTTAACCCCGGCATTATCAAATCCAACAATACAATATCAACTTTTCCGGCATTTTTCTTTAATACCTCTAATGCCTCCTGTCCACTCTTTCTTTGCCACCTTACCGCACAAAAATCATCGATTATATCTTTGTTTTTTTTTTTTGAATTTTTTTCAAATTTCCTGTTGACATTTTTTTTATCCTTTGGTATTATTAACAAGTCGTCACGAGATGTGACAGATATGCGGAAGTGTCGGAACTGGCAGACGAGCAAGACTAAGGATCTTGTGGCTATTGCAGTCGTGTGGGTTCAAGTCCCATCTTCCGCATTACGAAAACAAAGACTCAAACGAGAAATCGTTTGGGTCTTTTCTTTTTTCGCAGCCACAAATGGAAACGACTTACATCACGATTAAGAAACAGAAATAAAATTTGTTTGCTCATATTTGAAATCTAGCGGAAGCTTGTTACGCTTGAAGATGATGTGCCAAAAAGCTCTTTCTATCGTGTTTTTTGAGGTACAAATTCATTCAAGTCCTCTCTTCCGCTGGAGAATCAAAGGTGTTTGATTTTTGAAACATATGCCAGTAATCTTTCTCTTTCGTGAGTGTCGGAGGTACTGTAGGTTTCAATGAAAGAGAAAAGTTCTGGTTCATTACTTGCATTTACCCAATAACCAGTTGGCGTGGGCGAATCCGTTTTCCCGATAAGGTATTCCGCAGATGTGCCAAGAACATTTGCCATGAAGTAAATTACATGAATAGATGGCGTTCTCTCGCCAGATTCATATCTTAAATAAGCAGGTTGTGACATCTGCATTCGTTTAGCAGCTTCTTGTTTGGTAATCCCTAGTTTTTTTCTACATTCTATCAATCGCTCGCAAATTAAAGTTTCATTCATGGTTTATTTCTCCTATGCTTTAAAATAAATCTAAATAATTATAGCATATTTTTCTTGATTATACCAATGGAATATGATACCATAAATATACCATTGGTATATAAAATAATAATTTGACTAATATGCCTTTTGTGGAGTATACTTTCTATAGAAGGTGATGCACAGCCTTATAAATGAGCGATTTATCAGTGGGTGATGCACAGCCCTAAGTGAGCGATTTATCAGATGGCAGAGGCTAATATAGTCTCTGCCATTTTTGTATACGAAAGGTTTGAAAATGAAAAATAACATACGAATTTATGAAATAAAAGATACATATGTGAAATATTTAAGTAATTATCAAAAGCATATTTACACTCCAAAAGACGGAACATTTAAACGAAAATACATAGGTGTTGTTTTGGAAATAAAAGGAATAGAATATTTTGCACCATTATCTTCCTATAAAGAAAAGCATAAAAAAATGAAGGAATGGGTAGACCTTATTAAAATTAAAGAGTATGCCGTTATAAACCTTAATAATATGATACCAGTTCCAGATAGTCAGATAGTGAATATTGACATAAATAAGGAAAAAGATTCGAGTTATAAGTATTTGCTACAGGCTGAAAGTCGAGAAATTAATAGACAAAAGAATCGAATTAGAAAGAATGCAGAGATTGTTTATAGCCATAAAATCCATAATGGAAACGCAACACCACTTTCCAAACGAACAAATGATTTTGAATTGTTAGAAAAATTGTGCAAGGAATATAAATAATATATTATGTAGGGAAACACAATCTTTAAATCACAATTAAGCATAATGAATAAAATATGATTGTTCATGTTGGCGAGAGTGATATAATGATAGACAGAACAAATTTGTTGAAAAGTTGGTACTTTGTTATTTTAGGAGGCGACTTATGGCAAGAACCGAAATTGTTACTATCACAAATATGTGCATGATTTATGATGGTAATAAAGTTTTAATACAAGAAAAAATAGATGATGATTATTCTGGAGTAACATTTCCGGGTGGGCATGTTGAAAAAGGTGAGTCATTTACAGACGCTGTAATTCGTGAAATATATGAAGAAACGGGCTTAAAAATTTCTTCTCCACAATTATGTGGAATAAAAGATTGGTCGAATGATGATGGCTCAAGATATATGGTTTTATTCTACAAAACCAATAAGTTTGAAGGAAAATTATCTTCATCAGAAGAGGGCGAAGTTCGTTGGATTGAATTGGAAGAAATGAAAAAATTAAATTAGCCGATGGAATGGACAAAATGCTTGAAGTTTTCATAGATGAAAATATAAGTGAATATTTCTTTTATAAAGAAAATGGCGTATGGCTGGAAGAATTAAAGTAAAAGAGTCTGTGAAAGTTTTTCTGTAAATAGAGATTTATAAGGTCTTCTATGATAAAATTCAAAATCATAGGAGGCCTTTTATTATGGCAAGAGAAAAGAAACCAGTACACAAAGTACAAATGACCGAAGGTAAACGTAA
>JBGVHB010000009.1:0-17404 GCA_045121975.1 Roseburia sp.
CACATATTAATGGCTCGTTGGTTTCTCTCCTTATCCGAAGGCAACCATTTGCAAGAAAACGACGGGTCATTTTTGTGTGATACCTTTTGTGGTATTGACAAAACCAAAATAATTTCAATCTTCATCACTCCCCTTTCGCATCTGTCTCTGCGATATCTTCTTTCCCAAACAGATAGGTCAAGGCTAATTTCGGGAAATATGTCTCTTGGATTTTAATAGCCTCATCAATTGAAAATTGGCTATCTCCATTGATTTTGTTTGCTACGCTATTACGATGAATACCGAGCAGTTTTGATAATTTCTCAATGGTAATGTCCTTTTTTGCCATCTCTCCCTTTAAATTTACACATGGCATTTCGTTCTCACCCCTTTCTTTTTATGCACTTGCATAACTGTTGATACTATAATATATCCTTTTGAATAGTTTGTCAACACTTTTTTATCCAAATGCATATTTTTTTATTTACTTTCTTATTAAAACGTGATATATTCGGCTTATAAGGAGGGAACGCATCATGGGAATTGGTTCAAAACTCGAAAAGTTGTTAGAAACTAACAATATGAATGCAAATGAACTTGCTAGGAAAGTAGGGGTATCTCCACAGACTATATATTCAATTATAAAAAGAGATAGTAAAAAAGCTGATATTGAGGTTCTATTAAAAATTGCAGATATTTTTGGTGTTACCGCAGAGTATTTTGCATATGACGACCGTCCTCAAACAATCGCCGCCCACTTTGATGGAGATGAATATACTGAGGAAGAATTAGCGAAAATCAAAGAATTTGCCGCATTTGTAAAGGCGAGCAGAAAATAGTCCGCTTTATTATACATGTGTTTTGTTACTGTGTTTATAAAAGAAAGGAAGATTTCTTAATGATACAAGTTGAATCATGGGATACTATCGAAACTGCACTCCCAGACGAGTGGGATTTAAAAATGTTATCTGATATAAAGAAAGACCCGGATTGTAATGATTTTATATCTTCCGAGGATGCAATGAAAGAACTTGGATTATAAGTATGGAGTGGTAGATTTTGACAGAATATGAAAAACTTTTAGATAACGCAAAACAGGATAATGTGAACGTAATTGAAGATTACGACTTTTCTGGAACAAGAATTGATGGATTGTACTGTGACGGCTCTATTGCATTAAGCAAAGACCTCACAGAAACCGAAAAGAAATGTGTTCTGGCAGAGGAACTTGGACACCACTATACCACTGTCGGCGACATCCTCAACCAAAATACAACCGAAAACCGGAAACAAGAACATAAAGCTAGAGTTTGGGGCTACAGAAAAGTCCTCGACCTAACAGATATTGTATCTGCCTATAAATACGGTTGTACAAACCGCTATGAAATAGCAGAATATCTGAATGTCACTGAAAGCTTTCTGATTGATGCAATTGAACATTACAAGAACCAGCATGGTTTATATGCGAAAGTTGATAAATATTTAATTTATTTCGAACCTCTTGGAGTTCTTGAATTAAATGTGTAGAATTTACTGCTCATATATGTTATTATTTTTACATCATATTACAAAAGAAAGAAGGTAATTTTTATGGGATTAATTAAATGTCCAGATTGTAACAAAGAAATCAGTGATATGGCTCCAAGTTGCCCTAATTGTGGTAGACCATTACAAATTCATCAACAAACTGAAAATGCGTCAAGCTCTAACATGAATGTGAATAACGGTGCACAACAAGTATATCAGCAAGGTATGGTACCACCACAAAAGTCAAAGAAAAAGGGGTATGGATGCCTTATTACATTTCTTATTATCATGGCACTATTTTTTGTTGGTTTTTGCGCCATTCTATACAAAGGCATCGAAGACATGAAGAATCACCCTGAAAAATACGACGATTCCATTGCTGCAAAATATATTGAAGTGAGCACTGATGAAGGCAAGCAAATTGATGAAATTTTAAATAACTGTGGAATTTCTAAAGTTCAGAATATAGAACATGACGAATTACTTGATAATGTTTATGACGACGGAAGCACTGGTTATCGAATCAAAATCAATTCCAATCTTGATAATATTATCATGTACTTAAATCCTGACTATACTGTATATACAATCCATTACTCTGATTATGAATTGTATTCAAACAATTCTGTTATTGCCACTATTCAGGATTACACCTTTACCTCGGATGAAATGTCAGATCTAATGATACAATGTCAAAGCAAGGTAGAAGAAGTGTTGAAGTCTCCCTCAACAGCTAAATTTCCTAATATTCTTGAATGGGGATTTAAAAAAGAAAAAAATATTGTAACTGTACAAGGATATGTTGATTCTCAAAATGGTTTTGGTGCTGAAATAAGAAGTAATTTCCAATTTATTATAGACACTGATACAAATACTATTCAATCTTTCATTTTCGATGGACAAGAGTTAATACAACAATAACCACACCGCCCCTTCACCGGGGCGGACAACAAAAACTCAATACATTTACCAAGGGAACTGAAGGGGCGATATGTCAGCTGCCGGATACTTAAGAAGGGAGCTGATGCCAATGGTTACATATAGCGATTTATTCTCTTTTGTAATTATGCTTTGCGCTGTTATAACTCTTGTTTGCAACATCAAACGTAAAAAATAGCGCCCTCAGCTGGTAACTAAGACGCTATTTTAATAATAACTATTTTACCGGCGGCTAGGCTTCATCTAGCTTTCGGTTCTCTTGTTGAATGCATTGTAACACAGAATTATAAATTAATCAAGTTTGATAGTAATTTTGTAGCACACTATTAAAAACCGCCCCACTCTGCAAAGTAGGACGGCACGCTCTGGAATGATACCAAAGCCCTGAACAAGCATATTGTATCATTCCCGGAGCAGCCACGCAAGCGGAACAATTGTTCTTCGCTGGCTGTTATTTTTATACATTTTTTAAGAAAGGGATGATATTATGGCAAGAGTAACCACTAGAAATCGAAACAAAGGCAAATTTTATAAGGATGGCAGACCAAAACCACCAAACTGGGAATACCGTTTTGAAACCGCATCCGTTAATGGAAAGCGTATACAAACATCAAAAAGTGGATTTAATACAAAAAGCGAAGCTGAGCGTGAAGGACATAAAGCATTGGCTGAATACCATAACTCTGGTTTGCATTTCAAACCAACTGAAATTTCTGTATCCGATTTCTTTGATTACTGGATAGAAAACTATTGTAAGCACAATATAGCCGATAATACGCTTCGTGCCTATCGAAGTATTATTAAACTCCATTTAAAGCCTAGAATCGGCAATTACCGCCTAAATGCAATCACTACACTCACGCTCCAGGAAATGGTTAATGACATCTATGTAACCAGAGGTTTCTCCAAAGACTTTATGAAAAATATACTCAAAGTTTTAAAGGGTGCGTTCAAATATGCTAAAGTTACAGCAAAACTGATCCAGACCAACCCCGCCGAAGATGTTACCCTTCCAAAAATAAATAAATCTTCCGAACCGGAAGAAATAATAATCCTGGCTAAACAAGACGTTTCACGTATCCTTGAACGTTTCGAAAAATCGAAATATCAGTACTATGCATTACTGACTGCATATTATACCGGGCTTCGAGTATCAGAAGTGTATGGTTTGACCTGGGATAATATCGATTTTAAAAACAAGAAAATAACCATTAGCAAAATCTCTAAGAAAATTGAAAAAGAAAGTAAAGAATCGGCTGATGGAAAACGTAAACGTCCTGTTCGTGGAAAAGCAACCACAAGATTTTACTTCGGAGAATGTAAAACAAAATCTTCTTACCGAACCATTGATGTAGGAGACACATTATTAACTGCCCTAAAAGAGTATAAAACTTGGCAGGAAGAGAACGAAGAAAGATATGGAGACTTATATCTTAAAACATATTTAAAGGACGAAATAACGGAAACAAATCGAAATGTTCAAAGATTGATTCAGATGCAGGATTTAGACTTTGAAATCCCCCTCAAAAGAACTTATCCGGTATTTATAAAAGAAAATGGAGAATATCATGGAACTGATTCTATGAAATACCCTTCCAAAGTAATAAACTGTGAATTGGGTATACATTTTAATTTTCACGCTCTAAGACATACTCACGCCACGATGCTTATTGAAGCCGATGTTCCAATTAAAGCCGTTTCTGAACGCCTTGGTCACTCTTCTACTCGTACCACATTAGAAACCTACGTTCATGTGACTGATAATATGCGAAATGATGCTGTAAATAAATTCGAAGAGTTTGGAAATTTAAACGATAACAAAATTATTTCCATGAACAGAAAACAACAAAACAACTTGCAAGAAGATGTTTTATAACGCGTGGACAAAAAAATCCGTGGACAAATCGTGGACAAAAAAGAGGTTCTAGACAAATTTCATATCATTGGAAACCGCCTAGAACCTTAATTTTCAATTATCTTCCACAGCAATGTTTGTATTTTTTACCGCTTCCGCATGGACATGGCTCGTTACGTCCAACCTTCTTGCCAACGATAACAGTACCAGATTTCTTCTGCTCTAAGTATAATGCTTTCTTCTTCTCAGCATCAAAAATCTCATCCCACATTGGAAGTTCGTATAACCAGTCTGCTTTCGCATCTACCATGTTTTTGTATAATTTTTCTTTATCGAAAATAAGATTTACTTTTGTATCTTCTTCCATTGTATCAATTGGGTTTGCTTCTACTAAGCTGTCGTTGATACCATCTAAGAATCCAGTCATTTCCATAACTGTAATGCCATATTTCTCAGCTAATTCTTTTACAGTTCCTTCTACTTTCTCATCTGGATTTGTTAAAAGCTTCTCGTAGATGCCTTTCTCTAAGAGGAAATATCTCTGCCAGAATCTCTGTAATTCCCCTTTATCTGTGTTTTCATTATAAGCAACTTTCTGCCACTGTTCTAATAATGCCATAATACATTCCTCGATTTCTTTATCTTTTTTACCTTTTACTATTTATGCGTTTGTCATAAATGCTTTTATATTATAGCAGACTATGCGCCATTTGACAAAAGGTTTTTTGTGCTATTTGATTTCAGAATAACCATATTGCGTACATCGTACTTTTTCCTGCCAATTATCTTGACCTTTCCTGAAAAATTCGTTAGGATAGCATTAGTTTATTATTTACTATAGGAGATTATCATGAAAAAAGGAAAACAGATTCTTGCGCTTCTTGGCGTTATTGTTTTAGTGGGATTATATCTTTCAACGATTGTATGTGCATTATTCGCCGGCGATAATTTTATGGATATGCTGATGGCATCTGTATACGCTACTATCATTATTCCGGTTCTTATCTGGGCTTACACCCTTATCTATAAACTGGTAAAGAAAAAAGATGATGATAATGAGGATGATAAAAACATCGAAAAATAAGCCCTATCGCGTTTCACACTCAAAACAATTTTCACGCACAACAGCGGATACTTTAAAAGTACCCGCTGTTATTTTTTATTCCATATCTTCCGTCTCTTCTTCCGCTGTCAAGTCTTCTATTGTCTTACTAAAATAACTTGCAAGGGAAGAACCAGCCAAATAAATATCCTCTGACTCACTTGTCATGAGATAATATTCTCCTAAAATAGCATTCTTATTTCCAAGATAAATTGTAATGGACTTATCTGCGGTTTTTAATTCAATCGTATTGGACGGTTCTTCTAAACCATAATCTTCTAATTTCGAATATTCCGAAATACACTCTTCTGTTGTAATTGAAGCTGCGGTTTGAAGCATTGTATTTACGACATTTTCATCAATATCGACAGAAGCATCCCCATCATAAGTCCATGTTTCTCCGTCATAAGAAAATGCTAATGTTTCTCCGTCTAACACATAAGAAAATGCTGTAATATCTTCCACTGCAATATCTGTCACATGAATCGTAGCAGCTTCTTCCTTTGCCGCTTCCTTTTCTTCCTGCCTGCTGTTATAAAGCTTCGTTGCAAAAAATGCACCGATACAGATAACAAGCAATGCAATCAAAATGATAAACTGTTTTTTTTGTTTTTTCATAAAATTTTGTCTTACCTTTCTACAAGATGCACTTTTATTTTTTACGGCGTGCCGCCCAGATTACAATACCTGATATGAGCATTAAAATTGGAACGAGAATCATAATGCTCACACCAATTAATAAGCCTTTTGCTGCCGGTACAGTAATTGAACTTAATGTGTATTCTTTTACCGGAATAACACTTAAGGATAACTCTTCTGTATCTGTTACAGCAGAAATCATATCTGTAAACATCGCGCTGTTATTTCCCGAAACAACCTGGTCAGCATTATCTGTAAACAACTGCACAGAACCTGTTGCTACAAGTGTTCCTGTTGTGCCATCAGATGAAGTACATTCCATTGCCACTGCAAGTGCAAATGGACCTTCAATGTCACCCTCTTCTAATTCACTGGTGGTTACATTTTCTGTATTAACTTTAGAAACTGCATCAGAGCTTGTCATGAGCATAGGTTTATAAATGATTTCGTCTGTATCCTCTCCATAAGCAATTGCTTCACTATATGGTGCGAAAATATATTTTCCTGTCACTGATGATGTATAAGTTGTAGATTCTACCTGTGGCAGAGTATAATATGGAGTTCCGCCATAAATGTAATTTGCGTCATTTTCCATAACAATACCTTCTACTCTGCTCATTCCGTAAGCCGCTAAAATAGAAGATAAATTCTCTAAATTCTGATACTGGAAGTCAAAGTTTACAATGACACTTCCACCTTTTTCAATATAAGAAATTATTTTTTTTGCATCATCCTCAGAAAAATCACTGGTTGGTCCGTTAATAATAACTGCCTGTGCATCCTCTGGAACTTCATCAACTGTAAGCAGTGTCAAAGACTGTAATGTAATATTTGCTTTTTCTACCGATTCTGTAAAGCCACCGGATAAAGCTGCTTCACCATGACCTTCTACTTCATAAATAACCGGAAGTTCAGAAGAATCCATAGATACATACTGAATCGCACTGGTAATCTGACCTTCTGCGTCATAGCCTTCTAATGTGCTTGAATAGGAATAATAATCATAGGAATACTCATAAATATCACTGTAATCAATTACTCTGGAACGTTCTGCACTAACGACAATCAAGCTGTTTGTTGTTGGTGCTGCATCTGTATAAGTCTGGTAAAATAAAGGATTTGTCATCGGACTTACATAGGAAACGCTGATGCAGTCAGACAAATCATCATAACGCTCTAAGGTTTCTGCCAAAGTTGTATCTGCACTGTCTTCATCTGCTAAAACATAAATCTGGATGTCCTTTTCAAGCATTTTGACATATTCTTTGGTATCTGTGGTCAAAGAATAAAGCTTGGTAGATGTTGCATCTATCGAAGTAATAGAGCTTGGCAGTTCTCTTACAAACAGATTTAACACAACTGCCACTGCAAACGCTGCTACAATCATTCCTACGCTAAAGACACCTGTTCCAATTTTTTTCGTGGTGATACTCCAGCGTCTTTTCTGGATGGACTGTGTAGTTAAAAACAATGCCAGTGCCGCAACTGAAAAATAGTAAACTGCTCCTGTTAAATCAAAGCATCCGCTCATAAAGGTGCTAAGTGGTGTATAAAGGTCAAAGCAGTTTAAAATATCTGTCAAAATATTTCCTGTTTCAGAAATAAGGTTGGTAATACTTGACATCATATATCCGACAAATAATACACCAAAGGTTAATACCGCAGCGATTACCTGACTTTCTGTTATAGATGAAAGCAGCATACCGATTGCAAGACATGCACATCCATAAAACCAGAAACCTAAGATTGCCACATAGCTTTCTCCCATTGGAACTGTTCCAAATATAGAAAGAATCAATGGTGTAATGGAAATCAACAGCATATCAATCGTAAGAACTGTTATCATTGCAAGATATTTACCAAGAATAATTTTTCCAAGTGATACCGGTGATGTTAAAATCAGCTGGTCATTCTTGCTGTGACGCTCCTCGGATAAGCTTCGCATGGTTAAAAATGGTACTGCAAGCAGCATAATAAATGCAATTGCTGATATCGAATAAGAAATATATGGATATCCACTCCGTAAGCTGTAAGCATAAAAATAAAGTCCGTACAATGCCAGCACTGCTGCTAAAAACAGCCATCCAATCACAGTCTGGAAGTATGACTTTAATTCCCTTTTAAAAATTGCAATCATTTTTCTTCTCCTCCTGTTTCTTTTCCATTCTGCGATGTAAGCTGTAAGAATACATCCTCTAAAGACTTCACTGCCACTTTCATTTCAAGAATCGGCATCTGCTGATTCACGCATGCATGAAACACTTTTTCGCGGATGTCCGCATGTTTTTTTGCAAGCAGGCGGATAGCTGATTCTCCCTCTGTATCATGCTCTAATACTTCGCAGCTTTCCACTTCTTCTATTTTACTTAATACAGCTAATGCATTTTCCTCTTCTGCCTTTACAACTAATTCGATTTCCTGTGCACCAGTCATAAGCTTTACAAGGTTCTCTGTGGAATCACTTGCAACAAGTTTTCCTTTGGAAATAATAAATACATGGTCACAGACTGCTGAAATCTCTGTCAGAATGTGGGAACTTAAGATAACGGTATGTCTTTCTCCAAGTTTTTTAATCAAATCTCTGATTTCAATAATCTGCTTCGGGTCTAAGCCTACGGTCGGCTCGTCTAAAATGATAACCTCAGGATAACCTAATACCGCCTGTGCTAAGCCTACTCTCTGGCGATAACCTTTGGAAAGATTACGAATTATTCGATGCTGCACATCTGTAATTTTCGTCAGTTCCATTGCTTCTTCTATGTATTTTTTGCGGACAGTTTTCTCAATTTTCTTTAACTCTGCCACAAAACATAAATATTCTTTTACCGTCATATCCATATAAAGTGGTGGCAGCTCCGGCAGATAGCCGACACATTTTTTTGCTTCTTCCGGCTGGGCAAAAATATCATAGCCGTTGATTTTTACTTCACCACTTGTTGCCCCAAGATAGCCTGTAATAATATTCATTGTAGTGGATTTACCTGCCCCATTTGGTCCTAGAAATCCGTAAATTTTTCCTGGCTCTACTTTTAACGAAAGGTCATCTACTGCTACATGATTTCCGTATTTTTTCACCAGATGATTGATTTCAATCACGTCTTTATCCTCCCTTTTTCGATACACTTTTATTCAAAGAAATCTTAAGTGAAAAATGTGTTCAAAATCAGTTGAATTTGTGATAAATCTGTGAAAAAAATATCTGCCCCAAAAACATTCTGTATCGTTTTTGGGGCAGATATTTTTAGGTACACATGCTTTTTTACATCTCGCAGGTTACTCCATATTTTTTTAACTGCTCAATTGCATCTTTTTGATTTTTAAATACAATTCCATTGATTCCAACAGCCTGTGCTCCCTTGATATTGGCTTCTAAGTCATCCATGAAAACACATTCCTCCGGCTTTAAATCGAATTTACGTAGCAATGTCCGATAAATTTCCAAATCCGGCTTTATCAGCTTTACTTCGTAGGAAAATAACGCACCATCTACTTCAGATAAAAAGCTTAATCCATTATCTTTCGTGGAATCATAAGTCCACTTTCCATAATTCGATAAAATATACAGTCGGTATCCGGCTTTTTTCAAGGCTTTCATCCATGAAATCACATAGTCAAACTGTGTAATTGCCACATCTAAGTTATTCCAGAAAAGACGGATATTTTTTTCCTGCTTTGGTGCTCTTTCAATAAACTGTTTTAAAATTTCTTCGTCCGGCTGTACGCCTCTATCTGTCTCATTCCATAAACCACTGGTAAAAAGTGCATCTGAAACGGCTTCAATGTCTGTTTCTGTCATCCCAAGCTTTCGCATGGTCTCCTGTGGCTGCCACGAAACTAAAACACGTCCCACATCAAAAATAATATTTTTTATCATATACATTTCCTTTTCTTCTTATTAAGCAGAAAAAAACAGACGTTTCTGTCTGTTTTTTTCTAATATAATCTCTAGCGGTAAATAATGTCATCTCTTCCTGGTCCATTAGAAACCATTGTGATTGGATAGCCAATCTGCTCTTCTACGAACTCAACGTATTTTCTACAATTTTCTGGAAGGTCTTCGTATTTCTTAATTCCGCGGATATCACATTTCCATCCTGGAAGTGTCTTTAATACTGGTTTTGCTTTCTCTAATTTGGCTGTTACAGGGAAATCTGTTGTAACTTCTCCGTCGATTTCATAACCAACACATACTGGGATTTCATCTAAGTAGCCTAATACATCAAGAACTGTAAATGCTACATCAGTTGTTCCCTGCATGCGGCAGCCATATTTACTTGCAACACAGTCAAACCATCCCATACGTCTTGGACGACCTGTTGTTGCGCCAAATTCTCCGCCGTCACCACCGCGTTTTCTTAATTCATCTGCTTCTTCACCGAAAATCTCGCTGACGAAAGCACCTGCTCCTACTGCAGAAGAGTATGCTTTACATACAGTAACGATTTTCTTGATTTCATATGGTGGAATGCCTGCTCCGATTGCACCATATGCAGCTAATGTGGATGAAGATGTTACCATTGGGTAAATTCCATGGTCTGGGTCTTTTAATGTTCCTAACTGACCTTCTAATAAGATGTTCTTTCCTTCTTTTAATGCTTTATCTAAGTATAAAGATACATCGCAGACATATGGAGCTACCATATCACGATACTCATGTAATGTTGCTAATAAATCTTCTTCTACTAATAATGGTTTGTGATACATATGCTCAAGCATAATATTTTTCATTTCACAGGTACGTTTTACTTTTGCAACAAGAAGTTCTTCGTCAAATAATTCACTTACCTGGAAACCGATTTTTGCATATTTGTCTGAATAAAATGGTGCAATACCAGACTTAGTTGAACCAAAGGAATTCTTTCCAAGACGTTCTTCCTCGTACTGGTCAAATAATACGTGGTAAGGCATAACAATCTGTGCTCTGTCTGAAACTAAAATCTTTGGTGCTGGTACATTACGGTCTGTGATAGATTTAATTTCATTGAACAATTTTGGAATATCAAGTGCGACACCGTTTCCAATAATGCTTGTTGTATGATTATAAAATACACCTGATGGAAGTGTGTGTAATGCAAACTTACCATAATTGTTTACGATGGTATGTCCTGCATTTGCTCCACCCTGAAAACGGATGATAATGTCCGCTTCTTCTGCAAGCATATCTGTAATTTTACCTTTTCCTTCGTCGCCCCAGTTAGCGCCTACTACTGCTGTAACCATTTGATTTCCTCCTAAAATTATGAGAAACACGCTTTGCGAGTTTCTCATGTTGTCGCGGTGCTCGTCAAATCTTCATGCAAGCACTTGATTTTCCTCGCTACTCGCGCAAATAAAAATGGCGGTGTAAAAACCGCCATCTCCCTGTTTTTACTTATTGATTATACATGATATACTTGCATAAGTAAAATTAATATTCATTATATGTGATATAATTTTCTTTTATATTGAATACAATATCCCCATGCGCAGCCTATGCTTTTGCAAAATTACCAGGAATCAAAAAATCTAGCAGCTGCTCTGCCGCAGCCGAATGTGGCGTTCTTTCATTATATACAATGCAGAACTTTCTTTCCGGTATTTTCTTATCAAAGCTTAGTTCAAAAAGCTCCCCCGTCTCAAAATATTTTTGTGCAAAGTCACGCACTACGCTCGCCACTCCAAGATTCCGGACTGCAAACTGTATCAGCATATCACTTGTTGCAAGTTCAAATTCCGGTCTTATTTTTACCCCGCGCTCTGCTAAATATTCCTCGACATATTTTCGCGTGGAGGTATCTCCCTCCAAACACATAACCGGCAGTTTTTCCAGTTCTTTATAGCTTAATTTTCCTCCGTTTAAATAAGAAAAACGTTTTCCAGCTACAAAGACATCCTGTATATCCCTTACCGGAATTACTTTGAAATCATATTTATTTTTCAGTGGTGTGCTGACAATTCCAAAATCAATTTTTCCATCCTGCAGATGTCCTAGTGTTTCTGGTGTTGGCGCATTTGTTACCGTCACTTTTATCTGTGGATATTTCTCATGAAATTGTTCTAAATAAGGAAGCAGATAAAATTGTAACGTCATATCACTTGCTCCGATACAGATTTCTCCCACCTCAAGGTTTAACATTTCAGAAAGCTTCTTCTCCCCTGTTAAAATCGTTTCGTAGCCCTTATTCACATAAGAAGCAAGCATTTCTCCCTCTTTTGTCAGACGCACTCCTTTTGTTGTTCGTACAAAAAGCGGGCATTTTAAATCACGTTCTAAGTGTTTTACCGCCTGACTGACCGCCGGCTGTGTAATGGACAATGCCTCTGCCGCTAAGGAAATACTGCTGTATTTTGATACATAATAAAATATTTTATAATATTCCAGATTGGTTTCCATTTATCCTCCCAAATTGTATAGGAAAAAAGTCATTATTTTTACATATAGTGGATTGTTTTTTCCAATTCTATGCTTTATAATGCATTAATGCTAATATTGACTATAGCACATTTTTTTGGTGCTGCCTATTACTAAGGAGAATACAAGATGACAAAAAATATGACAGAAGGAAATCCACTCAAAATTATCCTTCTTTTTTCGATTCCGGTTTTGCTTGGAAACCTCTTCCAGCAGTTTTATAACATGGTGGATACGATTATCGTTGGACAATATCTCGGCGAAGAGGCTCTTGCTGCCGTCGGCTCTACCGGATGTATTATGTTTTTAGTACTCGGTTTTGCAAATGGTATCGCACAGGGCTTTGGTGTTATGGTGTCACATTCCTATGGTGCAAAAGACTACAAGCTGTTAAAGCATTATGTTGCATTGGCTCTGATACTAACCGTCATCGTCTCAGCCATTTTAACTGTTATTACGGTTTCATGTTCAAAACTACTTTTGTTATGGATGAATACACCTGAAAATATCATTGACCTCGCAGATGCTTATATCAAAGTTATTTTTGCCGGTATTATCCTGACTATGGGATACAATGTTGCCGCTGGTATTCTTCGTGGAATTGGAGACAGCAAAACGCCGCTTTATTTTTTGATTTTATCTTCTATTTTAAATATTGTGTTAGACATTTTTCTGATTGTTGTCGTGAAGCTTGGAACTGCCGGAGCTGCTTATGCTACGATTATTTCGCAGGGAATTTCAGCACTCCTGTGTTATATTTACATGTTCCGCAAGTTTGATATTTTAAAGGTTTCACGTAATGATTTTTATATGGATAAAAGCGGTGTCATCAATATGCTTTCCATCGGTATTCCTATGGCATTAAATTACTCCATTACAGCCGTTGGTACGATGATTTTCCAGAGTGCCGTCAATGTCTTTGGCTCAAGTGTCGTAGCTGCATACACTGCCGCTTCTAAGGTTTCAAATATTGCAACCCAGACCATGCCAACACTCGGAACTGCAATGGCTACCTACTGTGGTCAGAATTTAGGCGCTGGAAAATACGAGCGTATTTTTGCTGGAATGCGCCAGGCATTTTTCCTCTGCTTTGCAGCTGCCGGACTTGCCGCAGCAATCTGCTGTCTTGGCGGACGTTTTATTGTCAGCTGGTTTATCAGCAATCCAACCGAAGAAATTTACTCTTATGCAATGCAGTATCTCTACACTATCAGCTGGTTTATGATTCCGCTTGCATGGATTTTTGCTTACCGCAATGGCTTACAGGGATTAAACCAGGGATTCGTTCCTATGATAAGCGGTGTTGTAGAGCTTGTCAGCCGCTACGTTGTCATCCTGCTTTGTGCAAAGCCTTTCGGCTACATCGGCGTATGCTTTGCAGACCCTGCCGCCTGGGTTACAACTGGTATCCTTTTGCTTGTAACCTATCTTTACTGGAAACATAAAGTAATCAAAGAACATCCTGAACTTAGAAAGATGCCAGCAAAATAATTGCTGGCATCTTTTTTCATAGCAAAACCAGAAAGCTTGCTTGCTTATTGTATCTTTCTTAAATATTCTCTCGCATCTATCTCATTTATTCCTAATTCTTCCATTAACTGCTCTATGATTTCGGTATCTTTGGCATGATATTTCCTTGCTGTTTTTATAATCCCTTCTATTTTTCCTTCTTCTCGTCCCTCCTTTATTCCTTCTTCTCTCGCATCTGCTCTATCTAATTTTCTCTGATGTTTCTCATTATACTCTGTCAACAGCACGCGCTTCACCTCGCTTCGATTTTTTCGAAGGAAGTCTGTTAGAATATTGCGCTCTATACAATAATTGCATGCCATATCAATTGCTTCGCTCAAACTCATTCCTGATTTTTGAAATTCGCGGATTTTTCCAATAAAAATGGAGTAACCATAAAGCGTATCACACTGCTCCATTAACGATTGATTATGACCAATATTAATATTGTACATTGTCGCCGTAAATTCGATACAGCCATCCTTACCCATAAAAGAATCTGAAAGCTTTAATTCTTCCACGTCGGCGTGTTCCGCTTCTCCGTTATAAAACACGATGTAACGTGGTGCTGGCAGTAAAATGCGCTTTGTTCCATAAACATTCAGGTCTCTCTCTTTAATATACGCCTGATATATATCCGAAAGATAAATCAGCCCTCGGATTGGCATATTCGGACAAAAGGTTGACTGATGCTCATACAAGTTCATATAACTTCCGATTAAAAAGGAACAATCATTTTTCATACCCATATAAACAGCATCCTCTAATGTCGTAATATAAAGTTCGTCTGGATTGGTATAACTTGTCCCATTCAAAGCATTATACAACTGAAGCAGCACCTTTTTATCCCGAAGCAGCCGTATAAAAAGCCTGTCCTTATAATTTCTTGCTACACCAAAATGTCTTAGTACTCCGCGGAAATTCCGCTGTGAAAGCTTTAAGCTTCGATTCATTTTCTTTTGTAATGTGTTTCTCAATAAGATACCTCCATTATAATTGATATTTTCTTCAAATACAACGTGTGAATTCTGGCGATAGTTCCCTGCCAATGATGTTACTGAAATGTTTTTTGATGCATAGCTACCTATGCGAATTAGATTTGTATATATGATACTACTTTTGATGATGGGATACAAATTAAAAATTTATAAACTGTCTGTAGATTCGTTCAAAATTCTACCCATAACTATACACAAAGTATTTTTATTAAAAATCACAAAATCTTCCACCCAAAAAGCAGCCGATTCTATAAAACATGAACCGGCTGCTTCTTTAAAAGTTCTTACCAATTTTGATGACGTATTCTTACTTCGAAACTTTTACTTTTTTCACAGTTGTATATTTTCCATATACTTTTTTCCCTGCGGAGTCTATTTTGTATGCGCGAACTCTTACATAATATGTCTTTCCTTTTTTGAGGCTCTTGATGGTGTAAGAGGTCTTTGTGGTATTCTTTTTTGTTACAGACTTTTTGAATTTTTTGTCTGTAGAATAAGATACCTCATAACCTTTCGCGCCGGAAACCTTTTTATACTTTATAGCAATTTGCTTGCTCTTGCTATTTTTCGCAGAGGTAATGGAAGTTTTCTTAACTGTTACCTTTTCCCACTTCGCATAAAGTGTATAATTTTTCTTTGTACCTTTCTTAATTGTGGTTATCTTTTTCTTAAACTTGCTGTCTGTATACCAGCCTTTAAATTCGTAACCCTTACGTGTTGGATTTTTCAGACTGATTTTCTGATTATAATAAGTGGACGGATTCTTGCTATTATTTGTTCCTCCGTTCAGCTTATATGTAATCGTATATGGAACGGTAATCTTACAAGTTGCCTTGATGGTACTGTCTGCCTTTGAAGTTACTGTAATGGTTGCTGTTCCATAAGATTTTGCTGTTACTTTTCCTGAACTATTTACGGTTGCAATCTTTGTATTGGATGATTTCCATGTTACATTTTTGTTTGCAACATTACTTGGTGAAATAGTTGCTTTTAAGGTAAGTGTTTTTCCTTTTTTCACAGTTGCAGTTTTTTTATTCAGGGTGATTCCTGTTGGTTTTATTTCTCCCGAAACATAAACATAACAGGTATCGTATTCACCGCTTCCATCTTTGGCTGTCGCTGTGATTTTGGTTTGTCCTTTCTTTTTGGCAGTAACAACACCGCTGCTTGAAATTGTTGCGACTGATGTATCCGAAGATGTAAAGGTTAATGCTTTATTTGTTGCATTTGCAGGTCCAACTGATACTTCAAGCTGCTTTGTCTCTCCTGCTTTCATGTCAACATAATAGTCTTCAAAGCTTACCCAAGTAACTTCCTGAATGACATTTATTTTGCAGGTCGCCTTCTTGCTTCCTACAGTTACTGTAATCGTTGCCGTTCCTGCCTCATATGTTTCTACATAACCATCTTCAGATACCTTTGCCACATCTTCATCTGAACTTGTCCAAACAACTTCATCCGTAAAATTCGTTGGTGCAATGGTTGCTACAAGCTGAAATTCGTCATATCGTTCCATCGTCTTGCTTGTGGCATTTAATTTCACAGAAGTCGCCGGAATATCCTGTGCCACAAATTTAATCCCCTTGGAAGCTGCATACTCCTGCGCATAAGTTCCTCTTGGAGCGTAAATCGTCATTTTCTTTGGATAGGAAAATGCATTGGACGCAATCGAAGTCGTTTTGCGTGGTATGGTAATTGCTGTAAAGCTTGTACAATTTACAAATGCACTGTCTCCAATGGATTCCACATTGTAAGGAATTACAATGGAAGGTAAGGATGTACAACCATAAAAGGTCTGACTGTTAATCTTTTTCAAACTGCTTCCAAGTGTCACACTCGAAAGTGCTTCACAGCCATAAAAGGCAGAACTTCCGATTGAAGTTACCGTATCCGGGATAACTGCTTTGGTTAATGCTGTACATCCATAAAAGGCACTGGATTCAATCGTCTCCATGCCGGATGGCAGAATTACTTCCTTTAAGGATTCACAGCCATAAAAAGCACTACTTTGAATGCTCTTTAGGGTGGACGGGAAGTTAATGGTGGTTAAGTTTTTGCAGTTATAGAACATGGAACTTGTAATGTTCTGTCGGATGTTTGGAAGGTGAACTGTTTTCAGGCTCGTGCAGCCTGAGAAAATGCTGGTTCCCATACTTGTAACGGTGTCCGGGATGTTAATCTCTATTAATGATGTACATCCATAAAATGCAGAGCCTTCTATCTTCAACAAATTCTTTCCTAACGTTATACACTTTAAGTTTGTACATTTATAAAACGCATCTTCCTCTATCGTTGTAGTGCTATCTGGTATTACTATTTCTTCAAGTCCTGTACAATTATCAAAAAGCATTCGCGCTATCTGTGTCACTCCACTTTCAAATTTTACTGTTTTCAATTTTTCACAATTTGTAAATGGTCCAGCTACACCATAACCACTATCACACCAATCTAAGCTCTTTGGTATC
>JBGVHB010000010.1:0-2045 GCA_045121975.1 Roseburia sp.
GTTTTAACATCTGTTTTAGAATTATTAACTGTGGCTGTAACAGTTACCTTGCCATTTTTTAATTCACTTACAAAACTGACATCCGTATAATTGTCAGCTGCTGTATTAGAATCGTGTCCTTCCTCGCCTTTTTCTACACCAAAGGTAACAAGTCCCTGTTCTTCTAAGTCTTCTCCAAAAGCTTTTAGCAGATAAACACCATCTTCACCGCTTTTTACGTCAGAAGCTTTTTTATAACCGCCATTTTTATAATCATGGACAGAGAAATTAGAATGAATTACATAATAAATACCACTTTTCATTCCCCTTATTTCAGCTGCCGATTCTGGATTTTCATTTAAAAGCAATACAAATCCTGTATAATACTGTTCAGTATAATTTCCATTTGTTCCCCTTCCTGCTACTTCATCCAATACACCATTTAAAAACAGTCCTGCTGTATCGTTATCTTCAAAATAAAAACTCCATTTATCAATCCACTCACCTGTTGTGCTATCTTTCACTTTTGCCGGCATCATGGACCAGTCGTATTTTCCCTGGTCAGTAACACATGCATCGCAATTTTCATGTGTTACTAGTGATTGATTTATTGTCTTTCTTACATATGCACAATCATGTTCTGTTTTTCCATTGTCTGCTTTTAAGCTTTCCGATGTTGCCCTGTGGCGAAAGGTATTATCAACACCCATTTTTAAGGAAATACCTGGGTCTTTCAAATAAGCTGCTTCCCATAAGAAACCGGAAATATCTTCACTGTTCTGATTGTTAAATACAGCATAATCTCTCCATTGGTCTCCAGTGCTTGCAATTTTTTGTGTGTACCATGCACCGGAAACATTCCCAACTGAAATTTCTTCGAAGGTGTCGGATGAAAACTCTGTCCATCCAACATAATCTCCTTTTGCATCACCGATAATTGTTTTCGGTGCAATTAATAAATTTACTCTTTCTGTTGCCGCAGACACTGAAATCTGTGAAAAAATCAGTGTTATTAAGGAAACGGCTGCAATTGCAGCCGCCATTCCTCTTTTCTTATATTGTTTTAATAATTTCAAAAATCGTTCTCCTTTCCTGTCATGCTACTTCTTCGTTGTTACTGTTTTTGTTTCAGACCATGCAGAATAGATTTTCTTTGACTTTCCATTTACTTTCACTGTTTTGTAAGTACGAACCCTTACATAATATTTTTTCTTTGCCTTTAACTTCTGTACCTTTGAAGATGTGGTTGTGTTTTTCTTAACAGTGACTGTTTCTGCATTTTTAAACTTACTGCTTGTAGAATACTGGATTTGATAACCGGTAGTCTGTGTTTTCTGCTTCTTCCATGTAACTGTAAAACTCTTACTTCCTGCTTTTACCTTGGAAATCTTTGTTCCCTTTGGAACAATATTAAAGGTTTTCTTTAATACTGTTCCTTTGTACTTATCCGTAAAGGTTACTTTAACGGTAGCCTGTCCGACATTTTTATTGTTACTGTAAGAAACTTTATAATATTTCTTATTAATCGTCTTTCCGTTACTGTCTTTAACTGTAACAGTTGGTTTCTTTGCTTTTCCGTCATAAGTATAAGAGGTTTTGGATAATTTTACTGTTTCCGGTACTGCTTTGCCGTAATGGACTTTTATTCCATTGCGTTCAATAGATGCTGCTTCCTGATTATCAATCTTTTCCCACTGTGCCTTTGTTCCCTCATAGTAAATATCCGTAAGATGTTCGTCATTTCCGTCCATTCCGACTAGGGTGAATGCTCCCTGCTCAATAAATGTTACACTCTTAGGAATTGTAATCTTTCTTAAACTGTCGCAACTATTAAAAGAACCACTTCCGATTTCCTTTAATGTACTTGGTAATGTCACGCTGGTAAGCTTATTACATTCTCTGAACGTACCAGCCATCATTTTTGTACCCTCAGAAACAACTGCTGTTTCAAGGTTGTCACAACTCGAAAACTGTGCACCAGTAAGCTGCTTTACTCCCGGAATAGTAACGCTTTTTAAATTATCACAATCTGCAAATGCAAACTGTCCAATGTACGTTACACTGTC
>JBGVHB010000011.1:0-2898 GCA_045121975.1 Roseburia sp.
ATACATTATCAGTGTTTTCATTTTCCTTAATTTCGAAGCCAAGTACATCTCTGTAGAATCTAATCATTGTCGCCATATCATTTACGAATAAACCATATCCATCTAATCTCATATAAATGCTCCTTTACTCTAAAAAATTCAAATTCATGCATGTTTCAATCTCTTCACAAGACTGAAAGCTTCCAGTCTCTTCCGTTACTAAAGTATAAAAAGTAGTGTGATAATCGGTAATGCCTTTCTATAATCTTTATTAACCAACAAGTAAGCGGCACCAAACAAAAATCCACCAACAGCAGAAAGTATCCCTACAATTAAGCTCCCTTTTGTAAAAATATGTGCCAATCCCCATGTTAAGCCAAGAACAATTCCGCCATACGGTATTTTCTCGTTATGAAACCATTTCTCACAAGCCTTTTGTCCAAATACAATAATAAGTGAAATCAAAAAACCTTCCGCCAAATAGTATATGTATTGGAATACAAACAACAATGGCCCTCTTGCACTCCATTCCAAAACAACTTTAAATCCACCCCAATCTAAATACTTTACAATAATATTGATAATAAAACATATAACAATTGCAAGATATTGCCACGGAAGCATTTTTCTGCCACGTTCCCATATATCAAACCCTGTTGTTCGTTTTCCAATATGTATTACCAGAATACCCAATAGCACCCAACCAATAATTGTTACAAGCCAATGAATGATATTCTGTGTGATTGTAAAATTATTCATTTCAATTCCAAGAACACCTTCTGCCGCAACCACCAATAATTCAAAAGCGACACTAGCATATGCATATAGTGCACACCATAAATAGTCAAAACCTGTTACCTTTTTATTTTCCATATTTCCTCCATCAACTTCAAATTCGTCTCTCAGTTAAACACAGCGTCACGAAAGTTACCAGTTTCCTTTAACAAGAAAAGCTATGTAACTACAATCTTTTAATTGATATTATATGATATTCCCACGCTGGCTCTATTGGCACTTTCTTTTTGTGTACCTCACAATCAGATGACCTCGCCCAGTCTTTAGGAACATATCGACCAAACTTTTTGTTCCATATCTTTTCTATTGTTTTAGTCTTGCCTTGATTTTTATTCACAAGTTTAGGACAAATTATAAACTTTTTACCTCTATATCCTTGCGATCTCTGTTTGGCTATATCCTCATTTGCTGTTTTCCATGTAATAAATTTCTTATCTTCTATGCTCGCATATTTGGGATATATAGGTTTTGTTTTTCTTGGAAAAAGTTCTATTGTTATACTTGAAAAATCCCATTTGCCAAATTCATTTTTATATCCAGAAGTACTAATTACATCAATCCACATTCCAGATGTATCAATAGATCTAACAATGTCCCTTGCAATAAAAACAGCTGCTGAGTCTCCATTTGCAACATAGCTGATATATGCAGAATCATACTTTATCTTATTTTGATTACTCAAAACATCACCTTCCTTACCAATTACACAGAAACTTAATAGTCCTGCAAATTCAAATCTTTAAGTGCTTTCAATCTCTCCTCAAGCCTGAAAGTTTCTGTTCCATACAAATTGGAATTCGTATAATCAGTGCTGATTTATATAATCAAAAAATTCTTGTGTTTTTGACCAATATTTAATTCCCCAATTTTCAAAATTCCATTCTTCCATATAGTTATTACATTCGTAGTCAATGTAATATATCAGTTCATCTTGTACAACAAAATTGGTTGGAAAGTAATCAATATTTAATCCAACAGAATATACCTTTTTTGCCATCTCTTTTATTTGACTTAAATATGACTCTTTCATCGCATCATCTTTAACTAGGTCATATATTGTTGGTCCATCAATATACTCTTTTAGTATTCTTTCATTTTGAATATCGATATCCAACATTTTAGGAAGTCTAATTCCTGTTTCTACTAATCGGTTGTAGTCGTTTCTTTCTGCTTCTATTTTATTTCCGAAGGAATAATATTCACAAGGTTCATGATGTATCTGTTTTAACACATATCGTTTACCATCTTTTTCTGCTAAATAAGAATATCCTCCCTTTCCTCGCCCTAGCAATTTAATAACAGTGTATTCTGTTTGATTAACAGTCATTGTATTCTGCATGATAATCTCCTCGCCCAAAATTCAAATTCTCTGTCGATTTCACTCTCTCTGTAAGCCTGAAAGTTTCTGTTTCCCACAAACGGTATTTGCAACATCATAACTGCTCGATTTCATTTGCAACCATAGATACCAATTTTTCATTAGTATCTATTTTTATCGTATTGAGTGTTTTATACATCAGGATTCTTGCTACGCTTCTCTCAATCACATCCTCAGAGCGAATACCTTTTTCCACATCTTTAGTCAATCGCTTTCGCAAATTGGCTTCATCAGCAATAAGTGAAACACATTTCACCTCACAGTTTTGTGTGTCCAATTTTTCCAGGATAGAATCTATGATGGACTGTTGATGCATTACCCAGCAGAAAATCACATTTTCATAAGCAGAGCAATGTAAAAAGTTATTTAGTAAGTAACAAATATTATCTGTTACCATTGCTTTGGTTTCATTGGTTACGTGGAAAGGATTTGCATCCCAACACCAATCCCCATCAAGAAATACGCTATTGGGTAAATCAGATTTTAGTTGCTGGCTAACAGCAGTTTTGCCGACTCCCATTGTTCCGCCGATTATATATAATTTTTTCATATCCACTCACCTACAACTTCAAATAATCACCTGTGTTCGCCCTTCCCAAGATTGAACACAGGAATTAAAATATATTAAACAATTATGCTTGATGCTCCAGTATCCACTTAAGCATATCTTCATATTCCAAACTTCCATCTGCTACTGCGAGAACCATTTCATACAATTCTTTTTGCGTATATCGTAATTCGATTCC
>JBGVHB010000012.1:0-4114 GCA_045121975.1 Roseburia sp.
ACGCTGATAGGTTGTTGCCATTTTCAAATACTTAATCTGTTCTTTTGTGATAATTCCGCTTTGTTGAAACTTTTCCCAAATCGGTACGCAGTCGCCAACTCCTGTTAGTGAGCGCATCCCCATCAATAACTGATGAGTAGCACCTAACATCATGATTTGATTCATTTCCTCTTGTCGCAAATAACCGCGTTTAACCTTGCGTTCTCTTAAGTTGACACCATCTTTAAATACTTCAAACCCTTTCTTCATCTTCGTTCTCTCCCTTTACTCAATTAAAATGGTAACATTTCGTCACTAATGTTAATATTTGAACTAAAATCTCCACCATTCATCCAGTAACTCCCTGGATCTTGTTGCTTCTTCTCATAACGTACTTCTGCAACCGTTCGCTCCTGTTGTTTTGAACCTAAAAATTCAACCTCATGTGCTACAACTTCTGTCCATGTACGTTTTTCCCCGTTTTTTTCATATGGTCGCACTTGGATACGACCTATAACTCCAATCTGACTTCCTTTTGATTGATATTTAGCTAAGTTTTCAGCTTGTTTTTTGTAAACAACTACCGGAATGAAATCCGCACCTTCTCCAAATCGATTAACAGCCAAATTAAATTGGCATACTGGCGTTCCGTTCGCTGTTGATTTAATTTCTAGGTCGTTTGCGATACGACCGATTAATGTTACATTGTTCATTTTTATACCTCCGTTAATCTGACTCTCACTTCTGCATTTTCTGCATAATATTTTTTAATACTCAATTCAACCACTTGCTTGTCATCTTGGTAAGCTAATCCATTCAATGAATCTAAAATGGACTTTGCTAAATTATCGCAATCCGGTTTAACCGTCGGTCTTATCATTCCTTCGATCTTAGCTTTTTTCTTCGTCTTACTGTCGGACTTAGGAACCGCGACTAACACTTCAATTTCGGCTCTGACTTGATTTTCATAGGGCAACCACCCAAATTGATTGGCGTAATCTGAATAACACATTTTAACGTAATTCTCGTAAACCAACGTTTCTTTTGGTGTGTATACAATGCCTGATCTACCCATTCTAGGTCTTTGTTTGGCTTGTGCCTTGCCAGGGATTTTAAACTCTCTCATCTTTCCCCACCACCAGTTCTAAAATTTTAGGATGAACTTTACTCGCGTCTGTTCTAGCCTTATTGAACACATCAAATTCACTAACATCAAACCCTAAATCGATAGCTATTTCCTTGAACCAAGCCGGAATTTTTTTCTTTTCTTTCCAAAGGTTGTAAGTATTACTTCTAACACCGAATAATTTACAAAACGGATCAAGCGTAATCCCGTTAGTCCTTAAGAAGTTATCGATTGTCCCTTTTTGGTTGTCGTTCTTGATATCCATTATGATATCTTCTTGGCTTTTTTTTCGGTTTCTAATTATTAGCCCCTCATACTCCTCTAGGGATTTGTCCGCATTTTTATCCCATTTGATCTTTGTGCAAAATTCAACTTTAGATGTATAGTATGGGATGTTCTTATCTTCTAAAATACTTGTTATCAACTCTAACTGATCCCTATTCAGCGCATAGAGTTCCCCCTCTTGGCTTATTCGCGTGAAATAGTCAGTGTCATACTTCACATAAATTAAATTATTCATCTCCGTTCGCACCTCCTATCCCTAGTTTTTAAATAAATCTCCGGTCCTATATCTGCATCAAAATTCAATCTTCTAAGTTCATAAACTTTCTTCATCTTTTCCCTGTATGCTAAGTAAGGTTCGCAATAACTATGGCAATTAAAACGTCTCTCAGTGCAATCTTTACACTTACGAAATACCATTAAATCCCCAGCTTTCTTATTGTTTTTTCATTCACTTTGATACCATCGACTTTATATTTAGCGTTAAATGTCTGCCAGCCTATTGTGTGCGTTTCTTGGTGATGTTCGGCACACAATGCGATTAACCTTAATTTTGTGTGATCCACTTCATTTCGATTTCTACCACTTCCAACCGCATCGACATGATGAATATGAGCGTGTTTTTTGCCACATACAGCGCATTTACGGTGGACTAGACATAAATATAGGTAATTGTTTATTTCTCGCGCTAAAACGACTGTATTTGCGTTTAACGGCACGTCCCATTCGAAGCAAAACTCTAACAAATGTTCTATAAAATATCTCGCGGTCGTCATATCTATATTTCATAAACTAAAATACTCTCTATCTTCTTTCGCCATAAAGTCGTATTTCATATGCTCTTTGAGATACTCCGGATGATGTCCTGTGTAATCCGCAATATCTTTAATTAACGCATAAATTTTCTTACGTTGATCGCTCGATATCCTTCTACCGTCGTCAACTCTAATTTCCCCGTACATAACATCCGCTAAAAACCTCTCGTCAATTAACTCATTAGGGATGTGGCATTTAAGCCACGCTCCCCTTGAATCAACTTGATAATCCCAAAAGACTGCTTTATGCATTCTTATCAGGCTTTTGGCTTAGCATCTCCATTAATTCTTTAGCTTGTTTGTCATTTAACTGCTCGTAAGTGTCAACACCGTAAGCCGACTTAACGTGTTGCTTAACCGCTACTTCATTCACATATTTAGTTTCGATTAATTTCATGATCTTAGCGGCGTTGACATTGGCTTTCGTCTTGCTTGGTTTATCATCTTTTCCGGTCGTTGCGTCTAATCCATCAGACTCTACAATCTCAAAAGCATTAACCCACAAATAACGTCGTAAATAAGTTTGTACCGCTCCCAAGTTCTGCACGTCATGGCACCCCTTAAGATTTGCATTACTCATTGGAGACGTAAAAACTAATTTCTCATCCGTGTTCTCAGCATTTACGATTGTTAATGTTGCCATGTCGTTATCAAAACTGATGTTGCTGCAAAGGTTGTATTTTTCTAATAGGCTGTTGATCGTTGGAAGGAAATCTCCTAATTCAAAATAACGATATCCAGCAAACTTATTGTGACCAGACTTCTTCAACGGCTTCTCTTGAAACTCACAACGAGCCTTTTGCATTTTGCTATAAATATTGTTCATATTCTTACCCCCTTATAAAATGACCTCAAATCTAGGTATAAATGTTTTGTTTTTATCTTTGTAATGACCTGTTAAATGAATGGTTAAATCATGTATTTCTACATCCCCAAATTTTTTAACAGCCTCTTCGTTTTTGATACAGAATACTTCTCCCCGATCCCAAACGATTAAAAACATTTCTTTATCCCGATTTAACTCAACTATTTGAGACAGTCGTGGCTTGCTCACCACATCCCCTCCTACTCTAACGGAACGATAGTATCGAAAAACACACCCTCTTTGATTTCTTCAACACATGGCCCACACACTCTAATGCCCTTAACGTCTTTGAGTTCCTCACCTGTCCCGCAAAAAGCACAACAGCAACTTGATTTTTTTACTATTATTTTTTCGCCGTCAGTTGAAAACTCCATTAAACTCCCAAACGGAATATTTAAACGTCTCAACATTTCTCTAGGAATATTGATTCGTCCTAGCATATCAATTCTTCTCTCCATTTTTCCTCACCTTTTCTCTAGTTAATGCTTATATTAGTAAGTACGATTATAAACTCATCACACGACATCGATTTAAAGAGTTGTGCAATTAAATCGTTATTAGCAATCGCTTTTTCTTTTACCCAATAAAAAGCTTGTTTTAATGTAACTTCATCGATTTCACTTAATCGGCAATAACGTCTGAGTGCTAATTCTAAATCTAAATCTGTAGTGGTCCAATAATTGATAAAATTGCATACTTTTTTGGCTCTAACGCCTGTAGGATCTACACCGATTCTGAATAAAGCGACTTCCCCATTTGTCACAAAATCACCTCATCTTTTAATCGGTAATTTTTACTGCTATCTTTTCCCACTTGAATGCAGTAATTTCTTGCTTTCTCTTTAAGTCTCCCTGCTATCGCTTCATCAATTTCACGTAAGTCTTTTAATAATAATTCCGACGAAACGATTGTCACTAAATTTTTGTTATATCGCTCATTTATCAATCTGAACGCATAATTAACATCAGTTTCTGTCACTTTGCCTTTAAACAGGTCATCGATGTATAGAATCTCTGCTTTAGCGTATTCGTCAAAGTAACTATCACG
>JBGVHB010000013.1:0-1950 GCA_045121975.1 Roseburia sp.
CCTCCCTATTTAGTCAAGTGATTTTCCTTAGAAAATCAATATTTTTTTGCTACATATCTCAGTAGAATGAGCCATAGGCGTGGACATTCCTCTGCATCTTGTACGGAAATAGTGGTTTTAGGGTACACTTGAATAAACGTCTATATTTCTCGCTATTCATGGCCTTGTGTATCCCCATCCCTCTATGGCAACGCACCTCCCGTGTCTACCAGGATCATCTCTGTCTCCAGAGGTCCTCACTTCCTTCGTTCTGCCTGTCCATAACCAGGGTGTCGGTCTAGCTCCTTTACAGGGTCATTGCCCTCTGGAAAATATTCCTACCGACTACTGGCTCATTCTTTGTATTTTTCATTACTGACCTTTGTTCCCTGCGCAGGCACGATTTTCGTGGACGTTTTCCCTGTCACATTTTCCTCGGTCATTGATTTTATTGTTTTTTTAGTCATCCATCATGACTGAGCACAAGTGTCAACTCTTTAACACCTCTGTTCAACCATGATAGATGTTATTTCTATGCTGCTATGCTGTTTACCAACACCTGTTTCTCTGGATGTCTGATAGATTCCAGCATATACTTTCCATCATAGGTTACGCCCTTGGTAAGAATCGCATAAAAGACTCGTAGGGCTTTACATGCCACCGCAATCACAGATTCCATCTTTTTTAATGGATTGTTCTGTCTCGTAAGGTAATAGCGATGTATTTCTTTGAACTCTGCATTTTGTCCAATTAACGAAATAGCAGCTTCATACAATACATAACGAAGTCTTTTTCTTCCTCTATAACTGATATGACTCTCGCCTTTATGTTTTCCTGAACTACATGCAACAATCGCATATCCGGCAAGCTTTTGTACCTGCTTTGGGTTATCAAAACGACTAATATCACCTATTTCTGCAATTAGTCCACTCACAATCTTTTTTCCTACACCTTTTATCTCCAAAAGTTTATCAACATATGGGATTTCTTCAAGCTTTGCTTCTATCTTCTCTGTCAGTTCCTCCATACGCTTTGTGTAT
This sequence comes from Roseburia sp., assembly GCA_045121975.1. Lineage (GTDB taxonomy): Bacteria > Bacillota > Clostridia > Lachnospirales > Lachnospiraceae > Roseburia. The sequence goes on from JBGVHB010000013.1 coordinate 1,020, forward strand.
ACTTCATAATCTCCCAACAGAAGTTCCATCTCGTACCTTGCTGCCTCTGGTGACTCTATACTTCCAACGCTGTGTCTTGCAGCCTCTACCAGAGCCGTTGCCCGCTTCATTCCAGCTGCTCTTAGTTTAGCATCCCGCCAGATTTTGTTTACTCCTTCTGCACCAAGCTTCACGATATCTGCTGGCAATGGACACACCTTAAGCACCATAACACCACTGACTGCATCCCGATTTCGGTAAACGTCTTTATACTCCGGAAAATAGATACTTAGCCAACGGGCAATTCGATTTTTCACTCGAATAAGTGCCTCCTGTGTCATTACCTGTAAACCGTATAGACTTCTGATTTCTGCATATACTCCTGTAGGAATATATGGATAATTGAATCTTCCTTCATTAACTAACGCTGCGATTGTCTTTGGATCCTTACGATCATCTTTACTTGGATTGTTATCATCCAATTCTTTTGATTTGTGTACATGGTGAGGATTCACGTGTACTGGCTTCATTCCGTTGTCCTGCAGGAAAGCTCCCAGGTTGAACCAATAGTGCCCTGTTGGCTCCATACCAGGAATCACAACTGTCTTTCCAGATTTTTCCTTGATATCCTCCATCCAAGCCTTGAATGTAGTGAACCCGGCTTCGTCATTACTAAAAGCGAAGGGTTTCTTGGAGAATTCAATATTTCTCCAGTCAAATGCTCTTGCATAGTGTGTTTCACTGCCTACATCAATTCCAACAATCAAAGTTTTTTCAGTAATAGATTTAATCTTAGCGTTTTGTGTGTTACAATTCATTTTAAATACCTCTCTGTTTTAATAAGATTTTTTACTAACCGTCCAAAGTCAGTAATCTTATTTTACACTGAGGTATTTTTTTCTCAACCTTCTTTCTTAGGATTCCTTACATTTTGAATTATACAGGAAGCTCC
>JBGVHB010000014.1:0-70073 GCA_045121975.1 Roseburia sp.
TCATTCCGAAGAAATCAAGTAAAGTGCTTCGTTCGACTTGCATGTGTTAAGCACGCCGCCAGCGTTCATCCTGAGCCAGGATCAAACTCTCATGTTAAAAAGTTTAATCGGCCAGTCTAAACTGGCTTTTGTTCATTCAGATAAATCTGAATTTACTGTTTAAGGTTTGCTTTATTATAAAGCGTTCGTCTAATCTTTTGATTAGCTTGAATTTCTCAAAAGAACCAAAGATTCCAAAATCAACAAGTTGATTTGAATCTCGATTCGTTTAAACCAACTTTGTTGGTTTTTGAATCTTTCAAGGTTATTCACTGTTCAGTTATCAATGTTCATAAGACAAACAAGTTTGTCCCTGTTGTTTCAAACAGCTTTGATAAGATACCATATCTTCAAGTCGTTGTCAACAACTTTTTTCACCGTTTTTATCATGTTGTTTATGAAGAAAAACGAGCGGAGAAGGAGGGATTTGAACCCTCGCGCCGCTGTTAACGACCTGCACCCTTTCCAGGGGTGTCCCTTCGGCCAGCTTGGGTACTTCTCCGAATAAATATTGCTATTCATTTCACCACATTGTTTTAATGTGAATCTGTTCGGACTTAACCAAGCCTCTTCAATCAGCGCACGATATATTATGCAGTGAGCGGAGAGGGTGGGATTCGAACCCACGCGCCCTTGCGGACAAACGGTTTTCAAGACCGCCTCGTTATGACCACTTCGATACCTCTCCGTATTTCGCACATCAGCTCAGTGCGAAATTTATTCTAGCACCAGAATATAAATATGTCAACAACTTTTTTAATATTTTTTCAACTTTTTTTCATTTTTTTCTTAAATCATTGATTTTTCGGCGTTTCCTGAGCCAAATATGCTTCTGCAATTATCAAATCTTCCGGTGTTGTTATCTTGATATTACGGTAACTCCCTTCAATCAGCCGTACCTTATGTGATGTCATACTCTCTAATACCATTGCATCATCTGTGATAGCAGCATTCTCATTTTGAAGCATTTTCTCATAAGCATCATAAATCATCTCAAAAGAAAATGCCTGCGGAGTCTGCACCATCCAGACATATTTCCGTTCCGGTGTTTCTTTTGCATACTGCTTCTCATCTGCTATTTTTATTGTATCCTTTACCGGCATTCCCACAACGCAAGCCTGATATTCTTTCACCGATAACATTGTGCGGCGGATGATTTCTTCATCTACAAATGGTCTTGCTCCATCATGTATCAGAACATAATCCGCATTTTGTACTGCTTTTAACCCTTCAAATACAGAATGATACCTTTCTTTTCCACCAGTAACGATTGCTTTTACTTTTTTGAAACCATATTTTTCTACAATTTCCTGTCTGCAATAATCAATTTCTCCTGCACCTACCACTAAAACGATTTCATCTACTGCACTGTCTTCAAATGCTTTTAGGGAATAATATAAGACCGGTTTTTCTTTTATGAGAAGATACTGCTTGTGAACAGATGCATTCATCCGCTTTCCTGAACCACCTGCCAGCACGATTGCCACATATTTTTCCATTTTCTTTCTCCTTTTTTAGTACAAAATCTCCTTGTATCGCAGTGTTTCTTAACACTTTATACAAGCGCTCAGTTTTCCTCACCACTTGAAAAGAAAGGCTGCCGCTTTTGCACGCACTTCATTTTCGTACACAGGCGACAGCCTCTCCCTTTATTTTCTCGTTTCAATTTCTTGTTTTTATTTCTTATTGCTCATCTTTTTGATTTTTCAAACCAATTAACGTTCTCCAAGTTTTAAATTAGGAATCGCGTTCAAATCAAGCCCATCACGTTTTCCTGCAAGAAAATCGTAATAAGCTGCTACACCTATCATTGCTGCATTGTCCGTACAAAAAATTGGTGACGGATGATAAAATGCTACACCTTTTTTCGCACAGGCTTCACGCATTGCCTCACGCAGCGTTCCATTAGATGCAACACCACCTGCAATTGCAAATTTGTCCATTTTAAATTCATCGATGGCTTTCATTGCATTGGCAACCAAAACATCTGTAACTGCCTTTTGGAAAGATGCTGCAACATCTGCCTGCACAATCTCAATGCCTTTCATCTGACATCCATTCAAATAATTCAAAACGGCCGACTTTAAGCCGCTGAAACTGAAATCGTATGGACCATCATCAATTTTTGCACGTGGAAACTCCATCGCATGAGGATTGCCCTCATGTGACACTTTTTCAATTTTAGGACCGCCCGGATAACCTAAGCCAATAGCACGCGCCACTTTATCAAAAGCTTCGCCTGCTGCATCATCTCTGGTTCGTCCTAAAATCTCGTATTTTCCGTAGTCTGCAACTTTCACCAAATGTGTATGACCACCAGATACCACCAAACATAAAAATGGTGGCTCTAGTTCCTTGTTTTCAATATAATTTGCGCAAATATGTCCTTCAATGTGGTGCACACCAACTAAAGGTATGTTTTTTGCATAGCTGATTGCTTTTGCTTCTGCCACACCAACAAGCAACGCACCTACAAGCCCAGGGCCATAGGTTACACCAATTGCGTCGATTTCATCTAATGTGGTATCCGCATCCTTTAATGCCTGCTCAATTACCTGATTAATTTTCTCAATATGCTTGCGGGATGCAATTTCCGGTACGACGCCGCCATATAAGGTATGCAGCGCAATCTGAGAAGAGATGACGTTGCTTCGCACATCTCTTCCGTTTACAACAACAGCCGCTGCCGTTTCATCGCAGGAGCTTTCAATTGCTAATATTTTTATATCCTTATTCATCATCAGAAGAATCTCCTTTTATCTTCTGGAACGCAACAATTTTCCATTTACCAGCATCATCTTTTCTTAAAAGATACATCTGATAAGTACGCTGATAAGACTTGCCCTCTTTAATAAAATAAGCAGTCTCCACATATGCACACTCTTCGCCATCAATTGTTTTGTATTCCACATCATTGCTGCTGCTGACTGATGTTGAAGCAATCGTTCTTTCGTTTGCTTCGTAGTCAGCAATATCTGCCTTTAATTCCTCAAAATAAGTATCTCTTGGATTGTTTTCCAAAAGTTCCTCATCAAAAAGTAAACGCGCCTGGTCCCCTAAATCATAAAGCTCGTCCTCTGTATATTCCTCATTGTAAAAACATGAAATAATGCGGTTATATGTTTTTATAACTTCCCTTGGAGTTGCAGGATAACTTCCCTCAATATCCTTGGTAATTACTTTCTGCACTTCTGTCAGTTTCACTTCCTCTGTTGTTTTGCCAGCTTCCCGCTGTGTTACCCAGTAAAATCCACCAACTACTGCTGCCACACATACAATTACAATTATCACATTACGAATATTTTTTTTCATACGCCCCTCCATTTCTGAGGCTTCTCCTAAGCCTCTTCAAATAACAGTTCCACACTCTTCCCATCTTTTCCAAGATATGATTCTGCAAAAATCTTCTTCACTTCCGGCATATATTCTTCCGGTCTTACTAAGGATGGTGAAAAATGTGTCAGCCACATCTGCGCAACATCTGCGCGTTTTGCCATGTCTGCCGCCTCATAAAAAGTCATATGCTTGTACTGTTTTGCCTTTGCAAGCTTGTCCTTTTCTGCATACATTCCCTCACAGATAAACAAATCTGATTTCTCAGCCGATTTTACAATTGACTCTGTTGGTCTGGTATCGGTACAATATGTCACTTTAATTCCTTTTCGCGCTGCTCCTAAAACCATATCCGGGGTAAAAATGCTGCCATTCTCATCTGTTACGGTTTCTCCTTTTTGCAGGCGATTCCACATTTTCTGCGGAATATTATTTGCTTTTGCACGTTCAACATCAAATTTACCTGCACGCTTGATTTCAACGGTGTAGCCATAGCAGATAATATTGTGATTCACCTTAAATGCATGAATATGATATCCATTTATTTCTATATCGGCTTCCGGCTCGCAAATCTCAATATATTTGATTTCAAAAGGCAGTTCCGGCGCAATAGTGCGAAGTGCACTTACCACACGCTCTAACCCTTTTGGTCCAATCATCGTCAGTGGCTCGGTACGCTCTGCATTTCCCATTGTAAGCAGCAAGCCCGGCAGCCCACTGATGTGGTCTGCGTGATAATGGGTAAAACAAATCACGTCGATTGGCTTAAATGTCCAGCCCTTTTCTTTGATTGCAATCTGTGTTCCTTCTCCGCAGTCAATCAAAAGATTGCTGCCATTATATCTCATCATTGCCGCTGTTAAAAAACGGCGTGGAAGCGGCATCATTCCGCCTGTTCCCAAAAGACATACGTCTAGCATGGATTTCTCCTTTTCTTTTTTATTCTGTTCCTTTGGCTTCATACATCATAATGTATGCATCCTCTTTGGGAAATTCATAAAACCCCTTACGAGTTCCACATATCCCAAAACCATTCCGCTCATATAAACGAATCGCATTCGCATTCGAAACACGAACCTCTAAAATGATTCTTGTGATTCCTCTTTCTAACGCCTGCTTGATTGCATTCGAAATTAAATCATTTCCAATTCCCTTGCAGCGTGCTTCCGGTGCAACTGCTACGTTCGTGATTTCTCCCTCATCCATAGAAAGATACATCCCGATATAGCCTGCAATTTTTCCGTCATTTTCTGCTGCAAGAAAAATAGTATTCGTCATATTTAAAGCATCTTCAAACCCTTTTTTTGTCCAAGGCTGGGAAAAAATAGATGCTTCTAATGCGCTGACTGCATCGGTATCTGCAAGACACATCTTTCGCACATTTTGCTGTTTCTCCTGCACCTTATACGCTTTTTCATTATTTTCCGGCATTTGCTGTGCCTGCTTTCTGCTTTTCTTCGCGCTCCTTCTGTTCACGCTCCGCCTGTGAAAGACGTAAATATTCCGGTGCATGTTCTGCTGCTGTTTCAACGCGTCCTTCTTTCAGATAAATCTGTCCAAGGGCTGCAACCGCTCCGGCACGCTGTTTGTTCATATGCGCTGGCGCAAAAGTATATGAAACTGCACAGTTTTCATTAATGTAGTCTGCAAATACAGCCACTCCATCTCCAAGAAAAACAACGGCTTCTCCCAGCTCATTAATCGCTGTAATAATTTCATCAATGCCTACTGCGCACTGTTCTTTGATAACCACAAGTTCATTACCGTCAAAACGATATAAACCTGTATATGCCTGATTTCTTCTTGCATCCATTAATGGGCACACCACGTCCCTGTGACCTGCCAGATTGTATGCTAACGCATCTACCGTTGGCACGTTAATAATTGGTTTTCCAAGTGCAAGCCCTAATCCTTTTGCTGTTGCAGAGCCAATTCTAAGCCCTGTAAAAGAGCCTGGACCGCCTGCTACTGCAATCGCATCAATCGTATTCATATCAAGTTCAATCATTCCAGCCACTTCATTTAGCATTGGAAGAAGTGTCTGAGAATGTGTCTTTTTGTAATTTACGGTATATTCGCCGCAAAGATTATCGTCAGAAACAATTGCAACACTTGCAACTAATCCTGAGCTGTCTAATCCTAAAATTTTCAACTTTCTGCCTCCATTTATTTTCTGATTCTGACCATAAAATCAGCAAATCTTTCCTGCTGTTTTTCATGCTTATATGCTGTCATATTCACGAATGACAATTTTACGGTAATCAAAACCTTTTTCCAAATCTTTTTCTATGGTAATCTCATTGCGTTTTTCCGGTAGAATCTCCTCAATAAGATTCGCCCATTCTATCATGCATAAGCCTTCGCCATAAAAATAATCTTCATAGCCGATTTCGTCCATTTCTTCAATATCACCGATACGGTATACATCAAAATGATAAAATGGCATACGCCCTTCCTCGTAAACCTGTACAATGGTAAAGGTAGGGCTGCAGATTGGTTCTGTGATTCCAAGCCCGTCTGCAATTCCCTGTGTAAAAACAGTTTTGCCAACTCCTAAATCACCAACCAGTGTATAGACATCTCCCGGATTTGCTTCTGTCCCGATTTTTTTCCCAAGGGCATGTGTCTCTTCCGGAGAGTATGTTTCGTAAATTGTTTCTTTCATGTTTTAAGCCTTTCCACAGCGTCTGCTGTGTTTTATTTCATTTTTACGCGGTATTTTGGCAGCTTCTCATTTGCGATTTTTGCCAAATCCGCATATTTATCACCTAACTGTTCTCTTGGAATGACATAGGCATTGATACGGCTGCTGTAAACAAGTACATTGCTTTTGGTTGCAATCATTTTATAAATCTGTTCCCATAAAAGTTCTGCGCTTGCTTCGCCCTGCGAAACAGTAAATCCTTTTTCACCAACCTCATAATGAAGTGTATTACGCAGTACTTCTGATGCCGCTAAGCTGCGTTTTGAGCGCATCCACAAGCTGACCGGCATATAGACAAGAAAAATGATTCCAAATGCTGCATACAGCAGTGTATAATTTAATGTCACGTCCCCATATGTGATAACAGAAAGTGCAAGTATCACAATGGAAAATATGATGGAAAACCATCCCTGAAATCCTGTATATGTCTGATATAAATTGAATCGGTACATATCCTTCGAAGTTAATTTTATATCAAATTCTATTGGCATAGTCAATCCTCCCATTTTTTACTGATTGAAGTATAGCATTTTTCAAAAAAAAAGAAAAGATGCATCTAAAAATGCATCCTTCCTCTCTTATCTATTCTGATTTCCTTTTAAAATTGGCGAAATATGTTTATAAATCGCAAACGTGATGACCACAGAAAATAACCCTTTTACTATGGTAAACGGCATATTAAAGCAGACTAAACATTCAAAGATACTGTCTACGCCTGGCAGAATCGCCTGATAGGCTGCAAGAATGGCATCCTTTGACATGAAGTTATAATATACCGGATAAACCAGAAAATTATTTGAAATCACACTGACAACACCCATAAATACTGCACCAAGAACAGAGCCAATCAATGCTGACTTTCTATTTCTTTTGTACTTATAAATCAAACCTGCCGGAAGCACGAAAGCTACACCTAAGATAAAGTTTGATAATTCACCTACACCACCTGTGGTTGTAATTAATAAATGCAGTACATTTTTTACCAGACAGATAACGACTCCGCACATCGGTCCAAATGCAAAAGAACCAATGAGTGCCGGAAGTTCCGATAAATCCATTTTTATAAATGCCGGCATAAATGGAACTGAAAAATCCAAAAACATTAAAATATATGCAACGGCTGACAGCATGGCTGTAACTGTCATGTAACGGATATTTACTTTTTTTACTTTTTCTTTTTGCACCTGATTGTTATTTGTCATTATTATATTCCTTAATTTCAGAAGCCCCGGATTTTTCACCCGGAGCATTCATTATTTCTTTCCCCTAACCATTCAATTTCATGGTCAACTGAATTCTCTGTTTCTTTAAATCAACGCTCATGACTTTTACTTCCACAATGTCACCAACGCTTACCACCTCTAATGGATGCTTGATGAATTTGTCACTCATCTGGGAAATATGAACAAGTCCGTCCTGATGGACTCCGATGTCTACAAACGCGCCAAAGTCAATTACATTACGAACTGTTCCTTTTAAAATCATGCCCTCTGTTAAGTCTTTCATTTCTAACACGTCGCTTCGAAGGATTGGTTTTGGCATGTCTTCACGTGGGTCACGTGCCGGTTTTTCTAATTCTTTTACAATGTCCTGTAAAGTAATTGCTCCGATGCCAAGCTCTTCTGCCAGCTTATCGTAATTAGAAATCTTTTTGGAGATACCATCTAAGTTACGATTTTTTACATCCTCCATTGTATATCCAAGACGCTCTAAAAGCTTCTCTGTTGCAGCATAGCTTTCTGGATGCACACCTGTAGAATCCAAAGGATTTTTGCCTTCACTGATTCGCATAAATCCGGCACACTGCTCGTATGCTTTTGGTCCAAGCTTAGCAACCTTAAGCAGCTGTGCTCTTGTTAAGAAACGTCCATTTTCTTCGCGGTATGCAACGATATTTTTGGCAATGACTTTGCTGATACCGGAAATATACTCTAATAACGATGCAGATGCTGTATTTAAATCTACACCTACTTTATTTACACAATCTTCTACAACACCACCTAAGGCTTCGCTTAATTTCTTCTGGTTCATATCATGCTGATACTGACCAACGCCGATAGATTTCGGGTCAATTTTTACAAGTTCTGCTAATGGGTCTTGCAATCTTCTCGCCATAGAAGTCGCACTACGCTGTCCAACGTCGAAATTTGGGAATTCCTCTGTTGCAAGCTTGCTTGCAGAATATACAGATGCACCTGCTTCATTTACAATGATGTACTGTACTTTTACCGGAATCTCTTTTAAAAGGTCAACAATCACCTGCTCTGATTCCCGGGAAGCTGTACCATTTCCAAGGGAAATTAAAGTAATATTGTATTTTGAAATTAATTTCTTAAGGACTGCTTTGGCTTCTTCGATTTTATTCTGTGGTGCTGTTGGATAAATTACAGTGGTATCTAATACTTTTCCAGTCGGGTCAACCACTGCAAGCTTACATCCGGTACGGAATGCCGGGTCCCAGCCAAGCACTACCTGACCTGCAATTGGAGGCTGCATTAAAAGCTGCTCCAAGTTCTTTCCAAAGACTTTAATCGCGCCATCCTCTGCACGTTCTGTTAAATCACTTCTGATTTCACGTTCAATTGCTGGAGCAATTAATCTATCGTAGGCATCCTCAATAACCTCTTTTAATACTGGTGTTGTCTCTTTATTTTCTCTGGTAATCACCTGTTTCTCTAAATAACGGATAATATCTTCTACCGGAGCTTCCACTTTCACAGATAAAATTTTCTCATTTTCTCCGCGGTTTAATGCAAGAATACGGTGTCCGGCAAGCTTTGTAATTGGCTCGTCAAATTCATAATACATTTCATACACAGATTCTGCTTCCGGGTCTTTGGCAGTAGAAATCACGCGGCCTTTTTTTACGGTAAGGTCACGTATTCTGCTTCGGTAATCTGCTTCATCTGAAATTGCTTCTGCAATAATATCTTTTGCTCCGGCAATTGCTTCTTCCGGTGAATTTACTTCTTTTTCTGCATTCACATACTGTGCAGCTTCTTCTAATAATGAGGTATTTATCATCTGTAAGGAAATAACGTTTGCTAATGGCTCTAAGCCTTTTTCCTTTGCAATGATAGCACGTGTTCTTCTTTTCGGCTTATATGGACGGTATAAATCTTCTACCACTACCATAGTCTCCGCAGCAAGAATCTGCGCTTTTAATTCCTCTGTTAATTTTCCCTGCTCTTCAATACTGTTTAAAACAGTTTCTTTTCGCTCTTCTAAGTTACGAAGATACTGTAATCTTTCATATAAATTACGAAGCACTTCATCGTTCAATGCTCCGGTCACTTCTTTTCGGTAACGGGCAATAAAAGGAATGGTATTTCCTTCGTCAATTAATTTGACTGCTGCCTCTGTCTGGCTTATTTTAATACCAAGTTCCTCTGAAATTTTTGCAATAATGTCCATTCTCATCTTCCTCTTTCATTGCATTATTCTTTGTCGCACAAGTTTCTCTGCAAAATAATTCGTCAATTTCACAGAACTTTTTTATTATATCGAATCTCCTGTTTAATCTCAAGTATTTGAATTTTTTTGATTTATCGAAATATTCTGTTTTTTTATACAATATCTACATATTTCCCAGTAAGTCTACCTGAAAGAAATATAACGCTGCATTTTTCACAATAAAATTAATAAGAAGCACAGCTAATGCGAGCCAAAGATATATCGGGCGAAAATGCATTCCGATTTTTATTTTGTCACGACTGATGCGCTGCACACTCTGGCTTATCATAAACCAGCCGCCGAAAACTGCTGCAAAAAGTACGATTGGATGCGCCCGAAAGGATGCCGCAAATTTCCCCTGCATCAGATAGAAAACCGCTCTCGTACCACCGCATCCCGGACAATAATACCCAGTTATTTTATGCAGCATACAAGGATAGGAAAAGTGCAAAAAGCCTTTCCCTATCCTTGTTGAAAGAATATAATATACCGCTATGAGTACGACAAGACACCATCCCGCGATATAAAAACAGGTGTCCATTTTCTTGTCTGTTTTCGCCATAACTTATTTTGTAACTATCTATACATAATGAATTTCAATGCTTCCAAAGCTGCAGTCACCCTGTAAACAGATGGTGCTTTCACTTGTCCCTTCGTTTCTTCCTGTCTCAGAAACCGAACCAAAGGAGCGGGTAAGGTTATTCTGTACGCGCCATTCTCTTGGAATGTAAAGCACTGTTTCACCAAAGTTATTTTCTACCATAACTGTTGCGATACCGCCCTGAATCACTGCATTATCAAAATATACATTTAAGCTTCCAAAATTATTTTCTAAATGCGCAAAACGAAAATCATCGGAGTTAATATATTTAATCTGAGAGCCAAAATTATTTTCACAATGAATCTGCTCTCCGCTGCACTGCTCACTGCTTACACCTGTTCCATAGGAATCTTTATTTACACTGACCTTAAATCCTTTTTTGGGTTTAAAAATCATAGATAAACCGATGCTTCCTAATAACGCTGCGCCAAGTACTGTCCAAGGAGTTAAATCTGTGATGCCCAGCGGTTCATCGAAAATAATGCATAAGAATGCAATTGGAAACAGGATTTCCCAGAAATTACGATGAACAATTCCCTTGATAAAAATTGATACAAAAAATATGGTTAAAAAGATGCTTAATATGCTGACATCCGGCAATGTGCAAAACTTGCTCGCTACAATGTAAACTGCTGCGAGAATAAAAAATAGTCCCCAAAAAATCTTTCCTACGTTTTTGTTTAATTTCATTTTCGTAACCTCTTTTCTTCTAATTTGCTTGTTAATGGTTTATAGTAATACCGCGATACATAGACCTGCTTATGCGTTCCCGAAAAGGCGACCACACTCGATGCCGTCAGATTGCGGTTAATAGAATAAATATGATTCGTATTCAAAATCGCTGATTTGGATACCCTCATGAAAAATCCCGGCAGGATGTCTTCTAATTCATACAGCTTGTATTTGGTCTGATAAATATCATCTTTGGTATGCGCATTGATGCCGTTTTCTGCTGTTTCAAAAAACAGGATTTCATCCAGTGTAAGATAATACTCTGTTGTTCCCTTGTAGAAAACGAATTTTTGCGATGCATTTACGACCTCGCTGACGGCTTTTTGAATTTTCGCGACTTCCTCCGAAAGACTCTGGCAGTGAATGACCACCTCGTCCTCTGTTAAGTTTTCGTCAATCTCAATTCGTATTTTCATTGCTTGCTCCTCATTGCAGTACTTAAAAAACTCTTTTTCCTTACTGCCTGAATCAAGTATAAAAAAACAAACCGCCGATGTAAATAGCTTTACACCAAGTGGTTTGTTTTTTCAGGTAAGTGGTAAAAATCCACTCTCTAATGCAATTTATAAGTTCTTAATTGTTTCCACACCAACGCTAAGATATGGATTATCCATCTCAAAAAATCTGCCTTCGTCTGCTAATGCTGCATAAGCCGGCTCGATTGGCATTTTTCCTAATACTGGAATATGAAGCTCTGCAGCCACCTCATCTACATGGCTTTCACCAAAGACTTTGATTTCTTTTCCGCAGTCCGGGCATTTTAAATAGCTGAAGTTCTCTACAACGCCAAGTACCGGAATATGCATCATCTCTGCCATGTTGTAGGCTTTTTTTACAATCATCTGTACCAGCTCCTGTGGAGAGGTTACAACGACAATTCCATCCACTGGCAGGGACTGGAACACTGTAAGCGGTACATCGCCTGTTCCCGGAGGCATATCAACAAACAAGTAATCAATATCGCCCCAGACTGTTTCATTCCAAAACTGTTTTACAACGCCTGCGATTACCGGACCACGCCAGATAACCGGAGCTTCTTCATCATCTAATAACAGGTTGATGGACATTATCTTTGTTCCATCTGCTGCTTCTAACGGCATCATGCCTTCTTCTGTTCCGCACACCTGACCATGTACGCCAAACATTTTCGGAATGGAAGGACCTGTAATATCCGCATCCATAATACCGACTTTATATCCTGCTTTTTTCATTGCACTTGCCAATGAAGATGTTACAAAGGATTTTCCAACGCCTCCTTTTCCACTGACAACGCCAATTACTTTCTTAATGTTTGATGCTGCATTCATTGGCTCTTTTGGAATCCCTGATGCTCCCTTTTTGCTTGGGCATCCTTCGCAGCTTTCTCTGCCACAGCTTGATGCACTGCTGCAACTACTATTTTCTGGCATATCTATATCCTCCTACATCAATGTATATTCTTAAATCATGTACTTTAGATATTATACTGCCTTTTTGTCTTTTTTCCAATATCCGATTGTGCGAATTAGTTATAGCGTAATGCTTTCTTTAATGCTCCAGAAATTGCTGCTCCAACGACAAAGCAAAGAGCTGCTTCCACAACACCATTAATTCCAACAAAAGCAAAAATAAATGGAAGAACTTTTTCCATACCAAAAGATTCACGCATTGTTGATGCAAATAATGTAACTAATGAGCCCATGAAAAATGTTGTGTTTAATAATGGGCAGCAAAGGTTTGCGATTGTAACAGAAGCTGCTGAAGGAAGCTTTGTTTTACGAAGTCCCTTATAGATTAAACCTGTCAGCCATCCCATTAAAATACGTGTTGGAACGCACACAATAAATGTAAAGATTGGATTGATGCCTAATAATAATGTTCCAAACTGGCTCATTCCAAAGCACTGAATGAAGCTTGTTATTCCAAATACTCCACCTAAAATTGCACCCGCTGCTGGTCCAAGTGTTACTGCTCCTACGGCAACCGGCACAACAATAAGAGTAATTTCAAGTCCTGCTGTTTTAATGTAACCGATTGGGGTAAAAGCCATGATTAAAATGATGGCAACTAATAATGCCATTTCCACAAGATACTTTGTGTTGAACTTTGTTTTGTTCATAGTCTTTTCCTCGCTTTTCTTAAATATAAATATTATCTTTGGCATACGCCTTTCTTTTGTATCAGTTGCCTTCCCACAGGTAGACACAGATACCTTTTGCAGTATAGCACTATGTTAATTTTTTATCAAGGATAATCTATCCTCACACTTTTGGGTTTTTTCACGAAAAATGGGGCAAAATATCCTCATGTTAAATCATGTAGAAAGCGAGAGAAATCATGACAGCAAAACAGATTATCAGAACTAAATTTTTCCGACAGTTCTTCTGGGAAATTGTAGGAAGTATCCTAATTGCATCTGCAATTTACAATTTTGCAGTACAGGCTGAATTTCCGATGACCGGATTTTCCGGGATTTCCATCATTCTGTACAAATTAATTGGTGTTCCGATTGGACTCTCCACAATCTTATTAAATATTCCGGTTGCTTTTTTATGCTATAAGCTTCTTGGCAAAAGCTTTTTTATCAGTTCCCTCCGGTGTATGGTCATTTCTTCCGTTTTTATTGATTACGTCGCTCCACTTTTTCCAGTCTATGAGGGCAGCCGTCTGCTGGCCGCACTATGCACCGGAATTATCGGAGGCAGCGGTTATGCGCTTATTTATATGCAGAATTCTTCTACCGGCGGTTCTGATTTTATCATTATGGCAGTCAAAGCCATAAAACCTCATCTTTCTCTCGGAAAAATTGCTTTTTTATCTGATGTCGGCATTATTCTTGTTGGGGGCATTTTATTCCGGGACATGGACGGCATCATCTATGGCATGATTGTCAATTATCTCTTTGCTGTCGTTGTTGATAAAATGATGTACGGCATCAACGCCGGAAAAATGACGCTCATTGTCACCGAGCATGGGAAAAAGATTTGTGATGTTATTGATGCCTGTTGCAAGCGGGGTTCTACCATTCTGCAGGCAAAGGGCGGCTATCAGGAAGATAGAAAGCAGGTAGTGATGTGCGCCTGCAATAATAAAGAAATGTATCTTGTTCAGCGTGCCGTAAAGGATGCCGATGCAAATGCATTTATGATTATTTTAGAATCCAACGAGGTTCATGGTGAAGGTTTTCGTACTCTTCAACTTGGAGAATCGAAGCATTGATTCAGAATCACTGATTCTTGTGCTGTTTTGCTTGTATTTCTTTTTATCAAATGGCATAATAACAAGCATATGACATAAATATTTTTATCAATAAGGGGGATTTACTGATGGAGAAAAAAAGAGACTCCTTTTCAAGCAAGCTTGGATTTGTCTTTGCGGCAGCCGGCTCTGCTGTTGGTTTAGGTAATCTTTGGCGGTTTCCATACCTTGCCGCAAAATATGGCGGCGGCATTTTTATTCTTGTATACTTAATTCTTGCTGTAACCTTAGGTTTTACACTGATGATAACAGAGGTTGCCACAGGCCGTAAAACAAGAATCAGCGCAGTCGGCGCTTTTGAAAAGCTGGACAAACGTTTTGGATTTATTGGCTATTTAGCAAGTCTTGTTCCTTTTATTATTGCACCTTATTACTGTGTAATTGGCGGATGGGTTATTAAATATCTGTTTGTATTCCTTACAGGTGATGTCAGTAACGCCACCTCCGATAATTATTTCTCTACTTTTATTGCACAGCCTGTTGAACCAATTGTCTGGTTTGCTATTTTTGCACTGCTTACCGCAATTGTTGTTATCATCGGTGTACAAAAAGGAATTGAAAAAGCCAGCAGTATCCTGATGCCAGTCTTAGTTGTTTTAATTATTGTGATTGCAGTTTTCTGTGTCACAAGGCCAGGCGCAGTCGAAGGTGTCAAATATTATCTGCTTCCTGACCTTAGTCATTTTTCGGCAACAACGGTACTCGCGGCTATGGGACAGTTGTTTTATTCCATGTCACTTGCAATGGGTATTATGATTACTTATGGTTCTTATATGAAAAAAGGAGATAATCTGCGTACTTCCGTCAGACAAATCGAATTGTTCGATACTGCAATTGCATTTCTTGCCGGACTGATGATTGTTCCTTCGGTATTCGTTTATTCCGGTGGAAGTGAGGAAGCTTTAAGCAAAGGTCCATCCCTTATGTTTGTTACACTTCCAAAGGTATTTGAAAATATGCGCTTCGGCAGATTTATCGGAACAGCTTTCTTTATTTTAGTATTATTTGCAGCACTTACTTCTTCGATTTCCGTTTTAGAAACAAATGTTGCAAGCCTTTGTGACAAGCTTCACTGGAGCAGAAAGAAAGCCACCTTGATTGTTTCTGCCTACGTTTTAATTATGGGAAGTATTATTTCTTTAGGATTTGGGCCATTAGATTTCGTTCAGATTCTTGGACTTGGCTTACTGGATTTCTTTGATTTTATCAGTAATAGTGTCCTGATGCCAATTGTTGCTCTCTTAACCTGTATCTGCATCGGTTATTTTGTAAAACCGCAATTTATCTATGATGAAGTAGAGCGCAGCGCACCTTTCAAAGAAAAGAAATTTTATACCTTTATGTTAAAATATGGTGCACCTGTTTGTCTTGTTTTAATTCTTGTATTTGCCGTATCCGAAGCAATGGGATGGATTAAAGTATAAAATAATTTACATTTACCCAAACAGAGGCTGTTGTAACAACTTTTACAACAGCCTCTTTTCTTATTTCCTATTCTCTTTTAAATTCTTGATAAAATCTTCTAATGGTAATGGCTTACCAAATAAATATCCCTGATACCAGTCACATCCCATGTCTTTTAAAAGCTGGCGTTCTTCTTCTGTTTCCACATATTCTGCAATTACTTTTACATTCAGCTTCTTAGCCAGTTCGATAACAGATGCAACAATCTTCTGATTTGTTACTTTTCGAATAATATCGCGCACCAAAGAACCGTCTAATTTGACAACGTCGAAATATTCAGACTGTAAATAAATCAAAGAGGTATGTCCCATTCCAAAATCATCAATTAACAGTTTATGTCCTGCTTCTTTTAACTGATTGATTTTATAAATGACCAAATCTGAATTCGTCAACATATCCTGCTCTGTAATCTCCAGCCACAAATGCCTTGCCGACACATGATATTCTTCTAATTTTCTGGCAATATATTCTTCTAATGACCAATTCAAGGAATTTGCTGTAATATTTACAGAGATTTTAAAGTCATCTCCACAGGAATCGGATACTTTTCTAATCGCACCAATTGCCATATCAAACAGCATACGCTCCAAATCTGGCAGTACCCCGCCCTCTTTTGCAAGGTAAATGATAAGTGGCGGATAGATAAATCCATATTCTGGATGCTCCCAGCGTAACAAGGCTTCTGCTCCGATGTATCTGCCATCTTTATCTACCTGCGGCTGATAAAGCAGATATAACTCTCTCTGCTTAATCGCAATCTTTAATTCCTGTAAAAGCATACGAGTTACCATACCAGTGTCATCCATACGATGAATAAAGTTTGGATTCTCGCCTTTTCTCTCACATTCCTGCAATTCCTGCACTAATTTCTTAATTTTCTCATGCATTTGTAAATCGCATACCTTTTCATACATTCTAAGAAATGGTACATAAATTGCTACACCCATTACGATAATTACTGCCTGTAGAATTACCCCGGCAAAAGAGCCGGATGCTGCATAACCACTGGCAAACACAGGCATTGTCCATGAAATCTCATGACAAACCGGAGGAACTAAGCCGATTGCAACAGCTGCATACGACACAATCAGTGCCAATATTGGTACACAGATAAATGGTATCGCAAGCACCGGATTTAACATAATAGGAATTCCAAAGTTTAATATTTCATTCGTATTAAAAATTACTATCGGTGTTGCTACTTTTCCAAGGTTGCGCAGTCTTTTCTTTTTGGCAAAGAAGAAAAGTGCAATCAAAACACAAATCGTTGTTCCACAGCCGCCCATCATCACATAGGTATCGAACATGCTTTTTGAAAAAATAATGTTCTCACCAACTGGCTGAAAATAATTCACTGCAACACTTTCCATCATGTGACTGCCATGAAAACCAATCACCCATAAAAAATGCACCAGGAACGTGTAAAGAAGCGCGGATAAGAATCCATTTCCGATATGTGAGAATATCTCCTCTGTCACTGTAACCCATAACGTATAAATATCTTTTCCGCCCGATACTTTAAAGAGTGAATATTGGAATATCGTAAATATCCCAATTGTAATTGTCACCGGGAGAATACTTTGAATGGCATTTGCTAATACTGCATCCATACCAATCGTATACTTACGAAGCGAAATACGTTCTATTCTCTGCAGCCTTGAAAATATCACACAGGAAAGGAAACCGACTACCATTGCAACAAAACAGCCCTGGTTGCCAAGAACCTCCCATATCTCATCAGTTTCTGCCATTACCAGCTGCGTACCAAAGCTCGCGATTGCAGTAATAACATAGTAAAACATTTTATCAACCGATTCATTCCATTCCACTGCATAGCTGATTGCAAGTGTCACAACCAGTATCATGGAAAACATTCCAAATGTTGCCTGATAAATCATATCCAAGAGAACTGAAATCCATGTGTGCTCTTCTGTAATCCAATAGGAAAATGCATCAACCGGAAAATATAAAATTGCATGAGCTACTGCGCCAGCCACAATAACAGGTATCAACATTGTCAGTGCTCTTCTTATAATGGATAACAAATGACTGTCCTCTATTTTAAGAAGCATTTTCATCGCCCGCTCCTTAAACAGATTTTCTGTGTGTGCGAAAATATGCTGTCTCTCCATCCTATTAACCCCTTATGTCTTTCGTAATAAAAACTCTCCTAATTATTATAATAGCATATATTATGCGAAAAGGCTATGTTCAATATAGGTTTACGCATTTTTTTTGTAACTTTTGCACTATTTTTTTCCATTTTTTTCTATATATTCAACAAGATTTCCGTCACCTTTCGTCATTTTTTTCATATATTAAAATGAACTCCAAATATATCCGCGAGTTCAGAAGGGAAAAATCAAATGGGTATAACAAATTCAAATAAAGAGCTGAGTGTAGACCGCATCAATTGCGGTGATACCTTTAACGTAACACTATCCATAAACGCTGCACCGGATATTGTAAAAAATCCTACTGATATTGTGCTGATTCTTGACCGTTCGGGAAGCATGTCAGGCAGCCCAATCGCCAATCTGAAAAATGGGGTTAAGAAATTTATTGAAATTATCGACGAAGCTACTGACAGCGCACAGGATGGCCATATCGGAAATGGCAGCCGCATCGGAATCGTAAGCTTCGCAAGTAATGCAACACAGGACACCGCACTTATCACTTCCGTTGCTGATTTAAATGCTGCTGTAAATGCACTTTCTACGGGAGGATTGACAAATCATGCCGATGCCTTTACAAAAGCAGTCGAGCTGTTTGATGCTGCCTCTCCAAACGCAAAGGTCATGGTCATGTTTACTGATGGCAAAACAACAACAGGTGCGCCACCAGAGCCTATCGCAGCTATGGCAAAGGCACAAGGCATCATCATTTACTGTATCGGTCTTTCCGGCGACGGAGGCATTGATGAAACTGCATTAATTTCCTGGGCATCCGAGCCAACTGCTTCTCATGTCGCAATCACTCCAAACGATGAAGAGCTGGAAGATATTTTTGAAGACCTTGCCAAAAATATCAGCAATCCGGGCGCTGTCAATATTACCATCAAAGATACGCTTTTCTCCTGCTTTAAAATTCTTTCTCTGGATAAACCAACCAAGGGTACTGCCACTTTATTAGATATGACTTCTCTTGTCTGGCATATTGATGAGCTTGGTGTCTCCACCAGCGAGGGAGCTTCTTTGAAATTTACAGTACAGCATGTCGGCCCATGCAGTGGTACAGTAGAAGTAAACGAATACATCACCTATGATGATGATTCTGGAAATATTGTTCATTTCCCAAGTCCAACGATTGAAGTTGACTGTGACGACGATATCATCATTTCAGAGGGCTGCCCTACTCCGGTAAATGTCACATTTGAAGGCTGTCAGGATACGCTTGAATTTGATGCCAGTGAGATTTGTCTTGACTCCGTTGGTCGTATTCTCCAATTGGATGTCACACTAAAAAATATCTGTCCAAACAGACGCGTGGCACTGGCTGTTATTCTGGATGAAGTATCAAATAACAACATCGAATATCAGCGTGGCATAAAAACATTTGTTGTTCCAGCCCACACCAAAGACAGCTGCAAGAATGTCACTATCCGCTGCATCACCTTTGTTCTTCCTGAAAGCTTAAATGTTTCCGGCAGCACCTGTGGCATCTGCGGCGAGAGAAAATTCAAAGCACGCTTTATTGCGCACTATATCGACAATGATTTTAAGTGCTGCAGCGCAAATTAAAAATAAGTGACTTTTACAAACCATTAAAAAAAATCGGATAATGTCATAATTGGCATTATCCGATTTTGATATTGTCCACATTAATGCTTTTTCAATAAATTTTTTTCAACAATATTCCTCTCGTCAGACTGTACATTCAGCAAGTCTTACCACTGCTGTTTCTACCTGATGATTTTGAATTTCTGTGACTAAAACATTTAACCCTGCAACTTCTATTTCAATATCTGCACCATCCTCCGGGATGCTTCCAATTGCATGGAAAATCAGTCCGTTAAACGTATCGTACTCTTCACAAGGCAGTGAAACTCCCAGCTGTTCCGATACATCCTCAAGCATGGCACTTCCATGAATTTTCCATGTTGTATCATCAATTGGTGCAATTAATTCGGCTGTTTCTTCTTCGCCATCATCCACTAAATCTCCGACTAACTGTTCTACTAAGTCATTGATTGTAATAATTCCCGTCATACCGCCATATTCATCAAGTACCACAGCCAGCAGATGTTTTTCTTTTTTCATATTGCGGAATAAGATGTCTGCTTTGACAGTATCCGGCACAAAATACGCCGGACTTACTGCATATTGCATCACAGATTCCCTGCTTTTATCTTCCAGTCTAAAATATTCTTTGGCATCCAAAATACCAATAATTTTATCAACAGAATCCTCACAAATTGGATACAGTGTATGTCTGGTGTGATAAATGGTATCTTTCCAGACCTCCATCGAATCTTCCAAATCAAGCATTATCACATCCGTTCGATGCGTTACCAATTCCTCCGCAGAAAGGTCGTCAAATTCAAATACATTTTGTATAAATTCTCGTTCTTCATGGTCGATAGTTCCTTTTTCACTTCCCACATCTACCATCATTCGAATTTCTTCTTCGCTTACCTCATCTTCTTCTGCATTCGGGTCTATTCCAAATAAACGCAGTACCGCATTTGTGGAAAATGTTAAAAATCCAACCAACGGTGCGAAAATCTTTGCTATTGTGCTAATCAGCCCCGACATTCCAAGTGCAAGCTGCTCAGCTTTACGCATTGCAACCTGTTTTGGCACAAGTTCACCGAATACCAGCGTAAAATAAGACAACACTACCGTAATAAAAATAACGGATATTGAATCTAAAATCTCAGTAGAAACCGGAACTCCAATTTCCACCAGCCATTCTACAAACACATCGGAAAAGTTTTCTGCTGCAAACGCACTTCCTAAAAATCCAGATAGAGTAATTGCCACCTGAATCGTCGCCAAAAATCTTGCCGGCTGACTTGTCAAGCGGGCAAGGCGCACTGCCCTTTTATCCCCTTCTGCCGCCATCTTTGCCAGCTTATTGTCATTCATCGAGATGACAGCAATTTCCGCACACGCAAATACTGCATTAAAAGCAATTAATACAACCTGTAACAAAATCATAAATATAATTGAATTTTCCAAAATTATTCCTCCAAAATATGTATCATACATGAATCATTCCCTATAAAAAGGTGAAAAAAAACAAAGCCTATCTCTCACTCGCGTAAGTACAGACCATGTCCTATCCAATCCAACATATGATATAACGGAGGTTGATTTCCATTTGTACTGTCTCCTTCGTCCATCTACTAAGTCATTACTCCCTTCTTTATAATTGGGATGATTATAGCAGACGGATTTTGTATTGTCTATTCGTTAGACGAAATCTTTACTGTTTCTTAACCGAGACTTTAAGCAATATTATAAAAACAATCTCTTTTTACTCCACCACAAAATCCACAACCATTCCGGTATTTGGATAAATAAGTACTTTGACAGCTTCATCATCCGCCATATTTGCAACATTAAGTTTCTGATAAACGCAGGATGCTGCCGGTGTCTGATAGAATTCCCCATTATATGTATAGCTACAGTACTGTACTTCATATGCTCCTCTTGCATATCTTCCAAAGCTTTCATAACTATACTCAGTTGCCCAGCAATCCTCAACGATAAGTTCCTGTGGCTGTACCGCAAAATCCTTCAACTGATAATACAATGCTGTTATCGGCAAAACCTTCTCTCCTGCAATTTCATATTCTGCCATATCTACATTGGGCACAAATAATGCTACCGCAAGCATGAATGCACAATAGTATTTTCTTGCTTTTTTCTCTTTCGTAAGCAGCCAAATTTTATGAATTGCATGGTTCAGTCTATCTATTTTCAACGGAATAGATACGAGAATCAGTAAAAGATTGAGTACAACAATTACAAGTGCTGCAATCAGCCCTATAAAAATCGCCTGAAGTAAAATATTCAAAATAGTAACGACAAAATACAGCTTTATATCTAATATCTGCTCCCGCACAACCTTCCGCTCGAAAGCACTTTTTGTCAAAATGCTAAGTATCAAAAGCAATATAAACACCAACGCTGTTATGGTGCTTTCTTTCGATTTTGGTATTTTCTTACTCATTCTCTACGCTCCCATATTTTCTATCCACGTCATAACGATTTCATTCTATTTTTACAACTGAAAGCATTTATGCTTCGCTTATTCCTTCTCACAAAAACTCCTCATGCAAACTTTCATCTGCGTGAGGGGCTTTAAAATCATCTTATTCTTCTGTGCTTTCTTCTGCTGTAAGTACTCCAGAACCAAAGTCTGTTGTTTCACATGTATATCCGTCTTTTTCAAAACCATTGATTGTTGTCTGTAAGCCGATGTAATCAGCAGAACCTGAGGAAACTAACTCCAGGCTCATTAATGTGTGCATGCTTACAACATCATAATCAATAATCATATATAATCTGACACCATCATCCACGCGCTGTCCGCCAGCTGCCATTCCGTCATATGCTTCATATTCAGCTGCAAACTCGTCGATAACAGCATTCACTTCATCATCTGTATACTCTACATTTTCAAATGGAAGATAGTATTCATCTAAAGAAACACGTACAGTATCATATGTAGAAAGCATATATGTACCATCGCCGTATCCGTTGTTTGCTTCACATGATGTCATTGTAGCTACAATGTAATCATAGAAACCACCTGTTAATACTTCAAAGAAGTCATCATTGTAACCATCAAATAATGTTCCATTTGAATTAGTACGAACTTTTACTTCTTTTTCAACAGTTTCTCCACCAGCGTTTAATGCATTCATCATCCATGTTGGAACATCTTCAAATGCTTCTTTGCTTTCAACAGCAGCCTCTACCATTGCTGTATATAATGCATTAGAAAAGTCAACTGTTTTGATAGTAACTGTTGCATATCCATTTTCGTAGCCACTCTCTTCTGTCTTTGTTACAGTGAACTCAGCATCTTTTGTCAGTTCATATACCTTCTGGTATACTGCTTTCATTCCTTCTGCATCTGTATCATCGATTGCATCAAGAAGATAATTTAATTTATCATCATCATCCACATAAGACTGGAATGTCTCAATATCACCTGTCTGATATGCATCAATAATACTCTGTGTTCTCTCTGTTTCACTTTTTGGCAGTAAACTGCATCCTGACACCATTGCTGCCATTGCAGTAGTAATGCCTGTCATTACTAAAATTTTCTTTAATTTTTTCATCCTCTTTCTCCTCCATCAGCATTGTCACAACTACTAAATGATACCAATGTCTTATGTAAATGTCAAACATCCTAGGTAATATTTGCCATTTACGACAATTTTTCCGTTGATGCCCGCAGGATTTTAATCAATCTTACTTGTATTGTGGCATTTCTGCTGCATGGTTGGAGAAGATTATTTCTTTTAATTGCTAACGGTAACGTCTGAGATATAAACTTTACATCTCGATTCATTTTCTACATCCAGCTTTTCTGGCTCTGAATTCAATAAAATTTCCACCCGGCAGATTTCTCCTTCGATTCCTTCTAACGGAACAGCAATGGTATGCTCCTCATAATCTGTTCTTGGATAATCAATTTCTAATACCTTAGTCGACTGATTCTCTGTATCCACAAGATAAACAGTCATAACTCTTTTGCTTCCACCAAGAAATTTTATTTTCATATTCAATTCCGTAGGATTCGTAACGTTTTCTGACAGTGCTCCGGCAAAAGAGGCATACTCCTCATTCTGTTCTTCCGTTCTTGTTGCCCTTAAAAGTCCATACACACTTTCCAATGTATATTGGTCTGCTGTCTCATCAGTCGTCCAGTTTTCCGGTAAAACTGTTCCTTCCTGCGCTTCTACAACGTCATCATCCGTACTCTCTTGATTGCTATTTACAACCGGGCGATAATCAATATATTTATACCTTGCTGTTAATGGAGTTGTTCCATCATATTCATTCAACCAATATTTGGTATACTCTGTCTTTCCATTCCAGACATTCATCATTATTCTTCCTGGTGTAGATGGCAGCTCATACTGACTGCTGGTCACCTCATAAACCGCTTCTCCATCCACATACCAGATAATTGAATCCTCACTCCAATCAAAGCCATACTCGTGAAAACCCTGAGATGCATCAAAACCAAGCTTATAAAGATAACCACCCATACTTACACCATTTGTGAAAAAATTAAATTGTACCTTTGTGGTATCCTTTCCCAAAAATTCAATATCAATTTCATCCCACTGTTTTCCCATTGCAGGACCTGTATAGGTGAAAAAGGATGAAACCACACCATCATTTTTTATTGCTTTCATGGATACCCGGTAAGAACCGTATCCAAAATCCTCTCTTGTCCGGTATTCTGCTCCAGCATATTTATATCCACTTATTGACGAGTTATCCAATTTTAAACTCATCATGCCATTGGAAAAAGTCACATTGTCCGGGCTGAAAATGCAGTCAAATGCACCGCCGTTTGACCAGCTTGCCTTCTGCATCGTTTGCGCATTGTAATAATTAAAATCGTCATGAAACGCTTTCATTGCACCCTCCGCAGCATATACGCTTTCAGAAAAAAGCAACAACATACAACATACTGCTATTGCAGCAACACTTTTTTTTGTCATATCAGTTCCTCCTTTGTACAATATAGTCCGAAAGTACTATCTAGTAATAAAGTACCACCTTTTTTCCGTCTTTTCAACAATGTATACAAAAAAGAACATGATTATGGCATGCTTTTATTAAAAATATCTAATCCGCAAAAAAGCTGTAGTACCGCTTTCTAGCAGCAATACTACAGCTTTTTTTGCCTGTTTCCAGTTTTTATCTCATTTCATCATTCTGAGCTACAACGTTTACAGATGCAACTGTTTCGATTCCATAAAGAACCTCTGAGATGCTTCCTTTTGCTTTTGTTTTATCAATTAACTTCTGTGAAAGCTCATAAATAAACTCTGTTGTTTCTACAGTAGAGTTATTTACACGAAGCTCTGCTTTATTGCCATAAAACTCGTTTACTGCTTTCATGATGTCTTTTTCTTTTTCACGTCCAGCGCGGATAACAAGTAAAAATCTCTGATTATCCTGCACCATGCCAAATACAACAAGAAGTACAAAGATAAATACAGTACCGATAACTGCAACTGTGTATTCTGCCACACCACAGCAGATACCAATTGCAATGCCCCAGAAAATGTAAGCAGTATCTCTTGGGTCTTTAATTGCAGTTCTGAAACGTACGATAGATAACGCACCGACCATACCTAATGATAACGCAATGTTATTTCCGATAACACTCATAACCAATGTTGTAATCATAGTAAGCATCAATACAGATACATTAAATCTTCCGCTGTATGCTACTCTTGTGTGTGCTGTACGGTAAGAAATAAAAACAACCAATCCTAATACCAGTGCCACCGCAAAATTGATAATAACCTCTGTTGTACTAAGAGTTGTAGAACTCTTACTAAGCAACTCTAACATTTGTTCTTTCATAAAATCTTTTCCTCCATATCTTCCCGTTTCTAATTTTCAGACCATGCGTCTACAATTTCTTCCATTTCCTTATTAAATGCGATTTCATTGTGGTTTTTAATGTAATATAAGAACTTTCTGTCGCCAATCTCGCGTTTAAATTCTAAATCGAAGAATAATTCTTTATTGTCCGGCTTTGGATACATCTTCATTGCTTCCGGCAATGCTGCTTTTCCTTCGTCGCAAACAAGTGCTACATATCGGAAATTGTAATCATCCACCAGAATCTTTTCCCCGTTTTCTGTTTCTAAGTAAACTCCCATTGGAATACGGCTGGTTCTTCGACGTTCTTCCTTGGTCTGTGCATTTTTGCCACGTTTCTTTAAGTTTACTTTCATGTCTTCGAAGACACTGCTGTTTTTATCTATCTTATCCGGCAAAGATGGCTCTCTGTCGTATACAATCTGATAGTATTCGCCTTTGTCCGGCTCATTTAACTCTGTAATCTGGAAACTGTATTTCCACTGATTTTCAAACTCATTTACATGAACAATCTTTGCCATCATAGACGCAGAATAATGATGCGTATGTATCTTAATTTCAATTGGCTTGCTCATTGGAATGTCTACTGGTTTATCAAGAAGTACTGCAAGTCCTTCTTCTGATACATCATATGTCTCTGCATAAATTTTCTCCTGCAGATTCAAACATACCGGTATAGAAACCTGATAACGCTCTGTCATTCGCTGATTTGTTCTTCCTAACATGAAGAAAGCTGCCATAATCAGTGCACTTAAATTCACTACTAACCAGAAAAGAATAATTACTGGTCCTACCGATTCATATGCAATCATCTGTCCAATTGCTTTGACAATTGCTATAACAGATAATACACAAAGGATGATGTGTGGCAGTGCCATAATTGCATCTGATTCATTGTTGACCGCTCTTCTTTTTTCGGTAACATGGAATTCACGTTTTCGGATTCCCATAGACTCTAAAAGAATCGGAACAATCAAATATGGGAACAATACCGTATCAACAATATTACTCCATCTTGAATTTCTGATATCACTTGAAACTGTTTTGGCTGCAATTGCTCCCATGATATAGGATGGAAGCCAGATAGCAAACATCTGCCAAGGTTCACATATGATTACAGGCACATTAAAAATCATAAATAAGATTGGTGCTAACATAAACACAAATCTTCTTAAGTATGACCACCAGTACAATTTACAGGAATAATAACTTAATTTTGCTTTTAATGGCATCTTCTTATCACGCCATATATTAATTCTTCGTAATGAGAAAATACATCCTCTTCCCCAACGTTCTCTCTGTTTTACAAGAGAATCAATCGTATCCGGTGATAAACCATGTGCTAAAACTTCTGAGGTTGCATAGCAGGAATAACCTTCATCCTGAATGTGGATTCCTGTCTCAAAATCTTCTGTAATAGTTCCTGTTGCAATTCCTCCTACCAACTCTAATGCCTCTCTGGAAATCAATGTATTAGAGCCCGCATAAATAGGCGCATTCGTACGATTTCGGCTTACGTTAATCTCTCGGAAGAAATAGTCCTGTTCATTTGGAACACTCTTCTCAGAATAAAGATTATACTGGAACAAATCCGGGTTATAAAAACTTTGTGGTGTCTGAATAAAACCAATTTTATAATCTGGGTCTATTTCATCTGCAGAACGCTCTACCCACTGTCCATTCTCTAACTTCTTCACCTTTGGTAAAAAGAAATATGGAACTGTTTTTAACAGGAAATTTCTAGTCGGTATCATATCCGCATCAAAGGTTGCTACCAAAGCTCCGCTTGTCTTGCTTAATGCATTATTTAAGTTTCCAGCCTTAGCAAGCTTGTTATTTGCAAGTCCCTGATAACCGATTCCCATCTGCTCTGCCAATTCTTTGACGCTTTCACGATTACCATCATCACAAAACCAGATATGTACTTTATTTTTATCTGGGTATTTCATATGCTTACAGCCGTTCGCTGTTTTATATAAAACATCTAATGGCTCATTATGTGTTGCAATAAAAACATCCACATCCGGGTACCATTCATCCGGGATGACCGGAAGCTCCGGCTCTTCAATCCGCATAGATGAAATCAAATGCAACACTGTTTCAAGTGTGGCTGAAATCTCACTGATAAGCATGAGAATACCACATGCAAGCACTACTATTCCGTACTCTGTCGGCAGCGTAAATCCGATTCGCCAAATTATATATATAAGCAATGTTATAATAGATAAACTGACAACTAATTTCTTATATGTATCCTTTTTCATTTTTTCCTCCTTCCCCATTGTATTAAATTGACATATCATCATTTTGATATAGGAGGTTCACTTCTGTTACTGTTCCTAACCGATAAAGATAATTTTTTATCTCTTCTCCAAATTTCAACTTATCATCACAATTATTTCGAATCTCATAAATCAGTTCTGTGTAAGCATCTTCCATTGAATTGTTGTAACGCATTTTCAGATGATTTTCTCCCTGATACTGAATAGATTCCATAATACTTTCTTCCGCCTGTGCATCACCGCGCACAACAAGAAGCAGACGTTCAGAATTGCGCATAACATCTAATCCAAACAATATCAGAACAATTGTAATGCTCCCTGCTCCTAAAAGAAAATATTGATGTGTTGCGCAGGAAAAACCACCAATGACAGCCCATAAAATATAAACCAAATCTCTATGGTCTTTTATAGGATTTCGGAAACGCATCATAGTTACCGCACTGATAACCGCGATTCCACCTACATTAAACTTTACATAAAGCATCATTGCAGGAATCACACTGTATACAATCAATGCCATTACCATCTGTTTTGCCATGACTGCTCTCGAATGAGCCATTTTGTATACGATTCCAATCACACATCCAAGAAAACCGGCAGATGCAAGAACCAATATTAAATCGAGCGTATCTTTCATACTCATTCACCTCCCAGTCCAAATTTTCTTGACATACTGTATTTGCTGACGGAAGTTTCCACTTTATCTACACAACGGATAATATCCTTAATGTAGCTTAAAAGAAAACGATTGTATTTCACTTCCAAAACTCCCTCATCCGGTCTCATAACCGGATAAAGCTGTAACTGATTGGAGAAAATATCAAACGAGCCCTCATTTGCTCTGACACCAGAATCTAAGGTCAATCGTATGTTATTCTCATTTGTTCCAAATGCAATGCGGTCATATTCTACCACGCATCTTGGCTGATACAATTCCATTGTCATCTTACGGTATAAGTACTCAGCCAGTTCTTCGTTATAATTTAAAAGCACAGAATAGTTTCCGCGAATCATTTCCATTGCATCTTCTTTGGAAACAGTCAGTGACTGTTTTCTCTGCATTGTTCCGCTTTTTGCTTTCAGCTCAAGCTTTGCTTTTTTGGCATCCGGGCTGTATACACGAAGTCTGATTTTTTTTCTGTCATTGATTCCCGCTTCTTTTTCGTAAAAATCAATATCTGATGCAGAATCGAAATATAAGGAGCGTACCAGATATGGCTTTGTCCCATTAAATGCATCACCATGCATGACGTTTTCTAACTGTCCTTTGATATAGACAAGCTCTGCTAACGACATTTTGTACTTTTTTTCTTCTCGTAGTACATCCAGCATCTCTACTCCTCCTGTTCTTTCATATAATCATTCTCATAAAAATGGAAAAAGTTTGACATAATATCCTCTGTGTAATAGCCTACAAAAACATAATCATAATCGCCTTCTGCAATCATTTCTTTTACATAATCATCGGTAGCGTATTTTCCCCATACACAATCAATCTGACTACAGAATGGAATCATGTCAATAATCATAGGCGATGCAAAAGAATCTCGGATAAAAAATATTTTCAATCCATCCGGATTATCATGATTTACGATAGTATCTCTCGAATACACACCACCCATATAATACGCATATCCATCTGATTGATAAATATCCTCATATTCTAATTTTTCGTCTTCGATTACACTGTCTGTATAATCACCAGTTCTTCCATTCCATGTAATATTTCCTGAAAACTTTGGCTTCAGGCTCTGAAAATCCTCCAGTTCGCCACCTGCAAAAGAAATTCCTATATTTCTTCCCGAAGCTCCCAGATACATATCCTCATGCCATTCCACTTCGTAGTTGTTAATATCCCGATAATATCCATCCTCGTCTAAACCGGCATCATACTCTTCATTTAAATGCTCCACAAGTTCCTCAAAAGCAATAAATGCTGCATATCCAGTCCAGTGATGGTCCGTCTTATAAAACATCTCTTCAAAGGCCAATCCCGAATCCGCCAATACCTCGCGGTAATCAATCGAATCAATTCCATAACGACGATTCCATAACAGCAGTTCATCCATCTTACTGTTATAACCATTGTACGGAATCCCTTCATATCCGCTGTTCCAAGCTTCATAGTATTTATTCGGATATCCCATAAAAAGCATTTTTCCGCCATTGGCTTCCACATCCTGTTTTAGCATATAAAGCTGCTGAGAAAAACGTCGGATATCTGTATCTTCTACTTCATTCCAGAAGTTTACGGAATTATAAGCACCGTTTTTGTCTAATGCATAACTAAATCCATTCACTTCTTTTTTTCCAATGGCGCGGTTTATTGCTCCATAAGCTTCAATCCAGTCATATCTATGATAAACATTTTCCAGTATATCTGAATCAATTTGGAGCAGGCATGCAGAAACTGCATCCATGATATTATCTGTTCTTTCAATCTGCCCCTCGGAAGAATCTCCCTCTCCCCCTACATTCGCAGTTTCCTCTTTATAACCGGAGGTGCACAATTCCTGTATATGGTTTGTAAGACTCTCAACAGTTCCCTGTAATACCGGTATACTATTCTTCATCGAAAAGCCTGCAAAAACAAACAGTCCCACGAGAAACAGGACAGAAAAAACATATTTTTCAATATTTTCAAATTTCTTCATATTCCCATCTCCTCTTCTTAGAAATTAAAGTAAATAAACGGATTATATCCACCACGAATCAGACATAATACACTAAGCAGTATTCCTGCAGCCAGTAAAACTACATAGGTAATTTTAGAAATTACTGCAACTCCTGCTCTTTCAGAGTTAATCAACTTCTCGCGAAGCTTTGGTGCTAAAGGTGCACTAAACAAGATTGCCGGAATAAATATCATCCAGTACTCTTTTAATATCATTAATGTTGTATCATTACAAAACGCATTTCCATTTGCCCAGAACATATTTTTTACATATTCTTTTAACAAATATAAACTTTCTGTTCGGAATAAAACCCATCCAAACAATACTACAAGATTGCTGTATATGAATTTTAATACATCATGATTTTTCCATTTTTCAAATCCAACCAATCGCTCGATTAAAATAAACAGCAGGTTGTAAATTCCCCAAAGGATAAAAGTCCAGGATGCGCCATGCCAAAGTCCGGTCAAAAGCCAGACAATACAAGTATTTCGAACCATATGGTCCTGATTTTCCACTCTAGAACCGCCCAATGGGAAGTACACATACTCTTTAAACCATGTTCCCAGCGAAATATGCCATCTTCTCCAGAACTCACCAATGGATTTGGAGATATATGGATAGTTAAAGTTTTCTTCAAACTCGAATCCGAATACTTTTCCTAAACCGATTGCCATGTCAGAGTAAGCAGAGAAGTCAAAGTAAATCTGAAGCATATATCCAACTGCACCTATCCATGCCATAACAACGGATACGGAGTACAGTTCTGCACCTGTTAATGTAAGGTCATAAATTTTATCTACCACTACCGCCAGATTATTAGATAACAAAACCTTTTTTGAAAGACCGACTGCGAATCGGCAGATTCCGTTTGAAATCTGGGTGAAATTAATTTTTCTCTGACGAATATATTCTTCAATTGTTTTGTATCGTACAATCGGACCTGCAACCAACTGTGGGAAAAATGCAATGTAAAGTCCCATGTAAAATGGATTGGTCTGCGCATCAGCATCTTTTCTGTATACATCCACAACATAAGATAATGCCTGGAATGTGAAGAAAGAAATACCAACCGGCATTGAAAGCTCCGGTGCTTTTATCAGGTCTTGTCCAATTGCTGAATTGATGATTCCAACAAAGAATCCCATATATTTAAATACAAACAGAATTCCAAGATTCACCAATACATCGAAAAAAACAAACCACTTTGCGAGTTTATCATTCTTCTCCCGGAACTTTCCTACAAAAAGTCCAAATATATAGTTCAGTAAAATAGAAATTAATAAAATACCAATATAAGCTGGTTCTCCCCATGCATAAAATACAAGGCTGACAATTAACAGCCAGATATTCTGCAAGGTGATTGAAAAGCCAAGTAAAAAATACACCAGCAGCGTAATTGGCAAGAAATAAAGTAAAAATGTTAAACTGGAAAATACCATTCTTTTTCTCCTATTTAAATGTGTTTCTTCTTCTAATCAATACTACAGAACAAATCAAAGCAATAATTGTGATAACCGCTGCATAAGAACCAACTCTTGTCTTAGAATCTATCACGCCTGCCTCAAGCTCTTTTAAGCCGTCCTCCATGTAAAGTTCCTTTATTTCGAAGAAATCTTTTAAACGCTGTACTTCCTCTTCATAAGTGCTTCGTTTTCTATCTATCATGTACCCCTGGTCGTCAGCCTCATCCATAAGCATACTATTCTCGCCATATTCGCTCTGCCATCTGCTCCAGTCGCGGGCTGCTGCATTCCCAAGGAATGCACTGACATCATCCACATAGTTTCCGATATTTTCTGCAGAATAGATAGAATTTTTCATCTGCTCATAACGAACCTGTAAGCCATCTACATACTCCTTAGACTGACAGAGTTTCTCAAACCAAGGATGACTCTGGAATGCAACATATTCCGGGTTATTTAATTCGGTTGCATAGTTGTCCATTGCTCCATCGTAATCCCATAAAGGTCCCATATGAAGCTTTTGTGTTCCGTCACGATAAAAATATGTAGAGTTATTACCTGCATCATAGTTTCCAAATAATTCATTAAACAGGAAATAATCCACAAAAGACTGATAATCTAAATAATTTGTCCACGTAGCAAATACTGCTTCATCCTCTGAGTACAATACCCGCTCTATCTGGTCTATATCATTTTCAATATAATCAAGTGCATAATCATCTAAAATCTCGGCATCCGGATATAACACAGAGATTCTTCCATAACACAAATTATTTTCAGAGCAATAAGTAGAAAGCTGAACCTCAGTATCATCTTCCCTGTCACGACAAAGCAGATAACTTACTACATCATCTCCCGGATGATATGTGCTGATGTCTACTCTTTCATCACTCTTTTCGATTTTTTCCATCATAAGATATAATCCCTGATAGATATATTCATCACCATCTTTTAATAACACTTCACAATATTTTGCTTCCGGTGTATAAGGAAACATTGCGCTTCCTAAGTTATACGCCATGTAATTACGAATCAAAGAAGCATCTGCCATAGAAATATTTAAAATCCAGTCATTATTTTCTCCCATAGACATCACTGACATCTGGCGGTTGCTGCCGTCTTCGTTTAACAGCTTAATCGCATACTGCTTTTTGTCATATCCCAAAGAAGAATTTCCTCGATAACGAATCTTCATTTTGGATTCCTGTGTTGCTTCATCCTGTAAAGAGTTATGATAATCTTCATTATCTATAATCTGAATAGAACCAGTAACAAACGACTCTTCTCCAGTTCTTTCTATTCTGACTGTTCCATCCTCTTCCTGTATATAACTTTTGGTAACAGGAATTTCATTATTTCCAACATCAATTACTACTAAAGGCAGATGACTTTCAAAGCTTTCATCTACCACCCCATCTTCCGGTATTTCTGTAATTCCAAGTGTTGTATCTGCCCCATCTTCCATTGCCTTTTCATGCTGCTGTTCTCTCTCAATGGTAAATACTTCCTCAGATACCGGATTCAATTTTTTTTCTACTGCCCAGGCTGCTGTCATTCCCACAACAATTGTTGCAATTACTGCAATCACCTTTTTATTTCTTTTCATATAACAACTCCATCTCTTATCATCAGTTTGTTAAAATCTTCTGAATTTCCGGGTATGCAACTTCATTACTCCACCGGTCAAGGATTGCATATCCTTCGTTTGGACTTGCCGGATAATTGTTTTCCCACCAGATATATGGAATACCTGCTTTTTTTGCTTTTCCAACAAAATATTCACACCATGCTGCTCTATCTTCTGGATTTTCTTTATCTACTGCTCCAAACTCGGTAATCACCAACGGAACATTTTTTTCCTGAATAAATTTACTCATGCATTCGAAATCATAGTCGATTGCCTCTACGCTTTCCGCATCTGTTTCACTCCAGCTGGCAGTACCGTCTTCATCCTGCGCAAAGGAATATGGTGCATAGGAATGCACTGATACAAGAATGTGTTCATCCTTTGGTATGGTAAGTGCTTCTAACATCTCTGTCTGACCACCGGAACGGTATGTGGTAATCATTAGATAACGCTCACTGTTTTCACTTCCTGTACTTCGTACCGTATCAATAAAACACTGATTTAACTCGTTAATGACCAGATAAGCTTCGTTTGTACCATTTCCCCACTCTATCTCTGTTCCTGCAAAACGAGGTTCATTTAACCCTTCAAAAATCAAATGCTCATCATAATCTTTAAAGCACTCTGCAATCTGTTTCCATACAAGTCTTACCATATTTTGCGCCTGATACAGATTTTCATAGGATGGGTAATACCATTGGTCATGGTGAACATTAATGATTACATAAAGTTCATTATCATAGGCGTAATCTACCACTTCCTTAACTCTTGCAAGCCATGCCGCATCAATCGTGCCATCTTCTTCCAAATGCTCCTGCCATGTCACTGGAATTCTGACCGTTTCAAATCCCGATTCTTTGATTAGCTGAAATAATTCCGGTGTAATTTGAGGATTATACCAGCTTGTTTCATAGTCAAGTATATCTTCAAACTCACCTTTTCCATACGCATCCAATGTGTTTCCAATACTGACTCCTGCGCCAAGCTTCTTCGCAAACACAAACGCATCCCCTCTGCTTACTGTCTGTTCCTCTGTTTCAAAATAACCAAGTGACTCTAACTTCTCATAGATTGCATTTCCAACGACTTCATATCCTTTCGGTGAAAAATGAACATCATCTGACCTTAAGGACTCTGGAACTCTTCCTAACTGCATACACTGCAAATCTTCCTCTGTCGGAGTAAGTCCCGCATCTTCCATGCCAAATACAGATAAATAAGAGCGAAGACAAAAATATTTATCACCATAGTGCTCATACATGGCGGTATCATATTCTGCCATTGCTTCTGCATTTCCATAAGTAATTCCAACGATTAAATATTTCTCTGTATTTGCAATTCTTGAAGAAATGATAGCATCCTGCTGCTCAATCAATTCCTCTATACTATCATATCCCCCATTTGTACCGATAAATACAATGGATAAATAATCTTTATAATTTTGTGCAGCTGCTGTTCTTATTCCAATTCCAGCCGGCACATATACTTCTTTTCCTGCTTCGTTTCTTGTAAAAAAGTACTTGCTTCCTTTTTTTCCTACCTTTTGAATACTGAGTGTACCGGAAACTCCGGCAATCGTACATTCATTAATCCCTACTTCTGTATAAAGTGATGGACTGACTTCTTTTCCACTACTTGAAATGATAGGCACTTCTACGGCTTCTGTTCCTGCCGGAATTGTAACTGCCTCCGCTGTTACATACGGAATTCCACCGCTTCGTCCTGCAATTGTAACGGAATCTTCTCCACAAGCTCCCATGTTTACAACTGGAATATCACCGATATTTTCTTTTAATCTTTCCTCTAAAACAGCCGGATAGCTGACTCCTTCGCCATTGTGTCCATAAGTCAGAGAGTCTCCCCAGCAGATAATACCAGGTATCGGTTTTTCTCCCACAGTTTTCTCCTGTTGTAAGCTGCTTTCATTCTGCTTTGTTTCCTGTGTGTCCGTCTGCACCGCTTCTGCCTCATTTTCCTGCTTCTCTGCCTCTAGTTTTGCATACTGCTGTCCTTGTTTTCCACAGGCACTGATAAGCATACAGCTTGCTAATGCGATGACACAGATTCCCTTTTTCAATTGCATTTCCTAACTAACCACCTCATTATTTGTTTTTGATACACTGGAGTAAGTCCACATCATTTAAGTTTGTTGAACCAAGCTCCACAATCACATAGTCATAGCCACCCTGACAGATTAACTCCTCTAAATCCCCGGTGTAACGCATAGACCATACCATATCCATCTCGCTGCACACATTTGCAAGAAATGCTGCTGTTGGTGCCATAAAGGAATCTCGAATAACCAATACTCTTGGCCCATCCTGATGTAATACATTTGTGATATAATCCTGTGTATTTACAGAATCCAAATATGTACTATATTTATCTGAAAGATAAATATCATCTGCGTTATTAAAGTTATAAATATCTAAAATACTGTTTACAAATTCACCATCTACTGTCTTTGCTTCACTATCTTCTGTACTCTTATAAGTATGAACAAAATTTGTTTCATATTTTGGATATATCAAATCAATGTCATCTAAACCAGCGTATACAATACCTGTTTCTCGTCCCATTGAACCAAGGAAACAATCCTCATAAGTATAGACATTGTAATTATCAATATTTGAATAAAAACCATTTGGATTTAATAATCCATTCCATGACTTATCCATTTCATCCATAAGAATGCCTGCCATATAAAATGCCGGTTTAATTCTCCAATGGTGGTCTGTATCAAAAAAGATTGGTTCATTTGTCCACTCTGCAATTTCTTCCAGATAATCTCTCGAATCTACACAAACGATATTTTTTCCTTCTACAGCTTCACGAACCTTGTCTAACTCCTCGTTCTTATCTAAATATGGAATTCCCTCGCGGAACTCGTCTTCTCCTTCTACATAAACATCAGGAGCAAGCAGAACAATTGGTGTTGCGCCATATGCCGCAGCCAACTGGTTCACTTTTTGGATTGCCTGAATATTTTCCTGTAAAAGCGCATCATTGCTGCCCTCATCTGTGTAATTTAACGCTCCTGTTGTTGATTTTACATAGGAAAATCCGTTGTCAACATCTGTTCCAATCACTTCTTCGGCAGTTCCAAAGGTTTCAATCCATGTATATTTCTGGTATACATTATCATTAATTGTGCTTTCTAACTCTGCAACTTCTGTATCTATATTTTTCCAGTCAAAATCCTTTAACATGTCAGCAAGAGTTGGTATTTCATGTACAAGATTTATTCCCGCATACACAAAGAGACACAGCATAAATATAACTGTAAAAATATACTTTTTAATAAAATGTCTTTTCATTCTCTTCACCCTTAGAAATTAAAATAAATAAATGGATTGTAGCTGCCTCGT
The DNA here is from genome assembly GCA_045121975.1 of Roseburia sp. Classification (GTDB taxonomy): domain Bacteria; phylum Bacillota; class Clostridia; order Lachnospirales; family Lachnospiraceae; genus Roseburia. The sequence goes on from JBGVHB010000014.1 coordinate 36,572, forward strand.
ACCAGACATGAAAAGCTGATTACAAATAAAAGCATCAAGCCAACCGGATAAACAATCGTTCCTAATATAGAAGGAATACGGCTTTTTGCGTCTACCATCTGTTTCTCCAACTGTTTCGCAAATGGAGTACAGAACAGAATACCAAACAACCAGTAAATCCAATACTCTCTTACGAACATCAATGCCTGTGAGCTTAAGAGTCCACTGCCTGTCATTCCAAACATGTTTTTCAGATAATCCAGTGCAAGACCAAGATTTTCTGCGCGGAATAATACCCAGCCAATAACTGTAACGAAAAGTAAATAAATATGTTTTATCCAGCCAGGAACTTTATTCAGCTCAAATTCTGTAATTTTTTCGATAAAAATAAATACAAAATTCCACATTCCCCATAAGATAAAGGTCCATTCCGCACCATGCCAGATACCTGTTAAAAGCCATACAATAAACATGTTGCGCACAATTTTATCCTGATTTTTAACCCTTGAACCACCTAATGGGAAGTACACATATTCATGAAACCATGTAGTAAGGGAAATATGCCATCTTCTCCAGAACTCTGTAACAGATTTGGAGATATATGGATAGTTGAAGTTTTCTTCGAATTTAAATCCAAACATTAAACCAAGTCCGATTGCCATATCGGAATATGCTGAGAAGTCAAAGAAAATCTGTAAGGTATACGCAATTCCGCCTAACCATGCAAGAAGCACAGGCATGCTCTCGCCTGCATAATTGATTTTAAAAACATAATCCGCAATAGTAGCAAAATTATTTGCTAACAGGATTTTTTTACAGAATCCCATTACAAAACGGCTGCTGCCTGCACAAAACTTATTCCAGTTCATCTTACGGTTACGAATCTGGTCTGCAACTGTTGTGTAACGAACGATTGGACCTGCAATTAACTGTGGAAAGAAAGAAATATATAATCCCAGATAGAAAGGATTCTTTTCCACAGGTGCATCCTTTCGATATACATCAATCACATAAGATAATGCCTGGAAAGTAAAGAATGAAATACCGATTGGCAGTGCAAGCTGTGGCTCTGGTATCAGATTCTCTCCAAAAAGCAGATTCAAATTGCGAACTACGAAACCTGCGTATTTAAATACAAATAAAATTCCTAAGTTTGCAATAACTGAAATAACAACCACTGTTTTCTGTTTCTGCTTCTGTCCATCAAATTTATCTACCAAAAGGCTGAAACAGTAATTCAAAAGAATGGAGAAAATCATAATCAGCACATAAACCGGCTCTCCCCATGCATAAAAGAACAAACTTGCAATCAAAAGCAGCACATTCTGTGCTGTTCTTGAAAAACTAAGTGCATAATTTCCAATCAAAACAATCGGAAGGAAAAAACAAATAAAAACAATACTGGAAAATAGCATTAAAAGATTTCCTCCTCTTCTGTAGCTCTCATATCTTTTCTAATTCGAATTTTTACCCATAGAAACAGTATTACTACAAGAGCAATCACTACAAACAGAACCATTCTGACAGTTGGTATCACACCATCTTTTGCAAAAATTGATAAGGAATAAGATACCTCATCCATCTCCTGTGGCTCTTTCAATTCATAACCCATATCTATTGGCTGTTTTACCTGAACTACTTTTTTTACATAAAAACCATTTCCAACTTCTGCATCAAGAACAACTTCACCCTCTTGTGCATCCGCTGTTAAAACAAGCCGTCCATTTCCTTCCAATGTACATCCTTCTGGAAACTTCTCTGCTGCCAAAGAACCTGTACATCCAACCATAGAATAATCAAACCAATAAGTTCCCATATATGGAATAGTAATCTGACTGCTTCCTTCGATATAAGCATCATTTACCTCTGTGTACTGCTGTACTGCCTGATTGGAAACCGCCTTTACTTCTTTTAAACAAAGTGTACCTTCATTCATCTGTTCTGCCAGACAGGAAAGTGTGATTCCATAAAAGCTTTCAAAATCAACATCACTCTTTTGCATTTCTGCTGTTGGAATCATAATTGTTCCGCTTGTCCCCGGTGATAAAGTAATCAGTCCGTTTTCCGTCTGACACAGATAATTTTTATTATCTGCTGTCTCAATATAAGAGCACACGTCCTCTGTATAAAGCTTTCCGCCCTCTGTATCATTTAATTCCACAGAAATATACAATGGCTGCTCTCCGTCATAGCTGTAATCAATTGCAACTGCCTCTGTTTCTGAGACAGAAAATAACTCCTCATTTATCACAAAAAGAAGAAACATTTCATATTGCTCTGTAACTTCGTTTGTATCTATCGCAACCTCAATTTCATCTTGATTCTGCTTAATTTCAATATTTGTTTTGGCATCATCCTCCTGCCAGGTGCTTGCCTGACTATCGGAGGATAAAACAGTCCTTTCATATGCTTTACAATTGACACTGTCTCCAAACAGACACATGCCCATGCAAAGCAGTCCTGTAACAAACATTTTTCTTATGTGTTGCTTTTTCATCTATATAACTCCTCTTATAAAAATGCCTCTTCGTTATACTCATAAGGATTTTCTCTTTGTGCTTTCTTGAGCTGTTTCTTTCTTGTCTCGTTTTTCTTACGTGCTTCGGATTCCCATTTTGAAAGCTGCTGTTCGAATTCCTTGTTAAATCTGAAATCCTGCTCATTGTCCAGACGATATAAGCCTGCCTGAACTTTTCCATTTGCTTTCTGAGTTAATAATTTATTGAGGCTGCATTCAAAACAAATGCCGTTTTCTTTTTCATCATAAAGTTTGATATTTTCTTCATACTTATTCTGCTTATTCTTAATAAGTACATAAATGTAATCAAAGTCAATCATCCATACATCGTAGCCCTTATCCGTTTTAAATTTACGGTTAATGTCTACTCGTGGCTGTTTACGGTTGGATGGACGGTTTGGCTGTTTTCTCTTATGAATATTGTTCTTTAAATCTTCATAAAAACTACTGTGATGATTTACCTCAGATGGAAGTGTTGGAACTCTGTCATAAACAATCTGATAAAGTTTTAACTGCTCTTCCCCTGAAACATCTTCAAACTGTACTGCGTAACGCCATGTTCCCTTGTGTCCTGCAACATGCACAATATTTCCTGTAAGATGAGCTGTATATCTCTTTTCTTCATCTGATACTGTAATGCGGATTGTTTCATCACTTGGTACATATTCCGGTGTATCTAATTCAAAGGCAAGTCCACCTTCTGAAATATCTTTTGTTTTTACTTCTTTTTTCCATGTGTCTGTTTCAAGTACTGCAGAAACCGGTACATAGAAACGCTCTTTCTGTCTGAAATATTTTCTTCCGACTACAAAGAATACAGACATCACAAGGTAATAAAGGTTTGCAACAAGCCAGCCAAGAATGATGATATATTGTACGGTTTTATAATAGATAGAATTCCATAAGCAGATTCCAATTCCTACAAGAGAAAATGCAATCAAAACAAGCTGTGGAATTGCAAATTTTAAACGTTTCCAGATGTTTTCATCATCTGTTTCCATATTTTTCTTTGTTACTTCGAATTTTTCTTTCTTGATTCCTAATGTTTCAAGAATAACTCCCGGAATCAGCTGGAAGGATAATATTGTGTCATAAATATTACTTACTCGGCTGGTACGCTGTTTTCCTGACAAGTTTCCGAGTGCAAGTGTATAGAATACATAATGTGGCAGCCATACACAAAGAACTTCCTGCATACGGCAGTCTAAAAGGTATACATTAAATACTGCAAAAAGAATCGGTGACAGTAAGAAAATCACACGACGGATTGGAGTGTACCAATATAATAAGGAAGAAATATATGCTCTTCTCTGTTTTGGTGTCATTCCTTTTCTTGTGAAAAGATGTAACTGACGGAAGGTCTGGATACATCCTCTCGCCCAACGGTCTCTCTGTTTAAATAAGGATGCCATATCTGTTGGAGCAAGTCCGTTCGCATGTACTTCTCCAAGGGCATATGTCTGATAGCCGTTTGTCTGAATGCAAAGTCCGGTAGCTAAATCTTCTGTAATCGCATCCTGATAAAAACCACCAACACTCTCTAAGGCTTCTCTATTTAAAATCGTATTACTTCCTGCATAAATTGCAGCGTTTGCTCCATTTCTTCCGACCTGAATGGACTGGAAGAAAAAGTTCTGCTCATTTGGAACTGAGTTCTCAGAGAACAGATTGTACTGGAATAAATCTGCATTATAAAAACTCTGTGGTGTCTGAACAAATCCAACCTTTTTCCCTGGTTTTTCTTTCTTTGTCCATACTCCGTCCTTGTTCATTTCATATCTGTCCATAAAGAAATATGGTACAACTGTTGTCAGGAAATCATGCATTGGAATCATATCAGCATCAAATGTCGCAACAAGTGGAGAAGTAGTCTGTTTTAATGCATTATTTAAATTTCCTGCCTTTGCACCTTCATGGGTGTCACGTCTGAAATATCCAACACCCATACTTTCTGCTAATGCAGCCATTTCAGGTCTGTCATTATCATCACAAATATATACATGTACTTTTTTCTTATCTGGATAATCCATATTCAGACAGCCGTTTACTGTTTTTCTTAACAATTCCGTTTCTTCATTATATGTAGCAATAAATACATCAACGTCCGGATATTCTTCCTCTGGAATCTCTGGCTTATCAAGCTTCTTCTCATTCGCCATTCCAGTCATATAGTTTGCCGCTTCAATAAAACCGATAATTTCGGCAACAAGCAGAAGAACACCGAAAATCATATCTACTGCTCTGTGTTCAAATGGTAATGACCAGCCAATTCGCCATACCATATAAATTGCTGTTGTGATAACTGCCAATACAAGAATTATTTTCTTCTTCATAACCCTCTCCTTATCTCCTTACGTACATACTTTACCGCGCTAGAGCGCTATTGTTTAATTAAACACGATTTCATATTTTAATTTCAAGATAAATATTTCATAAAACTTTTTTTAATTTTTCCTCATTTTTTTGCATAATTTTACATAAATTTTACATTATAATGTGTTTTTAATCACTTTTACTTAATTTAACTAAAGTACTACATTTTTCTAGGTATTTTTGTCCAGTACTTTGTTACTAGGCGTTTTTTTCGTATTTTTATGCAAAAAGCCATCAGGCATTGTCTGATGGCTTTAACTACTTATTATCACATATTTTCCTGACCTTCCGTTTTCTTTCGGCTGTCAAAATAAACAAATGCATCAATTGCATCCAGTATATCTTTAAAGTCTTCTCTTGGTGCAATTTCTAAATATCTGCGCAAAAGTTCTGTTTCCTGTTCCCGGAATCTTCCATAAAAAATGTCATACAAATTGTGTCCACGCATATAAATCTTGAATTCTTCGAAATGCTCCTTCAACTCAGAAATAGAACTGATTTGCTGTCCTAAAACCTCTGTCAGATGCTGTCCACTGCTTAATCTGTATAAATACTGCTCCCATTTTGAAAACAGAATTTCCCAGAAATCTGCTTCACTTTTAACAACTCCAAGCTGTGCCATTACCTTTGGATTTAAAAAATAATTTTCAAAGGAATAATATTTTAAAATTAGAACATTCTGTCTGCGTACTCTTGGGAGCTTATCTGCATCCTGCTGGTTTCTTTCGCTGTAATAACGGCAGAGCTGTCCTGCTAACTCTTCCGGGTTCTTACCATCACCATCGCGAATCATTAAAAACTGGTCTCTTAAATAAAGTTGATTCATATATTTTAAATTTGCGTAGGTTTTGATATTTGTACAGCTGTTGGTTGCAATGATAGAAATACGGGATAAATCACCGTTTTTATTATAAACTTCAGAATAATATTTCTCTAACAACAGTGGAAATCTTGATTTATCCTGCTTTCCTTCCACAATAAATACAAAATCTACATTCAAGAAATCATTTGCGCTGTAACCTAAATCATTTAAAATATCATCAATATCTGCATTCTGTCTGGCTGTGGAATACCCCTCCTCATCTAATACCATCTGACAAATCTGACCTCTGGTAAAATTCGAAACCATATTCGGCGAATGTGTGGTAAAAATCACCTGATTCTTTTTGGACAGACGATATAAGATTTTACTCGCTGTTTTCTGCAAGGACGGATGCAGAAACAATTCGGGGTATTCCACAATAATAATGCTTGGAATCCTTTTTTCATCTTCGATATAAGTTTCAAGAAGCGAGAGCATATAAATACTTTTCATACCATTTCCAAGCTGCTCCACTGAGCTTAAACGTTTTAATTCCTCATGCCATGCATTCACTTCTACGGAAAACATTTTATCCATATTGCAGGATAAGGTATAAAGAATTTCTTCCACACCGCCATTTTTCCGGTAATTTTCATTGACCTTCTGTGAAAATTCGCTAAGATTAAGCTGATACATTTTATACTCTAACAGCCTTGCGGTTTCATGCAGCTGCAAATCCTTTGGCTTTTTCTGATTAATCAGACCAATACAGCTAAAACAGTGATTGCAGGTCTTTGCCGTATCAAACATACAGGTATTCGAACGCAGCTGCATTAATTCTTCTGATTTCTGGAACATCAGCAAGTCTTCCTGAAGGGATGCTACATTTCTGGTAGTATCAATAAAATGAAGCTTTGGCAGAATCTCCGGGATACATCTGTTGTTTTTGTGCCAGCCATCCTCGTATCGGATTTTCCCATTCTGATTGATAGAGCATACAAACGATAACTTTCCATCAGAGAAGGACGGAAGTTTTTCGCAGAATTCATTTTTCCAGGATTCATAGCGCTTATAAGAACTTACGATTCCATATGCATGAAACTGCCGCAAATCTTCTTCCGTAATTTCAAGAACCATCGCAATTTCAATATTTTGTTTCTTCTCATTAAAATCGGTGTCTTTCATCACGTAATTGCCAGTCACTGCACGAATGGCATCTAATACAACCGTTTTTCCTGTATTATTTTTCCCAACGAGAATCAATGAATTTTCTATATCATGAATTTCAAGCTCGCGGATGGATTTAAAATTTTTAATGCGTAGGGATTTAATCTGCATTGCATTCATCCTCCCATTCAAACGTGTTTCTTCTATATATAATGTATTTTACCAAACTATAGTTAGGATAACTAGTACGCGGCATGTAAAATCTTTTTTACATCCACCAAAAAAACCCTCCGAAGGATTTGCATCCTTCGGAGGGTTTTATAGCTGCGCCTTGCGGCACAGGTTTTCTAATTAATATTCAGAAGCAGATACTGTGCATTTGCTTCCAGAGTTTCCGCTGATTGTAAATAATTTACCATCTTCTAAATCGGTGGTAATATCTACTGTCTGAGCAGAACCATTTGTAAAGATTAATCCCACAATATCATTTGGAATTGTAATCTTGTATACACTGTAACCATTCGCATTTGTTCCAACGCTTGTCATTTCTTCCCCTGGCCATGAAACTGTCTTGGCATCACTTCCCCAGTAATATGCTCTGATTGTTCCATTCCAGCTATAATTGTTTACAAAGTAAACTGTCATTTCTTCTTTCACCGGCTCAACTACTGTTCCACCGCCTAAAGCAGAGTTATATGACCAGCTTCCTCCGTTAAATCCAGAGTTTCCTGTCCAAACGTTTTTACCACTTTCTAATGAAACTGTTAATGCATTGTAAGTATTGCCGTTTGTAATCATTCGGCAGATAGATACGCTTGATGCATTTGCTGGAACTTCTACCTTATAATAAGATGTTCCGTTATCTGTTACTAATTCAGCTTTTGTATAGCTGCTTTCGTTGTTGAATTTTGAAGCAAGTACGGCATTGTCATTTCCGAACCAGCTGCAGGCACTTACATTGAAATATACATAATTTCCGCTTGCATCATATTTTGTATAGTTAAAGGTTTCTTTGGCACTCTTTGTTCCGTTTACTGCGCTGATTACAACAGTTGATGTTGCTGTTAATGTCTTGGTGATAGAATCTGTAAAGCTTTCTGTCTCACCATTTACTGTAATCGTTGCTTCTGCTGCATTTTCTGCTGTAAATGTAACGTCTAAAGAATCTTCAAATGTTGTATCTGTTTCAACAGATGCGCTTACAACCGGCTGTTTGTAATCCATTGTGTAAACATAAGAAGCATCTTTGGATTTTGAACCATTTACTGCTTTAATTACTACTGTATCTGAACTTCCTTCTGCTAAATCAGCTGCAACTGTGATTGTTACAGAATCTGTGAAGGAAACTGCTTCGCCATCATTTACCTGATAGGTTGCGCTCTCGGCATTTTTCACTGTGTATGTTACTTCTGTAGCACCTGTTACAACAGAGGATTCTACGGATGCACTAATGCTTGGCGTTTTCTCTGTATCCTGCTCTTTGTACTCAGTCCAGCTATTTGTAGATGGGTTGTATAATTCTCCAACTTCACCGATTACCAAGTCTGCTGTCTGTGAGCTTCCGTTATTGCTGAAAATAATCTTTGTATAGCATACTTCTGTATCAATCTTTAATGCATAAATGTTTTCTTCGGAATCACATTCAAACATTTTTTCTCCCGGCCATCCGCTGTTTGTAACAGCTTCACCACTCTCATCATTCCAAAGATATGCGGTTACTTCTGACCAGTTGTTTGTATTCTTATAGAAAATACAATCTGTTAAATCATATTCATCTTTTGTATATGTATAAGTTTCTGTTTTTGTACCTGTTGCATTTGTTCCTGTAAGCTCAAGTGTTACAGATTCGCCAACCTCTAAATCAGCTCCAAGTGTTAAAGTTTTTGTATCAGAGAATGTGCCACTTTCACCTGTGCTTACTTTATAGCTTGCAGAAGTTGCATAATTTTCACTGATTTCTACTTCAAGAGTGTCTGTATAGAATACAGTACCATCAGCAACATTAGCTTCTAACTGTACCGGATAGTCTACATCAGGATTTGGCATAACATTTTTGTAAATAACAGCAATACCATATTCACTTGCGATGTTACCACTGATTGTTCCGCCACTAACGGTGAATGTATTTCCAGATACTTCATCTGTGTATACACCATCTGCTAAGCCATGAGATGACATGGAAATAGAACCAGCTCCGTTAAAGTTTACAAGAACGATACCCTGTCCACGCACGCAGTATGCTACGTTTCCATCAGTACCCATGTATTCTGAGCAGTTCACCATTCTGTTGTTAAAATGGTTGATTGCGGCAACTTCGTTCGATGCCCATACATAAGTTTCACATTCACCCATAGTTGCAGGTGTTAATGTTGCTTTCAGATTGCTCTTAAATGAACCATCCTGGTCATTATTTAATGTATCTGCTGAATAATATGGTCTTACAAAGAATAAAGAAGCTGCATTATCTTTATTTCCAACCATTGCCCATGTTCTAACGATGGATTTATCTGAAGCATATCTGGATGACTCGTTCATATAGGTGTCATGAGATTCTGCCCAAAGTACAGATACTTCACTTGCATAATCCATACTTAATGTATTTACATTGTTATTTCTAAATGATTCTAATAAATGATTTCCTGCTGAGTTATCTGTTACAGACATATATTTGGTATAGGAGTCAATGCTGAAATTATCTCCTACGGTATTTAATACTTCACCATATACATATAAGTCTTTTCCAGTTTTTTCTGCATAATGTGATTCTGCAATGCCAAGTACGGTTGGCCAGAAATCACTTGCATATGCAGGGTCATCATCTGGTGTTTCAATATGTTTTGCTGCATCGAAACGGAATCCGTCTACACCGCAGTCAATTAACTCTACCAGATAATCAGAAATATATTTCTGAACTCGTTTATCTGCAGTATTTAAATCCGGCATACCCATAGTTCCCTGTGTGAAATCACGTCTGCCGTCACTCATCCAAATCTGATACTTATTGATATGCCAGTAGCTTTCATCCGTCAGCATTTCCGGATTCCAGTAAGTTCCAACCTGAGGAGAAACATCAGCTAACGAATTTGACCATCCTTTCACATTTGCCATATGGTTCGCTACAACGTCAACAATTACCTTGATGCCGTATTTTTCCGCTTCTGCACATAAAGACTCTAAGTCTGCTTTTGAACCAAGCCAGGTCTGTCCGTTATCACAAACACACTCTGCAACCGGCTGATATAATTTCCACCAGTTACCAGAACCACCCTCGCCTGGAATACCAACTTCCATGCCTACCACACCTTCATAGGTGTAGTCTTTAGGCTGTGTTGCCGGAGAGGTCTGCACTGCAGAATATCCACACTGTGCAATCAGTTCCAAATTTTCTTCAATGGTCTGATATGACCAGTTCCAACAATGCAAGATAGAAGCATCCTGCACATTATCTACCAGCTCATACCCGTCTGACGCCGCTTTTACTGGCTCCGCTGCCCCAAGCGGCGTCGATGCTATCGTAAATACCCCAAGAATTGCTGCGCATACTCTTGATAAAATGCGCTTTGTTCGATTTTTCATTGAAAAATCCTCCTCCAAAAATCATTTAAATTTTTGTTACCTTGCAGAACCTATAAATCCCATCTTTTTCGTGAAAATTTGTTTTCCCTCTCCGTCACTGTTCTGCCCAGCAACCAAACAAATTATAATTTTTTTCTTAATTTTCATCAAGTAGGTTGTTGGATTTTCTCTTTTTTCGCTAATTTTCGTAATTTTAATTTGTTAACATTTACCATTTTCGTTCACTTTCGTAAACCTCCAAATAACGAAATGAACAAATTTAGAACCGCTTTTTTATTCAAAAAAGCGGTTCTAAATTAAATTCCTGCTAAAACCTTTCTTTCTCTTCTTCTCATCTCAAACCGCTCAATTGCTGGGATTACAGGCATGTACTTCTCGGTCAAAAGTACCAATCCAAAGCCAATCACCCCACCAAGTGTATTGGTAATTAAATCATCCACATCGCAGAGACGATAGGTAGGAAACATGAAAAATAATCCGGTTAACTGTCCAATTTCAATAAAGCTGCTGAAAAGGAATGTTGTTACTGCAACCTTTTTTGCATCAAAATGGAAGTTATAACGTAAGTACATTCCAAATGGAACGGTCATCACCACATTAAATACAACCTGTAAAACAGTCCAGTCTGTAACTGCTGCCAAATAGGTCTGTGGCTGATTCCATACAAATGGTGTTTCACGTACAATATCTGCCATAAAATGGAATGGAATTACCTGTAAACCATAGATGGACTGTGGCATTCCCTCTGTCATCGTTGGAATTGGGAAAAATACAAGTCCAATCACGCACATCACATAAAATAAAAATACATAATTCAAACCAAGACGTACAAGGTTGATTTTTCTTTTTACCACCTGCATCAGCACAAATGGAATGGTAAACAATACTGCATACGACTCGAAATGATTTACTGCAAATAAAATACTTGATGTTAAGTTTGACATAACAAAACCCTCCTGGAAAATATATCTTAATTTATCTACAACACTGTGTTTGTGTGTTCTGTTGATAAATCAAGTATACTTTCCGGAGGGTTTTCGTGCCATCGATGTGGCTTACATTTAAGGGGCGTGGCTTACATTGTTGTAAGAAACGGGAAAGGTTTGAATCCCCTTCTTATCTATAGTGCAATTTCGACAACAAAGCCCTGCCACACAAAATATTTTTGTTTATTTTTTCTTGACACCTTAATTGACATTCTATATACTCATGTACTAAAGAATGTTACGGATTTTAGTACGGTAATACGGCAAAGATTTCATAATTCGTTTGAATCCTGCCTAAAGACAGTATCTATGGGGTTATGGGGAAATGTTAAAAAGCAAAAATGTATGGGGAGGTGAAAATAGGCTATAGGAGTATTTTAAAATTGGGCTTTCGACTTTTTTCGCAAATCCCAAGAATACTAATATTCCATACCTTATCATGATAAGGTTTTTTCAACATTCTTTTTTGGTTTTTACAAATTATTATTAGGAGAGGAAGACATGAACTTCAAATTGAAAAAGGGATTTAAAAAGGGTATTTTTAGCAGTTTATTAGCTCTTTGCTTGGTTTTTTCAAGTTTTATTACAACAACGCCTGCTACCGTACAGGCAGCTACAACAACCACTACTACTGATTATAATCTTGCATCAAACATTCAGGATGGTGTTATCTTACACTGCTTCGACTGGAAGTATAACGACATCAAAGCGGAACTTCCAAATATTGCAGCAGCAGGATTTACTTCTGTTCAGACATCACCTGCTCAGGTAGGTGTATCATCCGGTGTATGGTATTATCTGTACCAGCCATTAGGATTCTACGCAGGAACAAATGACCTTGGAACGGTAGATGAGCTTCGTTCTCTTTGTGAGGAAGCTGATAAATATGGTATTAAGGTAATTGTTGACGTTATTGCAAACCACCTTGCAGGAGACCACTCTAATATTCAGAGTGACCTTAAGGATTCACAGTATTGGCATCCTGATTTCAAAGCAACTGACTGGACAAATCGTTATCATGTTACTTATGGTAATATCGGTGGCGATGGTGTCGGTTTACCAGATTTAAATACAGAGCACAGCTATGTTCAGCAGTTAGTTAGCAATTATGTTAATTCATTAAAGAACTTAGGTGTTGATGGTATCAGATGGGATACAACAAAACATATTTCATTACCAAGTGAAGGTTCTAATTTCTGGCCTTCTGTAACCAATCAGGGCTTATACCATTATGGTGAAATCCTCAAAGGACCAGATGATAGAGATACTGGAAATGAAGGGTTAATGAAAGAGTATACAAATTACCTGACAGTTACAGACAGTGACTATGGTAAAACTCTTCGTGATGCATTTGCATCCGGTACTGTTCCAAAAAGTTTTGGTAACTGGTGTGCCCGCGGTATTTCTAATGACAAATTAATTTACTGGGCAGAAAGCCATGATACATGGTCTAATAATAAAGAATGGGGATACTCTAATGAAATGAGCCAGAATGTCATTGACCGTGCATATGCAGTTGCAGCAAGCCGTAATGACATTACAGCATTATACTTCTCTCGTCCAAGTTCTTCTTACAAAGAAAACATTTATGCAGGACAGAAGGGCAGCACTCACTTTACAAGTCCTGAAGTTGCTGCAGTAAACCATTTCCACAATGCTATGATTGGCCAGCCTGATTACTACGTAACAGACGGCAATTATGCTGTTGTTTGTCGTGAAAAAGGTGCTGTTATCGTAGCCGGAAGCGGCGGTAACGTTGAAGTTTCCGTAACAAATGGCGGTGGTACAACAAAACCTGGTAAATATAAAGATGAAATCACAGGTTCAGAATGGACTGTTACAGAAACAACAATTTCTGGTAAAATTGGTTCTACAGGTATTGCTGTAATTTATAACAGTGGTGACATTGTCACAACTAAAGAACCTGTTTATTATCAGAATACAGAAAACTGGGATACTGTTTACGCTTATTACTGGAGCGACAGCAACACAAAAATGACAACATGGCCTGGTGTAAAAATGACAGCCGGAACTGATGGTGTATATTCTGTACAGGTTCCAACAAATGCTCAGTATATCATTTTCACAAATGGTTCTGGTTCCAAAACAGACGATTTAACATTACCTGGATTCAAGCAAATTTACAAAAACGGAAGCTGGTCTACATACACTCCTGGCGGTGGTGATGTCACAACCGACAAAACTCTTTACTATCAGAACACAAGTAACTGGAGTGATGTCTATGCTTACTACTGGAGCGACAGCAACACCAAGATGGCAACATGGCCTGGTGTAAAAATGACAAGCGTTGGCAATGGAGCATACTCTATTACAGTTCCTTCTGATGCTAAATACATTATCTTTAATAATGGAAACGGAACAAAAACTGACGACTTAACAATCGCCGGCGACAAAAAGATTTATAACAACGGAAGCTGGTCTGATTATAGTGGTGGCGGTACTATTACCACAGGCAATATGTTCTATCAGAACACAAATAACTGGAGTACCGTTTATGCTTACTATTGGAGCAGCAGCAATACAAAACTTACCACATGGCCTGGTGAGAAAATGACAAGCGTTGGAAACGGTGTATATTCCATCGAAATTCCTTCCGATGCGGAATACATTATCTTCAACAATGGAAACGGCTCACAGACAGGAGACCTGACCATTCCAGGAAGAAATATGATTTATAACAATGGCAACTGGTCAAGCTATAAATAATTTCGCTTTATAGTTTCCACAAAAAGGAAGTGGCGCAAAAAAAAACAATTTTGTTATTTTTCGCCACTTCTCTTGTCTATACTTTCCACACGTCTTTTTTGTAAAATGCCAATGACATAATCGTTCCGATTGTCCAGCCCACCGGCCAGGACATCCAGATTCCTGTTGTTCCAAATGGAACTGCTAAAATATAACCTAATAACACACGAAGAATCAAATCACTGAACGTAGAAACCATAAAATATTTCATAGCTCCTGAACCTCGTAACAGCCCGTCAGTTGTCAGCTTCATGGAAATCACAAAGTAAAATGGTGCTACGATTTCCAAAAACTGAATCCCGGTCTCTAACGCCACAACTGATTCTTCATTCATAAACAGCCGGATGAAAAAGTCACCTCCGAAGAAACAGCCTAAGAAAAACGGCACACCAATGATAAGTCCCATCCTAATGCCTGCGCGAAGCCCCTGCTTCACTCTCTCATTACTTTTCGCGCCGATATTTTGTGCAGTAAAGCTTGATACCGCATTGCCGAGCGTTCCAAAGCAGGTCACACCAAAGGTATTTATTTTAATTGCCGCAGAATAACCTGCGATAACAGAAGAACCAAAGCTGTTAATAAGGCTCTGAATAAAAATATTTCCTACTGAAACAAAGCTCTGCTGTAACACACTTGGAACTGCAAAAAGTCCGATTTTTTTCAACATGGAAACAGAAAAGATTTCCGGTTTTTCCTCACACTTAATTGCCTTTAACCGCTTTTGTAATGTAAGCATCGCTAAAATACACGCAATTCCCTGACAGATAAAGGTTGCCCATGCAACACCTGCCACATCCCAATGAAAAACTGCTACAAATACCCAGTCTAACGCAATATTGCTAAGAGACGAACCAATCAGAAAATATAATGGTGTTTTCGAATCACCAAGGGAGGTAAAAATACCTGTAACAACATTATAGAAAAATAAAAACAGAAAGCCACCTATATAAATTTTCAGATACACATCTGCATCCGCAAAAATATTTTCCGGTGTATGAATCATTTTTAACATGATACCACTAAACAGTAATCCAAATACCGTCAATAATACCGATAGCACTAAGGAAGCCAGTAATGTTGTTGTTACTGCGGTCTTCATTTCACGATAACGCTTCGCTCCAAACAACTGGGAAATTACCACCGCGCAGCCTACATTGCATCCCATTGCAATCGCCATAAAAATCATGGTAATCGGATAAGATGCTCCTACTGCTGCCAGTGCCTCTTCTCCATGACTTGCAAAATTGCCAACAATAATACTGTCGGCAATATTATATAATTGCTGAAAAATAACACTCACAAACATCGGCATTGCAAACTGCCATAACACTTTCCCCGGATTTCCCTCCGTCAAATCTTTTATCATAAGTATCCACTCCTTTACAAAGCACTTACTTTCCGATAATACATGATAAGACGGTTTTTGGGGAAATTCAAGTTTTTTAGTTTTTTAATTTCCTGTGCTGGTATATCTTTTTACGCTGATTCTCCAGAAAATGTAAGCGATTACATAAATTACGACACCTACAATTGGAGCAATATACATATACACTTCATTGTATAGTGCCATGTCATCCTTTCGAAGTAAATACTGTGCTGGAAAATAATTTACAAACGCAAATGGCACAATATAAATCATAATTGTCTGTATCAATTTGTTATAAATGCTGATTGGATAACCTGCAAATTTCCTCATATTCCAGTAAAAGATTTCTCTTATACTTCCCGTTTCTACAAAGTAAAAACTAAGTGCAGAAAAAATAATAAAGATTCCGCCCTGAATTAACACGCCGCCAATAATTGCCCCCACATAATATAGTATCGTTGGTAAATCCCACTGGATGCCCACTCTTCCTGCTGAAATCAGAAACAAAAGTATTCCCAATGTTCCATGTCCCGCAGTTGCCAAAACATCCGCATTATTTAATACCAACTGAAACAACAGCCCTCTTGGGCGGACCATCAGTCTGTCAAATCTTCCCTCCCGAATCATGCAGGAGAAGTCACGCAAATCTGCAAATAACGCCACCACAATCGCATAAGTCAGGAACAAAATACTAAATAAGAATAACATCTCATTAATATTCCATCCGTTGATTTTATCAAATTTTAAAAGTGCCAGATAAATCACAATAATATTCGCAGACTCCCGGACAAAAACAGCCAGTGCAGCAACTAAGGAGTCTACCCGATACTGCATTCTGCTTCGAATACTCATTTTCAATGACTGCATCGCAATCCTTAATTCTCCCATTCCATCAACCTCCTTGTACCACCAGTTTTTTTACGCCTCTTTTCCAAAAGAAATTCGCTATCACAAAAAGAATCACAATCCATACTGCCTGAATTGTAATTTTCGATAAAATCTCCATCCATGTAATCTCGCCAAGATAAATCTGTACTGGTGTAAAATAAATGGATTCAAATGGTGTAAAGGCTATGATTTTTCGAATTATCTGCGGCATAAACCAGATTGGAAGTAATGTACCGGAGAGGATTCTCACAAACACATTTTTAATTGTCATAATTCCCCATACACTAAAGAGCCAAAAGCTCCAGGTCTGCACGATAAAACCTATCAACCACAAAATTAAATATCCAAAACCAACACTAAAAATCATCACAGCAAAATGAAGAATGCTCTTTGGCGGACAAAGCTTGGCATACAGCATCGTAAATGCTAATGCCGGCAGAAAATTAAAAACAATTTTGAAAATACCTTCCCCTACATTTTCTGCCAGCAGCCGTAACATAAAATTAACAGGCTTCAATAATTCATTCGTAATGCTTCCATCCTCCACTTTGTGCTGCAAAAACATTTCATTATATTCAAAAGCACTCGACAGTCCCAAGGATATTACAAAGCTTGTTGCCACCATTGCAAATGAGATTCCATCCACCTCTGTTTTATCTCCATACAATGCTTTATAAATACAAAGGTATACAACAATCGTAATTATCGTATTAATAATACCCATAAAAAATTCCAGTCTGTATGCCATTTTATTTTGAAATTTCTTTGACGCAAACTCAATATATGTTCTCATGAAGCATTCCCCCTTACTTCTTTTTCATCTAGGGAAACCCTTCCTTCGTAAATATCACGAATAATGCCATCGATTTCCGGTTCACAAATTGAAATATCTTTGATGTGATATTCTAAGAACAGTTTTTCCATCATCTCGTTCATTGGTGTCTCGTTTACATCAAAACTCTTAATCTCTTTTGTACCATCTTCTAACAATATTTCCACTGTTTTTAAATTTGCATATTTTGTCTTAATTTCCTCGATGCTTCCGTCATAGATTTTCTTTCCTGCATCAATAATAATTAAACGCTCACAGACCTTTTCAATATCCTGCATATCATGTGTGGTAAAAATAATAGTGGTTTTCTCAGTCTGATTCATATATTTGATAAATTCCCGGATTTTCTCCTTGGCAACAACATCAAGTCCAATGGTTGGCTCATCAAAAAATACAATTTCAGGTGAATGCAAAAGTGCTGCGACAATATCACCCCTCATTCTCTGTCCTAAGGATAGCTGTCTTACCGGCTGGTTAATGAAAGATTCCATGTCCAAAAGTTCTATAAACTTATGTAAATTTTCCTCATACTTTTTCTGTGGAATTTTATAAATAAATTTCATCAGTTCAAAGCTTTCAATTAAAGGCAAATCCCAGTTAAGCTGCGTTTTCTGTCCAAAAACAACACCAATATTTTTTACATACTGCTTTCTCTGCTTGTAAGGAATAAATCCATTGATTTGGATATCGCCTTCGTCCGGATATAAAATGCCGGATAACATTTTAACTGTTGTAGATTTACCTGCTCCGTTTGGACCTATGAAACCAATAATTTCACCTTTTTGGATGGTAAAGCTGATGTCATCCACTGCCTTTCTGATTTCATATTTTCTATGAAAAAGTCCTCTGATTGTCTGAATCAGACCTTTCTCCCGCTTTGCGATTTTATAGTATTTTTTTATTCCAGAAACTTCTATAATATTTTCCATTTAATCTTCCCTTTCGTAAATCTTCTTAATTGTGCCTTCTAAATCCGGCTCAAACAGACGCACATCCTGCACTTTGCTTTTTTCCATAATGTGTCTTAAAATCTGCGCCGTATCAATTTTTTGCTTATCATATATGATGTTCATTGCATCATTTTCGATACACAATTGTTCCACCGGTAAATCTTCCAAATCCGGCAGTACATCTGCCACCTTTATTTCCAAATGATAAAGTGGAGAAAATTCCTGCATGATTCGCCCGATGCTTCCATCAAAAATGATTCTACCCTCATCAATTAAAATAATTCTGTCACAAAGCTTTTCGATTTCCACCAGATTATGACTGGTATAAAGAATTGTGGTCTTCTTTTCTTCCTTAATTTTCGCAAGGTATTGCATAATCTTGTACTTTATGGAAACATCTAAACCAATCATCGCTTCATCCAACAGCAATATTTCCGGTTTGGCAAGCAATGCATAAACTAATTCACAACGCATTCTTTCGCCTAACGACAAACTTTTGGGAATGCTGTCTAAAAACTTTTCTATTTCAAATACCTTCTCTAACTCCTCTAATCTTTTTTGCGCCGTCTCCTTGGGAATCCGATACATTTCGATGCAATGATTGAAAGAATCCCTTACTTTAATGTCCTCCCACAACTGATATTTCGTGCCTGATACATATGACATATTTCTTAATACGCAAGGATTCCCTAATGTATTTTCTGCTCCTTCCACTCTTAAAAATCCACAATCCGGCTTCATAGTTCCTGCAATTACATTTAAAAGTGTTGTTTTTCCTGCACCGTTTCTCCCAACAATTCCCACGTTTTCATTGGGTGAAATGTGAAAAGAGATATTGTCTAATACCGTCTTTTCTTGCAGTTTTTTAGAGACATTTTTTAAAACTATCATAATCTCACCTCTTTCAAAAAAACCTTACACAAAAATATCCCACACCGCAACAGATGTGGGATAAACGGCAGGCTATCTGTGACAAACAACATTTTTGCTTATCCAAACAGAATGCTTACAACAAAGTTATTATTTTTCTCATATATATCAATCGTTCCCTGATACTTTTCTACAATGCTATTGATTTGTTTCATTCCATAACCATGCCCCGGCTCTTCTTTCGTGGAAACAAATTCCGGATTCCTCTCAAGTACAGATTCATCAATACTATTTTTCACAGTGATAACATCAAAACCTTTTTTCGCAGCTATCTGCACTTCTATTTTTTGCTCCTTCGAAGCAAGTGCTCCACAGATGGCATTATCTAATAAGTTATTCAATAACGCTGAAAAATCAACACTTTCCATATAATCAAATGCCAGATTTTCAATTTCAGCCTTTATCTCTATCCCCTGCTCCTTTGCATTCGAAAGCTTCTTGTTAATGATGTAATTGAGCAAAGAATTACCCACATTCACATAGGTATACATCTTGTTAAGCTTATCTAAAATTTCTCCGGCATAGGTTTTGGCTTCGTCAATTCTTTGTTCTTCCAGATAAGAAAGAATCACAAGCGTATGATTTTTCATATCATGTTTTAATGCCCGAATCTGCTGTTGAATTCTTCGGATTTCTTCTGACATATCCTGCTGTCTCTCGTAATCATATTGCATCTCGGATAATTTCTTTTCCATATCCAAATTATCCGCAATATATTTCGTCAGCATCTTATCTAATTCTTCCTGCTTTTTCTTATCCTGTTTTCTCTGCTTAATCTCTCTGAAAAACAAAACACAGAATAACACCATTAATAAGCTAGGCACACCGATAAACCACTCCATATTTTTCTCTCTTTCTAACTTCTCATAAATTCCATGATTTTCTTGCGAACATCCTTTTCGTAGCTTCTTCCAACCGGAACACTTTGTCTGATGCCCTGATATTGTATCTCTATTTCTGCGTTCCTTACCCGCTCGATGTGCTCTGCATTTACCAAATAGCCTTTGTGGCATCTTAGAAATCCCTTACTGCAAAGCTCTTTCTCTATATTCGTCATAGTCTCTCTTATTTTTATTGTGTCATTTGAGGTATAAAAATTAAGATAATTTCCCTCCGATTCTATATATAAAATGTCCTGCAGCAAAATTCTTGTAAGCTCCTGCCCTCTGCTGATAATAAAATCTTTTTTTCTATCGTCTAACTCTTTTTTGATTCGACTAACTACTTCTTCTAATTCATCCTCCAGATAGGTTTTCCGGATAAATCCAAAGGGTCTGTATGCAAAGGTCTGATACACCAGCGTATCCTGACTTGTTACAAAAACCAAGATGGTACTTAACTTATTTTCATTTAAATACGCTGCAATATCCATGCCACTAAAATATGGCATATCAATATCTAAAAAGAGTACATCCACCTTTTCACTTTGCAGATGCTCCATCATTTTTTTCGAATCGTCAGTACAAAAAAATTCTGCTGATATTTCCTGTATTTTAAAATATCCTTCGATTTTTTTGTAGATGTCATTTAAAATTTTACTTTCATCATCGCAGATTGCAATGCGGTATGTTGTGTTCATGTTGTGTTCCTCGTGAAATTATTTCTCCACAAATGGCTGAGTTCTTTTTATTTCAATATGCTAACATATATTAAATTTTTTTCAACCCTGCACATTCCTCATTGCTTTCCGATACTCCGAAGGTGTCATGCCATAAACACTTTTGCAGAGTCTGACATAAGTTTTTACATTCGGGAAGCCATTATTGAGTGCTGCTTCTGTTATGGTAATGTCGCTGTTAATCAGGTTTTCATTGGCATACTCCAAACGAATCTGATTAATATATTCGTTCACTCCCATGTCTGTTGCTCTTTTAAAATTTTTCGATAGATACTGCGGTGACAAACCAACGATTTCCGCTAAATGTGGCAAAGTTAATGGCTGATTATAATGCTCGCATACATATTCCATAATTGTTTTTGCATAGCCTGTTGTTGCAATCGTCTTCGGCAGCATCTGCGTTTCATCTGCAATGCAGTCTGATAAAAGAATCTGACAGATGTCCAATATTACTTTATTTTTTTCAATATCAAGGTTTAATGTATTCTCCTCTGATAATTCTAATTCGGAAAGGTCTACGAGGCGTTTTAACTGTGTTTTCAGTTTTTCGTAAGTTTCTCCCTCCGGTATATGGAACATGCATTCCTTGTGAAAACGAAGCAGAAATTCATGTGAAATCAAAAGTACGATATATTTGTGATTCGAAATATTATCTGGTGTTTTTGTAAAATGTATCGTCTTTGTATTGCAAAAATAAAACTCTCCGGAACGGATGACCTGCGTTGTTCCATTTCGCGTTACACTTAAAGAACCATCAATCATATAAACAAATTCCAGCTCTGCATGCCAGTGCGGCATCGTATTGCAGCGCCACCCCGGCTTGTCCTGCATTAGAATTTTTCCTGGAATATTTTTATCATATCTCACATGCTCATACAGATAATTCATATTAATTGCTACTCCCCTTTTAGCACTGCGAACCTCCTTCGCATCTGCTCTTCTTATTTATTATAGGACATATCGGCTTCACAGGCAACGCGTGGCTTATGCCCGTGTAAAAAAGAGCTGCTGTCAGTCATAACCCTACCAACAACAGCCCCTATCTTTTTGTTTTATTGTTTTATTGTTTTATTCTTTTACTTCATAGCCTTCTACACCGGATTCAATATAAACATCAAGTGTATCGCCTTCCACAGCACCTACAGAGATGAACTGGTCTGCATCAACATCTTTTTCCCAGTTTTCTGTTCTTACGATAAAACCAACCTCAGAAGTACCTGCTGCAACTGTATATTCTAAATATACACCATACTCATCTTCGCCAGTAAATGGATTGTCTGTTCCATCACCATCTCCCCAAAGCCATGCTGACCAAGGTTCGTATGCGCCATCTGCTCTATGATAATGAATTCTAAGAAGCAGTTCGGAATCTCTGGTTGCTACCTCAGCTGCTGGTTCTGGAATCACAACTTCATATTCCACACCGCGGTTAAATTCTGCAACCTGATGTAAGTAAGCAATGGAAAGTCTTAACTGACTGTATGCTGTTAAAATTTCTTCTTCATTCATAGAAGTTGTATCTGCATCTTTGTACTGATAATAATATTTCTTTAATGTCTGATACTGGTCATATGAGCTGTATTCATAATAAATTCCAAGTACTGTCTTTACATTTGCAAGAACAGAACGTAATGTTGCATCTGTTACTTCCACATCTGAATATAAGACTGTCTCTTCTTCTTCCTGCTCTGCTAAAGATGTCTTTCCATCAATAATGTAAGAGTAAGCCGGATAAATCTTTTTGTCACAAAGGTTTGCACCATTGAAGATAATTGCATTTTCAAAGGTCTGTACAAAATATCCCTGTGAAAGATTTTCCACAAATGTATAATCAATTGCACCATCTGTAACATGTGTTGGATTACTTACGGATGGATTATGTATCATGCTGCAGGCTGTACCATTGTTATCCGAATAGTTATAACCTAAGGAAAAATCTTCATGTGAGTGACCGGAAATCCAAACCATATCCGGGTATTTCTCAAGCAGGGAAATAAATCTCTGTGCAGTTGTTAATTCTGAATTCATAGAACCGCCATAATATGGTGTTTCTAAATCATCACCAGGTCCATATCCATTAATTAAGGAATGCTGTATCAGATAGATATTTTTACCATTTCCATAATTTTCTTCTAAAAGTCCTTCTACCCAGTCAAGCTGCTCCTCAGTAAATTCGTCATACTGTGCAGGACGGTATCCACCTTCCAAAGACATAAAGATAAATAAATCGCCTGTCTTTGGCTCGGTAATGCTGTAGTAAGACTTGCCAAGTGCTAACGTTTCCAAAGAACTGTCTAAACCACTTCCTGTAATAAATGCCTGTAATTCTTCCTCAACTGCTCCATCCTGACGAACCTCATGATTTCCGCCGGATTCATAAATTGGATTCACATAATCTGACTGTGACAGAATCAACTGATATGCCTGCCATTCTCTGTTTAAAGTCTCTAAATTCGCATTTGTTACCTGGTCACCGGTAGCTACGATAAAATCAACACCTTTTTCTGTTGCATAATCAAGTGCATCTGCCCAATGTGCCTCCGAATATTCCCACCAGAATGCTGGTGTTTCTCCAAAATGTTCTTCATCAATATGAATGTCTGAATAAGAACTAAATGTATACAATGCATCTGCTGAAGAAACAGTAAGCTGCTTTTCTGCCGGAATATCGAACACTGCTGCTGCCTCAGCTACGGTTGGATACTCTGATTCTGCGGACGCATTTACCGCAATCACTTTTGTAGCATCTGCCGGAATTGCTGTATGATATTCAAATGCAAATTCCGCTGTTTTTCCTGCCTCTACTTCTAAGCTTGCGATTGCATAATAACCATTTAACGCACCATTGTCATCACTCCAAAACAACTGATAAGCTGCTGCCTCGGAAGAAGACAGTGTCAAAGTTCCCTCTGCGTAGCCTGCTTTTGCCGCATCATTTCCGGTAAACTCATAAGACAAACTTACTTCTGCTGCCGTTTCCGTTTTTGTTTCTGCCTGCTCCACTGTTACCTCTGTTTCTGCCTCCGACACTTCTGTTGTAACCCCTTCTGTTCCTGCCACATCTGACTGTTTTCCCCCACAGCCCGTCAGTGACAGCATCGCAACACATAATAATGCTGCTAATCTTGTTGTTCTTTTTTGCATAACTACTTCTCCTTTCGTGCAGATATCCCCTTTTTCACATAAGGTGTCACTTATGTTTTTTTCAATATAACATAAGCGAAAAATCAGATATATGCCGAATAAGGATAAATTTGCGTCAATTTTTAACCTATCGGACAGATTTTTGTATTAAAATGGTAAGATTTGAACCCTATATTGTCCACCATATAAATAAATTCCAATACAATATATTTATCAGCGCAAGGAGTAAAAAGATAACAGTTCCATAATTGTAACATTTTTGTTTTTTCGTTAGATTTGTTTTTCTAAGCATCACTATTCCATATAAAATAAGAGCCGCCATAACAAAAACAATCACAAAAAACAATACGGATATGCGATATTAACCGGACTGCAGATAGCTCGCGTCCCACTTACATTTTTATCAATTATTGCCCTATCTCCGTTTACAGATTTGACAATCCATTTGTCAGTTTTTACCCAGTCCGGCATTTCTTTTCCGCCATAATATACAGCATCCTGTGTCAATGTCACGATATCTCCCACTTTTACTCCCATGATTCCTTCCTCCTTTTTTATGATTACTTGAATCAACGGTTAAGCGGTATTCTCTTTCTAGCTACAGGCTGTTTATCATAATATTGAGGTGCTAAAAAACTGTCACTCTAGATACGTAGTACTTTTTATTCATTTTGTCAAGGGGATTTTAAAAGATTTGTAGTTTATATTTGTTTCCTGACATTACCTTGTATCTAGGAAAAATAACAAGGAATAAAGAAAAAAAGCATAAGACAATTCA
The DNA here is from genome assembly GCA_045121975.1 of Roseburia sp. Classification (GTDB taxonomy): domain Bacteria; phylum Bacillota; class Clostridia; order Lachnospirales; family Lachnospiraceae; genus Roseburia. The sequence continues at coordinate 61,245 of JBGVHB010000014.1, forward strand.
AAACGAATTATCCCATGCTTCTTTTTATTTACTATCGCAAAGAAACTATTCATGATATCCTCAAGGTGTCGATACTGCAATGCTGTCAACGTGATAATCCGTTTAAACAAAAGCTATTCTAGACAACGCTCTCTCCCCCTGCCATAGTTTTTTCTATAGCATTGGAAGTTCAGCACTTATAATTAGACTTACAAGTTTCATTTTTTCAAGAGTACCATCATCTTTCTTTTTTTTCAATATATTCTTACAAATTGTTGCAAATATTTCTTAAATTCTTTCTTTTAAAGAAAATCTTCCCTATATATTACTCTCCCCTGCGTTTTTTAATTTCTTCAAGTTTTCTTAGCATTTCCTCTATCTTTGCTTCCTGTTTTCGTTTATCTTCCTCAGTTTCTCTTGTATTTATATTATCAGGAATTTCTATGGCATTATCTTTAAATGCATCTTTCATATAACGTAGAATATGATTTTCAACAAATGCAGAAAATTCCGCTTCTTCTATTCCAAATGCATGGTCACCATAATAGAAATTCCCACGCTCATCTGAAAGCAATAACGAGCCATCACCTATATAAGTTCCTATACAATAATAACCTTTAAATTCAACGGGCACTTCCACAACGCTTATTCTTTCTAATGGAAATACCTCTGTTCCGCAGAGTCTAAAACCATTAACTAAAACAATAAAATCTTTATATCCTTGTGGAAGTTTTGAAGCATTTTTATTCTCCCACTCATCTATCTTCTCAGGTTCCACGCCCCTTGGAAATTTGAATGTATCAATGTCCTTTTCCTCCAGTATGTCTGCCAACACCACTATATCTTCATACATTTCTTGAATACTATACATTTTTATCCTCCTGTCATAAATCATAGCGCACTACGCTCGCCAGTAACTGGCAGAAATACCTTAATCGAAAATATTCCCTCACAATAATGCGCACTTATTTCTCCGTTCATGCGTTCTGTTAATTCTTTTGCAATCGCCAGACCAAGTCCTGTGGTCTTTCCTGTTCGGGATGTATCCTTGCAATAGAATCGCTGAAATATCATCCGCAGCTCCTCCTCATCCATCTTTTCCGAAGCATTGAAAAAAGTAAATTCATATCCTCCCTCGACTGCAATGAGCTTCACTTGATAGCTTCCCAGTCCATGAATCAGTCCATTATTGATAATATTAGAAAAAATGCGTCTCATGCCATCTTCATCGCCCAATACCATCATCCGGCAATCTTGAATTTGTATATCAGGTTCAACATTTCTGGCTTCAAAATCGTTATAATACATGGCGAGTATTTCTAACAAAAGTTTATGAATATCAATATTTTTTTCCTGCCAGAAAATTTTTCCTGCTTCCATTCTGGCATAATAAAATAGCTGGTCCAATAATTTTCGAACCATATCCTGACGCTCTTCAATGATTTCTATATATTCTAACCGCTCCTCTTGGGACAAATCCGGGTCTTTTATCATCCCGAGATATCCTCCAGCAGTTGTCAATGGGGTTCTTAAATCATGGGAAACATTGGTAATGCTTTCCCGAAAGCTCTGGTCCAATCGTTCCGCCGCAATAAGCGTTTCCCGGTTATTTGTTATCAGATGATTGATTGTATCGGATAATTCTATCATGTTTTTTTGCGGTGCTTCAACTCTCACAATCGCATTTGTATCATTTCCCATAATTTTAAGAAGCTGTCTTTGCAGGGATTTGATATTCACTCTGTAAAAATGGTTAGATACAAGCAGACATAACACAACAATAGACAAAATTCCGATTATTCCTGCTTGTATATATCCCATATCCTGCTACCTCCAATTTTCCTAATCAATGTCTCTTCTTTTAAAAACAAATACAGACCACCATAAAAATACACTTGCTAATACCACAAATATTTCCATATAGAGTAATTTCTCGCCAAATCCTACCTCAAAACTTGTAAAGGATGCTGACATATTTGCCAGCCAGAATTTGTAACATACTTCATTCTGTGTCAGATAAAAAGCAAGCTGCGATATCAAACCGCCCGCTAAAATAAACAGCAGATTAATCGGTATGGTAATTGTATTCTTTTTAAATAAAATACATACAAACTCTGTAATCGCTGTATAACCTAATATCATACATAATGCGCCCAGTACATACAATAATAAATACTTTACCACTTCCTGATTCAACTCACCCACTCCACCTATAATAGAACAGCCAATAAAGCAAATTAATGAATAGAAAGCCATCAATAATGCAGCCACCAATACCATTGCTACATATTTTGCGAACACATACGTTGTTCTAGAAACGCCCTTACTGATAATCTGACGTATACTTCCCGTCGAAAAATCCTGACACATAATAATTGTAATAAAGATACCAAGAAAAATATAGCTGAAGTCTCCGTCTAAAGGTGATACGAATCCTGCAATTCCTGTCAACTCTCCTATGTTTTCATTCATAGTTTCTGCCATTTTATAAACAACCATCTGTAAGACTGCCATTACAACAAAAATACTTGCTGTAACATAAGTTACCTTACTTTTCATTATTTTAAATAATTCGCCTGAAATTAAATTACACATGTGTACGTCCTCCCATCAATTCCATGAAATACATTTCCAAATCCTGTCCTACCAAGTCTATTTTTTCTACTGCTACACCATTTAGGACAAACTGCTCATTTATATTTCGTTTTTCTTCCAGATGGTCATACACATATATCGTTTTCTCATCCAGCACTTTGTAATCCTTGCTATGTATTATTTCATCCAACACATAGGTCGCTTTCTTGGTATCATCGACTTCTATCTGAATACAAGTCTTACAGCGTTGTTCCAACTCTTCATTGGTAAATTCCTCTACCAGATTTCCCGCTTCAATCACACCGTATCTGGTCGCAACCTTGGAAAGTTCTCCCAAAATATGTGAAGAAATAATAATCGTGATATTTCTCTCTTTATTCAGACGCAAAATCAATTCTCTGATTTCCTTGATTCCTGTAGGGTCTAGTCCATTAATTGGTTCATCAAGAATCAACAAATCAGGATAACCCAAAAGTGCAATCGCTATAGACAAACGCTGCTTCATTCCCAATGAAAATTGTTTTGTTTTCTTGTTCTGCGTTCCTGACAGCCCCACTAATTCTAAAATCTCATCTATATTGCTGTCACCTTTGATTCCCATTAATTTATTGTAATAAATCAGATGCTCCTTCGCCGTCATATCCGGGTAAAGTGCAGGCTGCTCAATCATACAGCCAATCCGTTTCCACTCCTCACTCAAATTATCATTTTCAAACAATTCCAGTGTCCCATAAGTCGGTTTCGCCAATCCACAAATCATTTTCATTAATGTGGTCTTTCCTGCACCATTTTTCCCAATCAATCCATAAATATCGCCTTTACATACATTGATATTTACTTTATTGACTGCCGGTATGTTACGATAAGCTTTCGTAAGTTCCTTTGTTTTTATTACATATTTCATATCTATCTCCCTCTCTCATGTTTTCTTAAGATATAGGTAGCTTACCATGAGTAATTCAATTTTTTCTTTGGAAAACATAAAGAAAGTTTAAAGATTATTTTTCCTCCATCTTAAATCCAATTCCCCATACGGTTTTTATATAAGTCTGCTCTTTATTTACTGCTGCCAACTTGTTCCTCAGATTGCTGATATGTACACTTACTGCATTATCCTCCGGTAAATATTCCTCCTGCCAAACGGATTCATAAATATTATCCTTTGTAAAAACCTTTTTAGGATTTTGGATAAGCAGTTCTAAAATAGCAAATTCCTTGCCTGTCAATTCAATGTCCTGACCATTCACACTTACATTATGATTGTCAATATCCATAATGATATCTTTAAAATGCACAAGATTCCGTTGCTCCGAAGCTGCGCTCTGGCTTCTACGGAGAAGTGCTTCTATTCTCACCAGAAATTCCTCATTATGGAATGGTTTTGTTATATAATCGTCCGCACCCTTTCGTATAACCTCTATCTTTTTCTCTAATTCATCAATCGCTGATACACATAAAATAGGAACTTCCTGTTTCTTTCTGATTTCCGTCAGCACTTCATCACCACTCATACCAGGAAGCATAATGTCCAATATCAACAAATCAAATCTTTCTTTTTCCAATACAAGCATCGCTTCTGTGCCTGAAAAAGCGTTTTTCACCTCATATCCACATTTGGTCAGAAGTGTAGCTTCCATTTTGCTTATCTGGATGTCATCCTCAACAATCAGAATTTTATACATAACAAATTTCTCCATGTCTGCTTTTTTCTTATAAAATAATAACAGATTTTGATGTATCTGCAATCTTTTTTCTAAAGGGTGATGACTTATTAGGTGCAAATTTCTTTTATATAAATAGGGCTACTTTTTATGTGCCTTCATTTTTGATAAAAATAAGCAGCTATTGCATTTTTCCGATTGCAATAGCTGCTTACGACCATATTATCTTCCCCTTTTCGATGCCTTTTATATGCTTTCAGATTAAAATGCGACCGGAAACTCAAATTTCTCCCCTACAGAGAACGGAACTTCTCCTATTGTTTCTGTCACTTCGAAAGTTGCTCCATCCCATCCGTTGACTTGGATAGTCCCCTTAATACTGCCGTCATCCGATGTGAAATCAAGTTTTCCATTTCCATTATCAATAAAATTCCCTTCTATTTCACCCTGCCTGTAAACAGAAATAATTGCCTCATCTTCTCCCTCCCAGCTTTGCCTGGTGATTAGTGAACTGTACACAGAACCAGTTCCCTGGTTATCGACAAACAAACCGTACTTTGTAGATGCTTCCGGCATGGCAAAAGATTCTCCCTTAATCTCTGCCAGCTTATTTGCAATAAAATATGCCCTGTTTTTGGTATATTCTTCCCAAAGGGAATTTACAAGCAGAGGATACATACTTCCATTTTCCTCCTGAGAACCAAGGCTTATTAAAGTTACCTCCTCTTTCATAGCAATCCAGTTACGCTGTTCTTTAAGAACCTTTTCTTTTGTATCTTGTTCTGCCAAATCACTGAACCTGCTCCAAAGATTATTCAGTTCCGTATCCCAAATTACATAAAGCCATTGAGATGCTGCATTCATCTCTCCTTGAGTCTGTGCTGACTCCGCCAGCAAGGTGTATTTTTGTGTAATTGTATTGATATTCTTTAATTCCTCCTGAAGAGAAGATGAATTCGATACCACATAGGTAACATCCGCTTTGATATCTTCTGTGTAATCATAGGTGAAATCTATTTTAATTGTATCCTTTAACCCTATAACAACTTCTTCACCGTTACTATTGGTAAATTCTTCTGATGTGATTTCTGAATTTTCATTCACTCCTAGGTTCTCTTTCTTTTTTGTTGCGCAGTATAAAAACTGTTCGTCATCGTTTGCAGATTTCTTACAATACACTTTTATTTCATCTGTACCATATTCCAATATATATTCACAAAACACAACCGTATCATCAGAATATACCTTGTCCGGATACTTTATATAAATTCTGTTATTTTCTATATATTTTATATCAGAGGAATATGCTAAGAAACGGTAAGATGTTTCTGATTCATAATCATCAATGCTATAACCCTGTTCTTCTTTTTTAATAGTTAAACTCCCTTTTCCATAATCAGACACATATTCATATTCTCCAACCAAATTTTCCAGAATTAAATCCGTTTCTGTTTCTTTGGCTGAGATATCTTCTAGCGTCACTTCCTCATCTACATGTTCAACCTGCATACCGCCTTCCTGCTGCGTTATGCCAGATTCATCTTCTTTTGCCTTCCCACAAGCTCCTAAACTAAGCATCATAAAAAGAGCACATACCAATATGGTTATTTCTTTCTTATTCATAAATCAATACCTCCATCAGTTTTTTCTTCTTGATAATTTACTCAAAATTATCCGAACTCTCTATTTTATATCACAAAAAGAAAACCAAGGAAATATCCTGTACGCAAACGACACAATTTTTGCATAAACGACACAAACCATCACAAAACATGTCTCCTAATCAATTATCAAACAACATTCTCCATTTAAAAAAGCTTTTTTAAACTCATTACTATGAGTTCTTCCAATCGTTATCTCCAGTCCGTTACACAATGTAATTTTACAACCGTCTGCTTTTTCTATATATTTCACATTGACTATATATGACCGTTGTATCTGAATGCATTTACTCTATATCCCCAAACGCAGTAAGCGCTCCTTGAAAATGTATTATAAACATTTCATCCAATTCCAACTGCCATTTTCATAATTTGTTATAAGTTGTTACCAGATTTTCTTTCCCTTATGAGGGTTTGTAAATAAATGTAGAATGATATAACACAATACAAGATGTAACGGAAAGGACACCAGTAAAAATTTTCACTTAGTCCAAACTGATTGTATCATAATATCTCCTGTGGTGTTCTGTCTTTTCTGTCTTCATACTTACAACCGCACATATTGCAAAAAGTACTGTCTGCACAAATTGTCCTGTTTCCACACGCACTACATTCCCACTTTCCATTTGCCAACTCTATTTTTACATTTTTGTGCTCGCTATAATACTTATCTATTCTTTTATCCTGCCGAAACTCAATCAATAAAAGCCCTGCAAAACAAATTAATATACCCGTACCTACCATAAAAAGAAAATTCGCAATTACAGAAATGTAGCAGCATTCAAAAAATGTATTCAGCCCCTGTAATATACCCGGTACAATCAACATACTCATCAAACCAACGCCTATCACTTTTCCGCCATAATTTATAGAATTAATCTTCTTCATTTCTACTGCTACACACTTTCATCGTTCCATTCAGTGTCACTACACCAAGCGTTAATTTTGCAGCCGGTGATGCCGGCGGAATAAACATAATAGACTTTATATTAGTATTCTCTACTTTTCCTAAATTCGTAATACTGTATGACTTAGGTTGACTAAAACCAAACATGCTTCCCCCAACAAACTTACCTGCTTTACTCTCAAATCCTCCCAATGCAGAAATTGCTGTCGCATCCAACAAAGTAGGAGTCATCTCAAAATAGCAAGCCAACACAAGCATTAACTCTCTGTTATTCTTCAAATGCTTTTGAACAAGTTTATGAACCTCTTTCGCCTTTTCAACTACATCCATTTTCTTTGATTTGCAGTAAATTCCCATTGCTGTGGAATAATTCCCCAATGCCCCCTTCTTATATTTAGAAAGCATATTTCTGATATCAGCCGCAATGATAATCTTTTCCGTACCGGTCTGTACATACATATGAGCCATCAAAAGGTCATTCATGGAAAATCCATTCTTTTTACAAAGCTGTGCCATCTGTGCCACAGCAGTATTATCTACCTCATAGGTTTCGTATTCTACCGCGTGCTTCTTACTATATTCTTCGACAAAACTTTTATATTGCTCATAGCATACCGTATGATTTTCTTTTTCCCATTGGCGATTTGCACGATTTACCAGCATTTTGCTGATTCCTGACAAACTGCTCTTCTCCGGTAAATCATTGATATTTTCCAACAATGCTTCTTCTACATAGACCGGCGGAATCTCACCTATGTAATCATTGGCAAATTCTTGTGCGATATCTAATAATCCTCTTCCATCCACCAGTAAATGATGCGCAATAAACACAACGTCATTCCCTGCTTTTGAGGATAAATGTAAACTTTTAATAGTCCATTCTCAAATACATTCCAGTCCTGCTTTGAAACATTCTTGTAATCAATCCACAGGGAAGATATGCTCTCTTTAAGACTTAAGTTTATTTTCGATAAATCTGTTATCTTATAGTAAAGCTGGTCCGTTCCATTCTCGTATGCAATTAAACACTTCAAAAAGGGATGTGCCTCAGCCATTCTGTTTAAAGTCGCCTCTACATGAGCTTTGTCATACTCTTTTTCGATTTCCATCAAAATGCCAAAATGCATATTAGGGCACATAAAATGAGCTCTCTCTGTTATCAAATATTGTCTCTTCACCCTACCAATTCCTTCCTATATGATTTGCTGAATAATTCCGTCTAACATAATATTGATTATCTGCTCCTGCATTTCAATCGGCTGTCCCTGCATAGTAATCCATATCTGATAAAGAGACCGGAACAACTGAGATACCACCTGTGTATCATACTTAAATCGGATTCCCTGTTCCTCCATGACTTTCACAGCATCAAAACCTTGCTTGTTATATTCTTCCAACCTCTGCGAAGATACTTTTCTTGCAATGATTTCCACAGTTTCTTCATCAATAATGGTCAACAAAGGATATTTTTTTACCAAACCAGACATAGCAAAGAACACCAATTTCACTCTTTCTCCATCCGTTTGCTCTTTACTCTCAATCAAAACTACTTCCAATGCCTCAAATATCTCGTTTTGTGCTCTCTGTGCTATATCCAAAAATAAATATTCTTTTCCTTCATAGAACTTATAAAAAGATGCTTTGGCAATATTTACAGCTTTTACAATATCATCAATGGTAACCTTTTTTAATCCGTAGGTAGTAAACAGTCGTTCTCCCTCTTCTAATAAACACTGTTTTATTCGTATCTTTTCTTGCTCTCCAAATCTAGGCATTTCTTTCTCCTTATATGAACTATATATTCATTTCAGTATATATAGTATATAATATATCTTCAAAGCAGTCAAGCCATACACATTTGCTACGCTAGAACCCTTGATTTTTCGTAAGCGCATTATAATTCGACGGATTGCCTTCCTTCCCAATCTTCTTCATAATCATAAACAGGAAATGCGAGCACTTTACTGCAATTATGTTTGATAGATTTTGCTAGATTGCGAGCATTTCACTTCATTTATGATGTGGA
>JBGVHB010000015.1:0-9919 GCA_045121975.1 Roseburia sp.
AATTCGATAACTGCAATATAGACCATTATAGCTGAAATGAGAAGAAAAATCAAAAAATTTCATAAACTTTAGCGCAATGGTATTGATTTTATAAAAGGGACGCTTTAAAATAGGAAGATGCGGGATAATATGTCCTGTCAACAGGACAGAATCCGGTATGTTTTTGAAGTTGACAGAAGATGATTGATAGATGAAGAAGGAGGCATGCCTTATGGCAAAGATTGATATTATTTCCGGTTTCCTTGGAGCCGGTAAGACTACATTTATTAAGAAAATGCTTGATGAAGTATTTAAAGGCGAGAAAATCGTTTTAATCGAGAACGAATTCGGTGAGGTCGGCATCGACGGTGGATTTTTAAAGGATGCAGGAATTGAAATCACAGAGATGAATTCCGGTTGTATCTGCTGTTCTTTAGTAGGAGATTTCGGAAAGAATCTTCATGAAGTAATTACCAAATACCACCCGGACCGTATTTTAATCGAGCCATCCGGTGTAGGCAAGCTTTCTGACGTTATGAAATCAGTTATCGACGTAGAAAAAGAAGAAGATGTGAAATTAAACGGCTTAATTACTGTTGTGAATGCATTAAAAGCAAGCAAACAGATGAAAGCCTTTGGTGAATTTTTTAACAATCAGATTGAGTATGCAACAACTGTTGTTTTAAGCAGAAGCCAGAATGCAACACCAGAGCAGTTAGAGCTTTGTGTGAAACAGATTCAGTCCTTAAATGCAAAGGCTGCAATTATTACAACTCCTTGGGAAAATATCAAGGGTGAGCAGATTTTAAAGGTTGTAGAAGGACAGGATTCTTTAGAAATGAAACTGATGGCAGAAGAACATGCACATCATCATGAGCACCATCACGACCACGAGGAGCATCATCACGAGCATGATGAGAACTGCACCTGTGGATGCCACGACCATGACCATGAGCATCATCATGAACACGACGAGCATTGCCACGAGCATCATCATGAACACGACGAGCACTGCCACGGGCATGAGCATCATCATGAGCACGACGAGCACTGCCACGAGCACGAACATCATCATGAGCACGACGAGCACTGCCACGACCATGAGCACCATCATGAGCACCATCATGAACATGATGAGAACTGCACCTGTGGATGCCATGACCATCATCATCACCATGCAGATGAAGTATTTACAAGTTGGGGCAAGGAAACTCCTCATAAATTTACAAGAGAAAAGATTGAAGATGTCTTAAAGACCTTCTGTGAGACGGATGATTACGGAACGATTCTTCGTGCAAAAGGAATGGTTGAAGATGTCAACGGTTCATGGATTTATTTTGATATGGTTCCAGGCGAATATGAGCTTCGTGATGGCGAACCGGATTATACCGGAAGACTTTGTGTTATCGGTACAGATATTGATGAGCACAGATTAGAAGAATTATTTGGAATTGCGTAAGCAATTTAAATTGGAGGAATTATGACAGAAATACCAGTATATTTATTTACCGGCTTTATGGATAGTGGAAAAACATCGTTGGTAAAAGATACACTTTTTAACCAGGGTTTTGCAGATGAAGGAAAAACATTAATTATCTGCTGCGAAGATGGCGATGAAGAATACAGCGAAGAAGAACTTCGTAAACATTTTGTAAGTCTTGTTACAATTGAGAATGAAGAAGATTTTACTACAGAGAAGCTGACTGCAATCAGTGAGGAATACAAGCCGGAACAGATTTTTATTGAGTATAACGGCACATGGGGCATGGATACGATTTTAGAAACAAAGCTGCCAAAATACTGGACAATTGTGCAGTCCCTTGCAACCGTGGATGCGACAACCTTTGAGATGTACCTTGCAAATATGCGTGCCATGATTATGGAGCAGTTATTTCAGGCAGATGTTGTTATTTTTAACCGCTGTGATGACAGCACAGATAAAGGCAAATTCCGCCGTAATGTCAAAGCATTAAACAGAAAAGCACAGCTTGTGTATGAGCGTACAGATGGAACTTTGGATGAAAGAGAAGAAGAACTTCCATTTGATATTTCTGCAGATGAGCTTGAAATCAGCGATGCTGACTATGCTATCTGGTATATGGACTGCTTAGAGCATCCTAAGAAATACGAAGGAAAGAAAGTATCCTTCTTAGCTCTTGTATACAATCCTGAGAAGTTAAAAAAAGGCGTTATGGTTCCGGGCAGATTTGCAATGACCTGCTGTGTGGATGATGTTACCTTTATTGGTTTTAAAACAAAATACGAAAAAGAAAATGAGATTCCGCACAAAGCATGGATTAACATTACCGCTGAGGTTCATGTAGAATTTGCGAAGGAGTATAAGGGAAAAGGACCTGTTCTTTATCCGGTTTCCATCACACCGGCAGAGAAGCCAGAGGATGAATTGGTATACTTTTCATAAGGTAATGTGACAGGGTTTATTATATTTTATAATTTGTACTGTACACTTTGTTTCAAAAAAATAATAAATATAAATAGAAAATATAGGAAAAGCCGTTGAAATCTAACGGCTTTTCCTTTATCATAGTAAAGCAAGTGTAAACTGCCGCAGGAAGATTTACCTGTTTATTTACGACTATGAAATAAGAATGTATTTCATAAAGGGATAAAAGCATGATTTCAGAAACGTGAAATTTTTCACGAAGAGAATATAATCTAAGGAGGAAAAGTATGTATCCAATCGTAAGAAGAGAAAAGCTGGCAGATAAGATTTATCTTATGGATGTCAAAGCACCTCGTGTTGCACAGTACTGTGAACCGGGACAGTTTGTAATCGTAAAAATTGATGAAGTAGGAGAGCGTATTCCACTTACTATCTGTGATTACAACAGAGAAGAAGGAACAATTACAATTGTTTTCCAGACAGTAGGAGCATCTACACAGAGAATGGTGGATCTTCAGGTAGGAGATGCATTCCAGGATTTCGTTGGACCACTTGGATGTGCTTCAGATTTAATTGAAGAAGATATTGAAGATTTAAAGAAAAAGAAAATTTTATTCGTAGCCGGTGGTGTAGGAACAGCTCCTGTATATCCACAGGTAAAATGGTTACATGAGCATGGTGTAGATTGTGACGTAATCATGGGCTCAAGAAATAAAGAATTATTAATTTTAGAGGATGAAATGCGTAAAGTTGCAACAAACCTCTATGTAACAACAGATGATGGTTCTTACGGTTTCAAAGGAACTGGTACAGCTCAGCTTCAGGAGCTTTGGGACAAAGGCGTTCGTTATGACCATTGCGTAGCTATCGGACCAATGATTATGATGAAATTTGTCTGTAAATTAACAAAAGAACTTGGTATTCCAACTGTTGTATCCATGAACCCAATCATGGTAGATGGTACAGGTATGTGTGGTGCCTGTCGTCTTGTTGTTGGTGATGAAGTGAAATTCGCCTGCGTTGACGGTCCTGAATTTGATGGACATCTGGTAGACTTTGACCAGGCTATGAAGAGACAGGCTCAGTACAAGACAGAAGAAGGAAGAGCAATGCTCGCATTAGAAGAAGGCGATACACATCATGGCGGATGTGGACACTGCCACTAATATCATTTTTACTTTATAGGAAACTGCGTCGTAAGACGCATGCAAAGAATGAGAAGCATTCTTTTTAGATGCGCAGAATCAGCGCTAAGATGAGGAGGAAAAATGGACGTATTAACAAGAGTACCAGTTCGTGAGCAGGAACCAGAAGTACGTGCTGCGAACTTTGAAGAAGTATGTTTAGGATATAATGAAGAAGAAGCGATGGCAGAAGCTGCCCGCTGTTTAAATTGTAAAAATGCACAGTGTATGAAGGGATCTCCTGTATCTATCAATATTCCAGGATTTATCTCAGAAGTAAAAGAAGGAAACTTCGAAGCTGCATACCAGATTATCAGCGAATCTTCTGCACTTCCAGCAGTCTGCGGACGTGTATGTCCACAGGAGACACAGTGTGAAGGAAAATGTATCCGCGGTATCAAGGGTGAACCTGTTGCTATCGGTAAATTAGAGCGCTTTGTTGCTGACTGGGCAAGAGAACATGGAATCAAACCAAAGAAAGCAGAAAAGATGAACGGACACAAGGTTGCAGTTATCGGTTCAGGCCCTGCAGGTCTTACTTGTGCCGGAGATTTAGCAAAGCTCGGTTATGATGTAACAATTTTTGAAGCATTACATGAAGCAGGCGGAGTACTTATCTATGGTATCCCAGAATTCCGTCTTCCAAAACAGAAAGTAGTTGCTGCAGAAGTTGAAAACGTAAAATCTTTAGGCGTTAAAATCGAAACAAACGTTGTTATCGGTAAATCTGTAACAATCGACGAATTAATGGAAAACGAAGGCTTTGAAGCAGTATTTATTGGTTCTGGTGCAGGTCTTCCAAGATTTATGGGAATCCCAGGCGAGCAGGCTATGGGCGTATTCTCTGCAAACGAATTCTTAACAAGAAATAACTTAATGAAAGCTTTCTTAGACAACTATGATACACCAATCAAAGCTGGTAAGAAAGTAATCGTTGTTGGTGGTGGTAACGTAGCTATGGACGCAGCAAGAACAGCAAAACGTCTTGGTGCAGAAGTACATATCGTATACCGTCGTAGCGAAGATGAACTTCCAGCTCGTAAAGAAGAAGTGCATCATGCAAAAGAAGAAGGAATCATCTTTGATTTACTTCAGAACCCAACAGAATTATTAGTAGATGAAAATGGCTGCGTAAAAGCTGCAAAAGTTATCAAAATGGAACTTGGTGAGCCAGACGAATCAGGAAGAAGAAGCCCTGTTGAAATTCCAGGCTCTGAGTACGAAATCGAGGCAGATGTTGTTATCATGTCTCTTGGTACATCACCAAACCCATTGATTTCTTCTACCACAAAAGGCCTTGAAATCAATCGTAGAAAATGTATCGTTGCAGAAGAAGCAAATGGTGCAACTTCTAAAGAAGGTGTTTACGCAGGTGGAGATGCCGTTACAGGTGCAGCAACTGTTATCCTTGCTATGGGTGCAGGTAAAGCAGCAGCAAAAGGTATTGACGAATACTTGAGCAACAAATAAAAGAAGATTTATGGAGTTGCTTAAAGCACTTTCATACAAAACCCGTTTTACCAGAATGGTAGAACGGGTTTTGTTTCTTATAGGATTCGGATGTCAAAAGGTCTGTTTAAGAAACTTTATTGATAATTTACACAAAAAATATGTGGCAGGCAGAAATATAGTTTATAAAGTTTTAATTTGTATCCCATCAGCAAAAGTAGTATTATATATACAAATCTAATTTGCATAGGAGACTATGCATCAAAAATCATTTCAGTAACATCATTGGCAGGGAACTATCGCCAGAATTCACACGTTGTATTTGAAGAAAATATCAATTATAATGGAGGTATCTTATTGAGAAACACATTACAAAAGAAAAAGAATCAAGGCTTAAAGCTTTCACAGAGGAATTTCCGCGGAGTACTAAGACATTTTGGTGTAGCAAGAAATTATAAGGACAGGCTTTTTATACGGCTGCTTCGGGATAAAAAGGTGCTGCTTCAGTTGTATAATGCTTTGAATGGAACAAGCTATACCAATCCAGAGGAACTCTACATTACGACATTAGAGGATGCTGTTTATATGGGAATGAAAAATGACTGTTCCTTTTTAATCGGAAGCTATATGAACTTGTATGAGCATCAGTCGACCTTTTGTCCGAATATGCCAATCCGAGGGCTGATTTATCTTTCGGATATATATCAGGCATATATTAAAGAGAGAGACTTGAATATCTATGGCACAAAGCGTATCCTGCTACCAGCACCACGTTATATTGTGTTTTATAATGGAGAAGCGGAACACGCTGACGTGGAAGAATTAAAGCTATCAGATTCTTTTATGGGTAAGGATGGCTGTATCGAATTTACGGCGACAATGTACAATATTAACATTGGTCATAATCAATCGTTAATGGAGCAGTGTGACACACTTCATGGTTACTCCATTTTTATTGGAAAAATCCGCGAATTCCAAAAATCAGGAATGAACTTGAGCGATGCAATTGATATGGCATGCAATTATTGTATAGAGCGCAATATTCTAACAGACTTCCTTCGAAAAAATCGAAGCGAGGTGAAACGCGTGCTGTTGACAGAGTATAATGAGAAACATCAGAGAAAATTAGATAGAGCGGATGCGAGAGAAGAAGGACGAGTAGAGGGAGAGAAAGAAAAAGCAAGAAGAGTTGTATTGAATATGCTAAGAAAGGGTATCTCCGATGAGGATATCTGTGAACTTGCAGAATGTGAACAAGCATTTATTGACGAAGTAAAAAGAAATATCTAGTTTAGGAAGCCCATTTGTGGCTTCCTTTATTTCATTTCATCAACTAAGTCTGCAATCAGCTGTTTTTGTTTGCTTGTTAGTGTCAGCCACTTCTTAAAAAATTCTAATTGCTCTTCATTAAGTTCCACAAAACTAGATTCTTCATGAAAAAATTGAGATAAAGAAATGCCAAAGGCTTTGCAGATTGCTTCAAGAGTAGGGATAGAAGGGACAGTGTTTCGTCTGTGAATATTGGCAATGGTGGAAGAGGAAAGACCGGATTCCGCAGAAAGACGGTAATCACTCCAGCCTCGTTCTTTCATTAATTCATCAATTCGTTTAATTGCATCTATGATAATCACCTCCCATATGTAGATATTTTAATGTTCACTTGGAATGTAAAGTAGTATTTAAATGTAACAAAAATAATATTCAAATGAATTAAAAAAAGTAAAAAGAAGATTTGAAAAGAAAGTCTTATTTTAAAAGAAAAATCAAGATATATATTCTTGAATTTATAGAAGAATAAATTCTTTTCAAGCAAAAATAATACTGTTCAAATGAAAATAAAATATTGCTCAAATGAATATGAGGTAGTATACTTAAGAAAATAGTGCATGAGTACTATGAATCCATTTTTATGAACAAAGGAGTGTCAGGCTATGAAAAAAAGAGTTTTAGCAATGTTTTTAAGCCTGTGTCTGTGTGTGACAGCAGTGCCATTGGAAACTTTGGCGAGTGAGACTCAGATAGTGGAAAATGTACAGACGACAGAAGAAAGTACGGAAGAAACAAGGGAGACCGAAAGTTCTGAATTGACAGAAACGTTAAACGAAGGAACAGAAGAGGCAGAGGAAACAGAAAACAGCAGCACAACAGAAGAAGCCTCTGAAACAGAACAGATATCAGAGGAGACAGAAGTATCTGTGACAGAAGAACGTGACGGGACAGAGAATACGGAGGGGTCATCTGAACACAAAACGACAGAGGAATCTTCAAGTGAAACAGAGCAGAAGGATGAAACTGAGCAGGAAATAGAGGAAACGGAAGCAGTAGTATCAGAAGAGACAGGCGAAGCAGAGAGCATAGAAGGCTCATCTGAGCAAACTCAGGAAGAAACAACTGAGGATGTATCAGCAACAGAAGAAGTTTCTATTGAAGAAACAGAACTTGATTTAGACTTAATTAATCTTGATACAACACAGGATAAATTAGATATGCAGGAACTTAGAGCAATGGAAACTTATGCTTCTAGTTCCACCAATACGAATAATATAACTTATGATATGATTGTGGAACAATGTCCGCAATATCTGAACAATTCATGGTTTGAAAATGATTTGCTTGGTCGTATGAAAAATTATGGTATTGAAGCAATGAATACTTGTGATAATGATGATTTGGCTGCGGCTGAATTCTATCATAAGCTGAGCGAGGGAATTACTTATCCGATAAAAACATTTCTTGGAGAAGCAAACATTACGGATTCAGAATATGAGAATTATCGTAAGCAGGTAGCAATGAAAGTTGTTCAGGATTATCTGCAGACGGAACATGCACAGACGGCAATTTTAGAAGATGTAAATTCCTGGCTTTCAAATGTAAAGAAAGGTTACAGTCTGGCAGATGATGTGGCAGATTTTGCAGTAGATATTGTAGGGGAAGACGGACTTTCTTATTATCAGGCGCATGGAGAGAAATTCACCTGTGCAATGATTGTGGCAATTAAGGATGCCGAAGCAGTAGGTTCTTATGTAAAAGAAGGCGTGAAACTGTTTGACCTTGTAACAGAAGTGCTGGTATTACAGGATATTGAAGCAGAAGCAATCGACTTGTTGATTGAGAGTTTACAGTATGACGGAGATTCAGAACTGCTCGAAGGCTTGAAGGATTTAAAGGCTGATATTGAAAAAGACCCGGTTGCATATGTTCTGGAAAAATATTGTACTGATAAAGTTATTGGAAAAATTGCATCGTACATTACAAAATATGCACTGGAAACTGTTATTGGAAGTCCGCTTCTGTTTTTGGCAGAATTGACATGTGATGTCATTGTCTATGTGTATGGCTTAAATAATCCAACCTATGAAGAAATCCAGAAAACATATATCGCATATATTTTTATGCGTGACATGGAAAGTTCTGTAAAGATATATAAAAAGAAATTTCAGAAAGATAATTTCAAAGATAGAGATAAAATATTGTATGAAGTAAATTACAATCTGTATTTATCTACTGTCAAAATCTTTATGGTTGTTTCAGGAAAGGTACTGAAAGGAACAGAGTATAGCAGATTAAGAAACCAGATTGAAATATGGAGTGAAGCAATAGGAAAAGAAGTTACCTTTGATTCCTATATGAAGAAATGTATTCAGGCAGTCAATACAGACATTGATAATGGAACATTGACGTTGTCGGAAAACAGTATTAGCTCACCGTCCGATGAAGAAGATTATGACAGTACAGCAAGTATTGCGGCAAGATTTGCAGAAATACAAAGAATGTATGTACCAAATTCAGGACAGACATGGACTGGAAATTATGGTGGAACAAGACAGTGTTTCGGATTTGCAAGAATTGTATTTTATAATTTGTTTGGTTGTGATATGTCAAACAGCTATTATGCTTCCCAAAAATATTGTTATAAAGAAGAAACGAATATTGATTTAGTTGGTCAGATTTCTGGCAGTGGAGTAACTGCAGATACTGCAAAAAATCTTTTACAGCAGGGAAAACTTGGGGATATTATTCAGGCGTGTGGTGCGACGTATGGACAACACACAATGGTTTTTGTGAGTGCAGATGATTCGGGAGTTACTGTATATGATTGTAATGCGCATTTAAGCAGTTCAGAACCAGACTGTGTGATTCATCAGTGGACAATTAATTGGGCTACCTGGGCATCCTGGTATGGAACGGCTGACAGCGTCAGTGAAAATGGTATTTCGTTGTATCGTGCATCCAATTATGCACAGGTTTATGGAGACGGCGACGGAATGTTTTACGATGATTCCGTTAATTTTGTCATTGAGGACGGAGTTTTGATAAAATATAATGGATGGCAGAGCTTTGTTGAAATCCCGGATGCCGTTACCGCGATTGGAGATAGTGCATTTAAAAATAATACAACAATGATGACTGTCAGCATTCCAGATAGTGTGACAAGCATTGGAAATAATGCGTTTTATGGATGTACGTCTCTGCTTGGGGTGATGATACCGGACAGCGTTGAGACGATTGGGTATAGTGCTTTTTATAATTGCAGCAAAATGACGAGTGCGTATTTGCCGGTGAATGAGAAGTTTACGGTGGTGAATAGCAATACGTTTTATAATTGTGCGGCATTGAAGGAGATTGAGATACCGGATAGTGTAACAAAAGTGTCAGGATATGCTTTTGGTAACTGTACAAATTTAAATAAAGTAACACTATCCAAGAATATAGAAGCATTAGGTGATAGAGCATTTGCAAATACAAGTATTGCAGAAATACTGATACCAAAGAGCTTAGATTGGTGTGATAGTGGTTATGGTGTAGCTGGACCATTTACAAATTGTGAAAAATTGAAAACAGTAAAATTTGAAAGTGGAGTGACACAGATAGCGCGAATGCTTTTTGATAATTGTACAGGACT
>JBGVHB010000016.1:0-11980 GCA_045121975.1 Roseburia sp.
ATCAGTCTAATTTACGGACGCGAAGTCCAAGAAAGGAGAAGATATCCAATTGCTACCTACATTCTAACAGCTTAAGCAACAAGATGGATAATTCCTTACTGGCTGTAAGGGATATTAACCATAAATATATTGTAGTAGAAAGGCAGGAAAGCATATGGCAGATAACAGTTTTCACACAACAGTAGAATCCTTATTTAAAGGAATGGACAGCTTTATTACAACCAAAACAGTAGTGGGAGATGCAATTCACATTGGAGATACCATTATTCTTCCATTAGTAGATGTTTCTTTCGGTGTTGCCGCCGGAGCATTTTCTCAGGAGAAAAAAAATAACGGAGCAGGAGGTATGGGTGGTAAAATCATGCCAAGTGCAGTTCTTGTAATTCAGAATGGGACAACCAAATTAGTAAATATCAAAAATCAGGATGGCATGACAAAAATTCTTGATATGGTTCCAGATTTTGTAAACAAGTTTACATCCTCCAAAAATAACGTAGTGGATGAGCAGCCGGCAGCGGATGAAGATGCAAAACAGGCCGCAGAAAAAGAAATGGAAGATATTTTAAAAGATTCTGTAAATAAAGATGCTTAAAATAAAAGCCCCAAAAGTTATTTCATGACTTTTGGGGCTTTTCGCATATACTGTAATAAGAATAGTTCTGGTGGTGCAGAATGAAACGACTATTAGGATTTGCCCTGTTTTTCTTTGCGATGGGAATGTTGTTTATGCTGATTATAGGCAATGAGTTTTGGGGTTTCATTCTGATTGCGGTTTTTCTTTTGGCAGGTTATAACATTTTTTGCTGTAAACCCTGATAAGAGCAGTGGATTATGCTGTATACACAAAAAAAGAGAACTGTCAAAACAGTTCTCTTACATTTAAGCTTAAGCTCTTTCTACTTTTCCGGATTTCAAACAGGAAGCACATACATATAATTTTCTAGGTGTTCCGTTTACTTTGCAATTTACACGTCTGATGTTTGATTTCCACATTCTATTTGATCTTCTATGAGAATGGCTGACATTATTACCATAATGAGCTGCCTTTCCACAAACTGCACACTTTGCCATGATTCGCACCTCCTCGCATTTTTCTGTCCCATTTGCGGGATAAGCTTATCTACATATAAGCTCACAACATGCTTATTTTAACAGATGTAAAAATATAATGCAAGTAAATTTTAAAAAAAATATAAAAAATGTAAAATATGACTATGAATTTTTGTAAAAAGCGGTTATAATAGTGTATAAAATAGCGTCAGTGTGTATTCTGACTGATGAAAAAAAGTGTAACCTGTGCATCTGCTGGCGGTGATTCGCCATAAAACGACAGGATACGGAAAGGCATGGTTAGGAATATGAATGGACAGATGGAAACCCAGTTGGGTAAAGTTACAATAGACACAGATGTAATTGCAACATACGCAGGTTCTGTTGCAGTAGAATGTTTTGGTATTGTTGGTATGGCAGCGGTAAATATGAAGGATGGTCTTGTAAAATTATTAAAGAAAGATTATCTTACACATGGTATTAATGTGTCTATTAACGAAAATAATAAAATAACAATTGATTTTCACGTAATTGTCTCTTATGGTGTCAGCATCGGTACAGTTACTGACAATCTGATTGAAACAGTCAGATATAAGGTAGAAGAGTTTACCGGAATGGAATTCGAGAAGATTAATATTTACGTCGAAGGCGTGCGTGTAATTGATTAAGGAGGATTTAAAAGTGGAGTTCACTACAATAAATGCGGAACTTCTGGCAAAGATGTTTTTAGCAGGAGCGAAGAATTTAGAGGCAAAGAAAGAATGGATTAATGAGCTGAACGTTTTCCCTGTACCAGATGGTGATACAGGAACAAATATGTCAATGACAATTATGTCAGCTGCAAAAGAGGTTGCTGCAATGGAGAAGCCACAGATGGCTGCACTTGCTAAAGCAATTTCATCAGGTTCTCTTCGTGGAGCAAGAGGTAATTCAGGTGTTATTTTATCTCAGTTATTCCGCGGATTTACTAAAGTAATTGCAGAATATGACGAGATTAATGTTCAGGTACTTTCCGATGCATTACAGAAGGCAACAGAGACTGCGTACAAAGCAGTTATGAAGCCAAAGGAAGGTACAATTTTAACAGTTGCCAGAGGAATTTCTGACAAAGCGTTAGAGATTTGTGACGAGACAGATGATTTAGTATTTTTCTGTCAGGAAGTCATCAAAGAAGGTGACCATGTACTTGGCAAGACTCCAGACATGCTTCCTGTATTAAAACAGGCAGGTGTTGTTGATTCCGGTGGACAGGGCTTAATGCAGGTATTAAAAGGTGCATTAGATGTTCTTTTAGGAAAAGAAATCGATTATACATTAGAAGGCGTAAGCACATCTTCTGCAGCATCAGAGGGTACTTCTAATTCTTATATTGATGCACAGGCAAATCAGGAAATTAAATTTGCTTATTGTACACAGTTCTTAATTATGTTAGAGCATCCATTTACTGAGAAGCAGGAGACAGAATTTAAGAGCTATTTAGAGACAATTGGTGACTCTATCGTAGTTGTAGCAGATGATGAAATCGTAAAGGTACATGTACATACCAACGACCCTGGTATGGCAATGCAGAAAGCACTTACCTTTGGTTCACTTACTACAATCATTATCGAGAATATGAAATTAGAGCGTGACGAAAAAGTCAACGCTATGAAAGAAAAAGAAATGCAGAACGTAGAAGCTGCTGCAAATGAGATGAAGGCTGTGGAAACACCAGCAGAGCCAGTTGAATTAAAAGAAATGGGCTTTATCTCAGTAAGTATCGGTGAAGGAATCAACGAGATTTTCAAAGGACTTGGTGTTGATTATATCATCGAAGGTGGTCAGACCATGAACCCAAGTACTGAGGACATGTTACAGGCAATTGAGAAGGTAAATGCAAAGAACATCTTTATCCTTCCAAATAACAAGAACATCGTTCTTGCCGCAAATCAGGCAGCATCTTTAACAGAGGATAAGAATATTATTGTTATTCCTACCAAGACAATCCCACAGGGAATTACTGCTTTGATTAATTACATTCCAGATAACTCTCCAGAAGACAATGCAGCACGTATGGAAGAGGAAATTGCACTTGTAAAAACAGGTCAGGTTACTTACGCAGTGCGTGATACCGTTATTGATGACAAAGAAATCAAACAGGATGACTACATGGGTATTGGAGACAAGAGCATCCTTTCTGTGGGCGAAGAATTAGAAGCAACTGTATTAGACATGATTTCACAGTTAGTGGATGAAGATTCCGCTATCTTAAGTATCTACTATGGTGAAGATATGAAAGAAGAAGATGCAAATGCAATTGCAGAAAAAGTAGAAGCAGAATACCCGGATGTAGAAGTAGAAGTACATTATGGTGGTCAGCCGATTTACTATTATGTCATTTCTGTAGAATAAAACAGATATTGAGAGTGCAAAAACCTTGTGTGCCATTTTGCGATGATATATTTTGTATTATCAAAAGTTTACGTCATTCGCACTGATTCTTTCGACAATAAAAAGTTTTAAGAACGTGTCAAAAAACTTGAAATTCTACTGCTTTTTCCGATGAAATCGTTATCTTTTATGTCCGCTCAAGGTGTTTACACTCACAAAAAAGCGTTCGCATGGAGACGGAAATTTGCGTTCGCAGTTTTCTTAGTACATCTTGCGGGTTTGCTTTGACAAAACGGAATCCGGCGGACGCAGGAGAACACTACGTTAAATTTTTCTGTAACGTAACGCCCTCCTTTGCGGTAGCCGGATTCTAATATCGACTTTGTCAAAGCATCCCGCTAGATGTACTTGAAAGCTGTGTCCGAAATTTCCGTCCCACTGCGGACGCTTTTTGTTGTGAGTGTAAAACGCGTGAGCGGACACAAAACGTTTATTCATCGGAAAAAGCAGAGAATTTCTAAGTTTTTATCCAACGTTCTTAAAACTTTTCCTTGCAAAAGAATCAATGCGAATGTTCAAAGTTTTTGATAATACAAAATATGTCATCTCAAATTGTACACAAGGTTTTTGTAACAAATCTATTTTTAGAAATGGAGAAAAAAGATGAAACGGAATACTCCAATTAAAGAAATCAAAGGCATAGGTGACAAGACAGAAGCACTTTTTCATAAAATGAATATTTTTACAGTTGGGGATGTACTGCTTAATTATCCGAGAACTTATATTCAGTTTCCACCTGTAAAGCATGTGGATGAAGTCGTTGAGGGCGAAACAGCGGCAGTGCTTGGCAGAATTATCAATCCGCCGGTGGTCAAAAAAGCCCGTTCCATGCCGATTACCGTCGTTACAATTGCAGCTATGGACGTGAAAATGAATCTGGTGTGGTTTCGAATGCCATATGTGAAAAATACATTACATGCGAGCGAGAGCTATATTTTCTATGGAAAGGTACAGCATAAAAATGGCAGGCTTTGCATGGAACAGCCGGTGATTTATTCTGTGGAACAGTATCAGGCGATGGAGCAGCTTTTTCTTCCGGTTTACAGTCTGCCAAAGGGCTTGACGAACAATTTTATGCAGAAAACTGTTCGTACTGCCTTAGAAAATGAGGATTTGTTTCAGGATTATCTTCCGGTCGAACTGCGGGAAAAATATCAGCTTTGCGAGTACAATTATGCGATTAAACAGATACATTTTCCGGATGACATGGATTCTGTGATTGGAGCAAGACGACGGCTGGTGTTTGATGAACTGTTTCTTTTTGTATTAAGTATCCAGTATCAGAAGGAAAAGAAAGAAAAAGAAGGAAACGGATTTGCTTTTGCAGATGACGTTTTTATGGAAGAATTGATGTGTAAGCTGCCGTTTGAACTGACCGGAGCGCAGCGGCGTGTCTTAAAAGAAGTCAAACGTGATATGCGAAGTCCTTATGTGATGCAGCGGCTTATTCAGGGAGATGTTGGTTCTGGAAAAACAGTTCTTGCTTTTCTTGCGATGGCAGATTGTGCGCACAATGGCTATCAGTCAGCAATTATGGCACCAACAGAGGTACTTGCCACACAGCATTACGAATCCTTTTTAAATATGTGTGAAATGTTTGGACTGGATTTTCCGGTGTTATTAATCACAGGCTCAATGACAGCCAAACAGAAGCGTGATGCTTATGAGCGATTACAGCTTTTTCCAAATGCGATGGTCATCGGAACACACGCACTGATTCAGGATAAAGTTATTTATCAGAATCTTGCGTTAGTAATTACCGATGAGCAACATCGTTTTGGGGTAAAACAGCGTGAGACTTTCGCAGAAAAAGGGCAGAAGCCGCATATCCTTGTCATGAGTGCAACCCCGATTCCAAGAACTTTGGCTATTATTTTATATGGAGATTTGGATATTTCTGTAGTAGATGAAGTTCCTGCCAAGCGTCTTCCAATCAAAAACTGTGTTGTCGATACCAGATACCGCCCGAAAGCGTATCAGTTTATTGAAAACGAGATAAAAAATGGCCATCAGGCATACGTGATTTGTCCATTGATCGAGGAAAGCGAAAATATGGAAGCAGAAAATGTCACAGACTACGCGAAAATGTTAAAAGAGCAGCTTTCAGAGGGAATTCAGATTGGAATTTTGCATGGACAGATGAAGCCAAAGCTGAAAAACGAAGTGATGGAGCAGTTTGCGCGCAATGAGATACAGGTACTGGTGTCAACCACCGTTGTTGAGGTAGGAGTAAATGTGCCAAATGCAACGGTTATGATGATTGAAAATGCAGAACGTTTTGGTCTTGCGCAGCTTCATCAGCTAAGAGGGCGTGTTGGACGAGGAGATGCACAGTCCTATTGTATTATGGTGAATACCACAGGCACAAAGGAGTCCATGCAGCGGCTTGATATTTTAAATAAATCAAACGATGGCTTTGAGATTGCAAGTGAGGACTTAAAGCTTCGAGGGCCGGGTGACTTTTTCGGAATCCGCCAGTCGGGAGAAATGCAGTTTGCACTTGCAGATATTTATCAGGATGCCATGATTTTACAGCAGGTGGCAGGAGAAGTGCAGGAGCTTTTAAAAATTGACCCGGATTTAGAACTGCCGTCAAATGAGAATCTACGTCATTATCTGGAAATGTTTTTAACAGACAGGCGTAACCAGTTGAATTTATAAAAGGAAAATAGTTCGCGTTTTTATCTGACGTAATCATGTACTGGCAAATTCCAAGTATATGAAAAAAGAGTGTACTACATTAAGTAATACACTCTTTTCTTTGCTTAGGAAATTGGCAGGCTGCCATTTCTTAAGTTTTCTCACAGGTTCTTTGATTGTCAGGCTTATCGTTTGTAATTAGGCATTACTATTTACCTGCCATCTGCTGTTCCTGTGCTTCAATCATTTTCTTAACCATATAACCACCGACAGAACCATTCTGTCTGGAAGTTAAGTCACCGTTGTAACCATCTTTTAACGGTACACCAATTTCATTGGCTACTTCATACTTGAATCTGTCTAATGCGCTTTTTGCTTCTGGAACTGCTGCTCTGTTAGATGAACGACTTGACATATTGGTTTCCTCCTCTGGTATTTCATTTTCTTTTGGTTTCGGCTCATTTATAAATGAAGAACATTCAAAAATTTCTTTTTGTTTGTTCGAAGATAGTATGTGCCATGAGAAAAAGAATAAACATGCAGTTTTTTACAGTTTATGAAAAATTAAGGAAAATTTAAAACAATGTTGGTGTAGAATTCATGTTCTTGTGGTAGAATACTCTGTAAAGTTAAACTGTTAAAATAACAGTGAAAATAAAATCATATTGAAACGCGAAAATATTTGCGCGGGGAAGAGGAGACAGCTAGTGAAATTATCAGTAAAATACTTAAAGATTGTGTGCAACCTTTTGTTGGCACTATTGATTTTATTTTTAATCGTGTATGTTGCACCAAGAGTGATTATCTATTTTATGCCGTTTGTGATAGGCTTTATTTTATCTTTAATTGCCAATCCGATTGTAAAGTTTCTTGAAAAACGGATTAAAATTAAGCGAAAATATGGTTCATTTATTATTATTGTTGTAGTTATTGGGCTGATTGTGCTGTTGTGCTATGGCATTTGTGCAGGTCTTGTATCAGGATTGCGGGGATTTGCAGAATATCTTCCTACGATGTCACAGAATGCGCAGTATGAGATTTCTAATGCGATTATTGAATTAGAAAA
This sequence comes from Roseburia sp., assembly GCA_045121975.1. Lineage (GTDB taxonomy): Bacteria > Bacillota > Clostridia > Lachnospirales > Lachnospiraceae > Roseburia. The sequence goes on from JBGVHB010000016.1 coordinate 7,187, forward strand.
GATGATTAACAGCATTCCGTTCGTAAAGAATGTTGATTTAAGCAATATCAGTACAATTTTATTAGAATATATGAGTGAGTTTGTCACTGGCGGTGAAGGCGGCGAAACGGTAAATGCCATCAGTGGTGTTGCAAAAAGTATCCCAAGTATTTTGGTAAATACCATTATTGGTCTGCTTGCAACTTATTTTTTCATTGCAGACAGGGAAAAATTATACGCGATTTTCTTCCGTCACATTCCACAGAGTTTTAAAGAGCAGATGGACAGAATGTATCGTCAGACATTAGGTGTTGTTGGCGGTTATTTTAAAGCCCAGTTTAAGATTATGGGTGTGATTTATGTGATTGTAACGATTGGGCTTGCTATTTTAAAGGTCGATTATGCATGGCTGATTGGTTTTGGAATCGCATTTCTTGATATGCTTCCGGTATTTGGAACAGGAACAGTTTTGTGTCCTTGGGCACTGATTAAGCTTTTTTCCGGGAATATCCAGATGGCAGTTGGAATGCTGATATTGTATGTTGTTACGTTAATCGTGCATCAGCTGGTTCAGCCAAAACTGGTTGGAGAATCTGTCGGGCTTGACCCATTTGCGTCACTTTTCTTTATGTTCATTGGATATAAGGTGAGCAGTGTAATCGGTATGATTGTTGCAATTCCGGTCGGAATGCTCTTAATTAATTTGGGCAAAGCAGGAGCATTTGATAATCTTATCTGGTGTGTAAAAGAAGTGGTCAGCGACTTTAATAAATTACGAAAAATAGATAGAGAATCCTAATTTGAAATTTAGGGACGCAGCCTAAATTCCGAAAAATAGGGACGCAGCCTAAATTTTGAAATTTAGGCTACGTCCCCAAATTTCGAAAAAAAGGCTGCGTCCCTATTTTTCGATTATTCAATTAAGGTTAAGTCGGAGATGTCAGGATGAATGGTGAGGGAGTAGTTGGTGTAGTAAACAACAAAGCCCGGTGCAGCACCATTTGGTTTCTTGACATTTTTCTTTTGGAGATAATCCACTTCGACTTTTTCGTTGTCACGTCCATTCGAGTAGTAAGCAGCAAGCTTTCCAGCTTCTTCAAATACGCGGTCTGGAAGCTCTTCGTTATTGGATTTTACTAAAACGTGAGAGCCCGGCATTCCTTTTGCATGAAACCACCAGTCATTTCCTGTTGCAAATTTAAAGGTAAGCTCGTCATTCTGATAATTATTTTTGCCCACATAAATGTGGTAGCCGTCGCTGGAAAGATAGTGGAATGGCTTGCTTTTGATTTTTGCTTTCTTATCAGTTCGTTTGCGTTTGATGTAGCCAAATTCTACAAGTTCTTCTTTAATCTGTACCAAATCATCTTCCGTTAATGCAATATCAAGAGAGGTAGAAATACTTTCTAAGTGGTCAATTTCTGATTTGGTTTCTTCTGTTAGTGTTGTCAAAGCTTCGTAAGTTCTCTTTAACTTGTTATATTTATCAAAATATTTCTGTGCATTTTCCATTGCAGTAAGCTCAGAATCCAGTGGAATCGTAATCATTTCGTTGGTGTAATAATTTAAGGCTTCTAATTTTTTTGCACCTTCTTCCAAGCCGTAACCGTAGGTGTGGATTAATTCGCCATAAACCTTGTATTTCTCACGTTTTTCAGTATCCTTTAGCTGTTTTTCCTGCAGCTGGTATTTTTTACGGTTGCGTTCTAGGGCAGTAGAAACAATTTTGCGTAAATCCACAGATTTCTGACGGATTCTAGTATAAATATTTTTGGATGCGTAATACTGCTCTAAAACAGCAGAAATGGAATCCTGTTTTTCGGCGGTGTAATCTGCAAACTGTGTCAGCTCGATACAGGAAAAATCAACTGGTTCTTTTCCATTAAAAATAATGTTTGGTGTGTAGCGGTTTTGTTTGATGTCTTCCATCAGCCAGGAAAAATGGTTAAACAGATGTTTTTTACCATCTTCATCTAAGGAATCTACCGACATGTCCCCATCAATGGAAGCGCGGTGGCAGATTTCAGAAGCAACTACAGGGCTTACACCAGTAAAAGAGGTATAAATTGCCTTTGTGATGCTTGTTGGTTTAGAAAGGGCTGTTTCCATAAATGCCTGCTCAGTTACCTCTAGCGGATTTAATTTCTCATCCTGTGTGGCAGGAATGCAGTATTCCCGTCCTGGAAGAACTTCACGCAGGGAGCTCATCATGGAAGAAACGCGCTTGATGCTGTCAATAATCATGCCGTCGGAGTTGCAGAAAATAATATTGCTGTGCTTGCCCATCAGCTCAATAACTAAGGTTTTGGTGCATAAATCACCCATTTCATCTAAGTGCTCAACTTCAATATTGATGATACGCTCCATATGTGGCTGGTAAATGCGTGTGATTCGTCCGTTTGCGATATGTTTTCGTAAAACCATGCAGAAATTTGGCGCGGTCAAAGGGCTTTGCTTATTCTGATTGGTAAGATAAATAAAAGGAAGGGACGCGCTTGCGGAAATTGCAAGGCGGTATTGTCCGTTTGCCCCTTTTAAAGTAAATAATAATTCGTCACTTTCCGGCTGCGCGATTTTGCTGATTCGTGCGTTAAAAAGTGCCTGATTTAATTCGTATACAATATTTGAAATGACTAATCCGTCGAATGCCATGTGTGTAACTCCTTTGCTTTGTCTTCGCGTAAATTATAGCGAAAAGTACTGAGAAAAACAATCATTATATTAATTAGCTATTTACAAAAGCAAATTTCGGGGATAAATTAGTATATGTGGTGTTAAGATATATTTAACATCCAAAAGGAGACAATGATATGGCAAAAGAATTATTAAAACGTAGTGAAGTAAGAGAAGAAGATACATGGAATGTAAAAGACATGTATGAAGACACAGCGGCTTGGGAAGCTGATTTGGCAGAAATCCAGAAAACAACAGAAGAAGTTGTAAAGATGGAAGGACAGGTAACTGCTTCTGCAAAAAATTTACATTTTGTACTTGAAAAGCTTGCAAAAATTGGAGAAAAGCTTGAATTTGCATACTGCTATGCTCAGCGTCTTTTTGACCAGGACCAGAAGGATGCACCTCATCAGGCAATGTCTGCAAAGGTTGGAATGTTATTTGCTGACGTATCTAGCAAGATTGCATTTGTTAATCCTGAAATTTTAGAGACAGAAGATGATACATTAGAAGCATATTATAAAGAAGTTCCTGAATTAGAACTTTACCGCAAACAGATTGATGAGATTAAACGTTTGAAAGAGCACAGCCTTTCTGCTGAAATGGAAAAATTAATCGCCATGACATCAGAAATGAGTCAGGTTGCATCTGACACTTATGCATTTTTCAATAATGCAGACCTCACTTTTCCAGAAATCAAAGATGAAAACGGAGATATGGTGCGCTTGACACAGGGACGTTTTGTTCCAATGTTAGAGTCGGCAGACAGAAGAGTCAGAAAAGATGCTTTTGAGAACTTCTACAAGAGCTACGAGCAGTTCTTAAATACCTTAGCCAGCCTTTATAATGGACAGGTAAAACAGCAGATTTTCTATGCGAGAGCAAGAAAATACAATTCTACTTTAGAGGCTGCGGTTGACAGCAACAACGTTTCTCCAAATGTATACCACAATCTGATTGATACTATGGAGAAAAACATGGACAAAATGCATCGTTACGTGAGACTTCGTAAAAAATGTCTCGGTGTTGACGAACTTCATATGTATGATATTTACACCCCAATGCTTCCAAATATGGCAAAAGAGATTCCATTTGAAGAAGCAAAGGAAACTGTATTAAAAGCACTTGCTCCATTAGGCGAGGATTATGTTGCAAAAGTGCGTGAAGGTTTTGAAAACCGTTGGATTGACGTTTACGAGAACGAAGGAAAGAGAAGCGGCGCATATTCTTCTGGTGCATACGGCACACATCCATATGTTTTATTAAATTACAATGGAACATTAGATAATATGTTTACTTTAGCACATGAGATGGGACACGCAATGCATTCTTATTATTCAAATGAGAATCAGCCATTTATCTATGCTGATTATAAGATTTTCGTTGCAGAAGTTGCATCTACCTGTAATGAGATTCTGTTAATGGAATATCTGTTAAAAAATACAACAGATAAAAAAGAGCGTGCATATCTGTTAAACCACTATTTAGACAGCTTCAAAGGAACTGTTTACCGCCAGACACAGTTCGCAGAATTTGAAATGAAAACAAATAAAATGGTAGAGGATGGCGAAAGCTTAACAGCAGAGAATTTATGCAAGCTTTATTTAGAATTAAATGAGAAATATTACGGACCAGATATGGTTTCTGACAAGGAAATCTCTTATGAATGGGCAAGAATTCCTCATTTTTATTACAATTTCTATGTATACCAGTACGCAACAGGCTTCTCATCTGCCGTTGCAATTGCACACAGCATTTTAAAAGAAGGTGCACCAGCAGTAGAACGTTATAAGAAGTTCTTATCCGGTGGATGCTCAGAATCACCAGTTGATTTATTAAAAATTGCAGGTGTCAATCTTGAAACACCAGCACCAATCCAGTCTGCATTAGATGTATTCGGTGAAATCTTAGATGAGATGGAAACATTAGTATAAGATAAAAATAACCTAAGAAGGGTTGTATAAAGACGAAAAGTGTCCGCGCAAAAGCCGGACACTTTTTACTTTATAGGAAAGACCTTGTCACGCTAATGCGTGAAAGTTCTTCCTATAAAGCAAAAACGCTCCGCGAGGATGCGCATAACGCGCAAGTAGAAGATGTCACTGCGTGACTGCGCGTTAGCGCGAGAATCTCGCAAGCGAG
>JBGVHB010000017.1:0-4258 GCA_045121975.1 Roseburia sp.
TTGCTTTATTAATTTCATCTTTAATTTCGTTGAATTCCATTGGTAACCTTGCTTACTTTATTGAATAAGCAAATGTTAACATAAATCTTTAATTGTCAACAGTACCTAAGGAAAATATTTTTATCGATTCACACCATTTACGGAAATTTTATCTTTTTACTTAAAAGTAGTGGGGTTTTTAATTTTTAGTAGGGAATTTTTACGCATGAAAGATGAGAAAAAACTAAAAATCCCCCTCTTTTTAATTATTTTTGATTAGTTTTCGATTTTGTGTAGTCTGTCGCAATTTGTAATATTTTGAAATATTTGAAGAGGTGGTTTTGGATGATTTTAGATTTTTAAGAGGTGTTTTTAGGAGATTTTTAAAATATTAGTGAGGGATTAATTTTTAGAAATCTTTATTAAATGATTGGTACCAAGAACAATTGATTAAGGTATATATATGTAGATGTATATAGATGAGCTATAGGGTAATAAGCCTAAGATTTTTGCAAATCTAGTACTACACAAATAATGGTACTACAAGCTTCATTGTTCTATAAGTTATTTTCCTTGATAAAAGTTTTCTATTTCCGTAGCGAAATTTTTTATGTTAATCGGGATTTTCTTTATCCCTAGCAACTTGCATAGCTCTTTTGTTTGTAAGTTTGGAGTTTCAATCAAAATTTCATCGTTTCTGCGACTGTAAAAGCACATCCATGATTGAGCTACCCCGAATAGTTCTGAGGTAGAAATCTTTGATGCTCTTATTTCTTTCCGTAGAAGCAGTAGTATTATCGTATTTATAATATCAGCAAAAATCTTCCCTCTCACGGATGTTTCATTCCATTTTGACAGTGGTAGCAACTGAAGATACTCTTTCGAAGTTTTAAACACGTTTTCAATTTTGGTTCTTTCAAAGTAGTCACACAGTAACTCCTTAGGTGTAGTATCCCTATTTGATAGCAGGATAAAATAACCGTTCTTTACTGCAACCCAGTTCTTTTCTTTAGCTGTCAGACTGTTAAATTCATCTTCATGTTTCTTGAGATACTCATCATACCTTATTTGTGCCGCTAGACGATCAACATAAACGTACGCATTGATTGATGTACCGAATATCTCCACAGTTTCCTTTTTTCCAAAATATGAATGACCTTCTCTAATAAAGTCTCCTTTGTGATTGACTATATTTCTTTTGTTTTTTTCATACAAATCTTTATAAGGATATCCTTTTTTAGCAGGCATTCTTGCCGTCATTACCCGGATTCTCTTTATATCACTATCTTCTGCTTGCACGGATTCTGAATTGAGAGATTTCAGTAAATCCTGTGTCACATAGCCGGCATCAAGTACTACCGATTCTACAGTAACACCAACGCTGGTATATACATTCTCTGCAATGTTTGCAATTGTACTCAGATCAAGAACATTCCCTGGGATTATTTCGAACCAAACAGGCAACCCTGTTTCCTGATCTAGAATAAGAACTAAACGTGTCTGCACAGAAGTGCTTGTCACTCCATGACTGCACAATGCGTTGAAAGGATTATCCTTTATGTCATTTGGTAAAGGAGTTGAATCAACAAAACATCCACGGCCAAAATTAGGGTAGATCATTTTCAGATGATTTGTTAACTGCTTAAAAAACTTGAGCCTGCAATGATCTGCACCCATATCAGAAAAGAACTTAAAATCACTGCCTAACGAGGGAAGTGAAACTTCTCGCAGATAATATGAGGCGTAAGATTTTTGAATAAAATGTGAACATTGGATTTTACTACCATCCCTTAAAATTCCATGAAAAATATGCATTATCAAACGTTCATAATTTTCGTTATTCTTAAAAGCATTGCGCAAAACTCCTAGAAGTTTCGATTTTCTTAAGAAGTGTAGCAAAAGATAGCTGTCTCCAAAAACTGTATGCACATTCTGTTCTGGAAAAATTTCTGCTGACAGATGCATTATCCGTTCATCATTTTTATCTACCTGACTAAACTCATCGTTCAAAGAATCATAGTAAACAATACCGCGTGTAGGCGATTTAAAAATACCTTTTTTTCTATCTTCAGACAGATATAAAACCCTGCCTAAATTCTCTCTGGTAACAGAAATCGAATGATAAGGCTTCTTCGCTGAATCCTTACACTGGATCCATTTTTCTTTTGGAAGGTACTTACTTTCCTTGATTGCTGCACTGCCAGAAATAATTTTTTTTGTATTTGGATCGATTTTTAGGTTCTGAATTCTCAAAGTAGGCATTTTTAACACACTGAAAATAGTATAATGTAGTATTTAATAGTACTACATTATATCACTTTTTGATACACCATAAAACAAAAAAGTGTTGATTTCTTCTTATAAATCAACACTTTTAAAACATTAGTATTGTATGTAGTACTAAACTTTAAAGAATCTTAGGATTAATTTAATCAAGCATAACATTGCTAAAATGTGAGACAAGGATCACAACTATAAATTAAATATTTAAAAATTTGAGATCAGGATCACTTTAACATATTGACTAATGACAAATTCCGTTTTCTAGGTTCTAATGAATCCGATTAAGGAGTTTATCACTATGGCATTTGAGCAATTTAAAAATTTTGGCAACTTTTCTTCTGAAGGTAAAGTTGAAGCGTTAGATAACCTTGGACTTATTGCAGGCAGTTTCGATGCCTTTGGATTAGAAAAAGTAATTAATAACGCTGTAGGCAAAGAAGGTTCTCACGTTATTGCTGATACTGGTGTTGTGGTAAAAGCGTTGGTTATGCAATTACTTAATGTACCTTATCAAACTCTTGATGGAACTAAAGAATACTATTCCAATCGACCATTAAATGCCTTATGCCAACAGAAAATTACTGCAAATGACCTTAATCGCAATATGATTGCTCGCGTTCTTGATAGAATTTATGATTATGGCTCTAAAGATTTGTATCTATTATGCACTTCTCAAGTATTTAATTCCTTAGGTATAAAGGTTCAATGTGCTCATATCGATTCAACTTCAATCCATTATCACGGAGAAGGTTATAAGCAAGAAGGTTGTCATCTTGAATTAAAACTTGGATATTCTAGAGATTCTCATCCAGAATTAAAGCAAGTGATATCATTAATGCTTGCTGACGATGAAACTAGAATCCCAATGTTTGAGAAGAATTTATCAGGTAATGTTAATGATAATGTTTCTTTTTATGATGTAGTTAATGAAATTCCAGAAATTCAAAAACAGTTTACTGATTTAAAATACTTAGTCGGCGATAGTGCATTGTGTACCGATAAAATTTTTAAAGAAGCCAAAGATAAAGGTTTATTCTTGGTAACTAGATTACCTGATAAAAACGATGAGGCTAAAGCCATATTTAATTCATTTGATAGAAATAATCTTACGCCTTTATATGAAAATGAAGAAGATTCACCATTAGGAATGTGGTGCAACCCAATTACTATGGGTGAACAAGAAGTAAAGTTATTACTAATTTGTAATGATAATTTACGTGATAAGAAAACAGCTACGGTTAATAAGAAAGCAGAAAAGGAACTAGAAAAATTAGAATCAAAGATTAAGAAGCTATCAACTCAACCTGCAAAATGCCATGCTGATGCACAAAAGCTGATTAATGGAATTATTAAAGAATGTAAACTCACTAAGATTAGTAATATCCAATATGAAGAAGTTCTTAAAAGAGCAACTCGTGGTAGACCTAAGAAAGGAGTTCAAGAAGAGTTTAAATTAGAGTCAGTTAAAGTTACTGCTAACATTGAAATTGATAAAGACTTAGTAGCCACTCAAATAGATAAAGAATGCTTATATATCATTGCTACTAATGATACAGAACGTGAATGGGAAATGAGTGAACTATTGTCAATTTATAAGAGACAAAGCGTAATTGAAAGATGTTGGAGATGCTGCAAAGATCCTCGCTTATTTATTGATTCATTATATCTTAAAACACCATCACGCATTGATGCATTATTATGGATAATGAGTATAGCGTTACTTGTTTATGCAGCAACTGAATACAAAGTTCGCAAGACAATGAAAGAACATAAATTAACTATTCCAACACCTGACCATAAAAAGGATATGGATAGACCTACACTAATGAGATTATTCCAATACATCGCAAATCATAACATACAGGTGGTGCATCATGATAATCAATGCTATTTATCATATCTCCAGCAGCAACTCAAAGATTTGCTGCTGGCACTTGGGCAAGAATGGTGCCTGTATTTCAACTCGGAATACTACCGGCACTTTGCTTAAAAATTT
>JBGVHB010000018.1:0-54000 GCA_045121975.1 Roseburia sp.
CAATGAAAAACGCATTAAAGAGAAACTTGGTTGGATGAGTCCTATTGAATACAGACTCTCTACCTTGGCTGCATAAAAATAGCGTAGCAGTTATTAAAACTGCTACGCCTAAAAAGTCTAACTTTTTGGGGTCACATCAGAAAAGATGCTTCATTTCAAATCTCTTTTCAGGGATGCTTTTTATGGAATACTCCTTTATGCAAGCTCGAATTTGTCTTTTACAATTTCAGCCAGCAGCTTTGCTGTTTTTTCCACGCCTAATACACTGCTGTCAATCAAGATATGTCTGTTATTTATTGTATCAATGGATTCATTTGTGTAATATCTATGGAAATTACTTCGTGCTTTGTCAACTGCCCGTATCATCTTTGGTGCTTCTTCTGGAGAAATTCCAAGAATGTTAATACAATTATCCAGGCGGGCTTCATATGGTGCATAGATGTAAACATTCAAAACATTTGGATTATCCTTTAAAATAAAGTCCGAACATCTTCCAACAATAATGCACGACTGCTCTTTCATTGCAAGCTCTGAGATAATACATTTTTGTGTTGCAAATAATTTATTCTGCATATCATGATTTCCAAGTCCAAGCGGATATTTCATACGCCGATAGGACTGTTCATCAAATGCATTCAACTCTGTCGTCGACTGATTCAGCTCTTTAGATGCCATTTCAAGAATATCTCTGTCATAATATTCCACATTTAAAAGTTTTGACAGTTCTCTTGCGATTGGTCTTCCTAAACTGCCAAACTGTCTGGCTATTGTTACAATATAATAATTTTTTCCCATATTCCTACCCCCTGTTTTTTACTGTATCTCATATTTAAAATTGGGTGCTACAACATAGTCCGGCGAAACGAGTGTATGATAAAATTCCGGTCTTCTATCCCTCATCCAATGCCATCTGCTATTTGCCCATACTAATTTTTCTGTATCAAATTCTCCGGTCACATACGTCCAAGGCTCATCCTCTGTCGTATCTAACACATTTCCTATTGGTCCAATAATGGAAGATTTTCCAAAATGATGGCGTGGCTCTTCTTCACCTTCCACCTGCTCATAGCCAGCACGATTTGCAGCCATTAAAAATGTGTGCGTTTCAAGTGCAATCGTCCGAAACTCCGGCACAAACATATCGCTTCTGTCTCCCATTGTACAGGTTGCTGCACAGATAATTTGTGCTCCCATAAGGAAATAACTTCTCCAAAGTTCTGGGAAAGAACGGTCATAACAAATCAAAAGTCCTACCTTAATGCCATTATCAAGTTCAAATACTTCTGGAGCTTTATCTCCCTTGGAAAAATAAAACTTTTCTGCAACCTTGGAAATACTGCGGTCTTCCACTGCCGGAACATGGATTTTACGATATTTTCCGATGACACCTCTCGTTGGTGATACTAAGCCTACTGTATTGTAATATACCGGTGTTTCTCCTGAGTCATCCTTTTCATATAAGGAATAACAGATATGTACGTTTAATTCCTTTGCCTGCTCAACCATCAATTTTGTTGTTGGTCCATTTTCAAAACTTTCTGCTTTTTCAAACCATTTTTTATCTGTCACAAGTCCAAAATATGCACCTGTCATCATCTCTGGAAAAAGTACAAGATATGGATGCTGTTTCTCCACAGCTTCCCGCATTAAATCAATCTGTTTTTCCATATATAATTCATCTGTGTCTCCTTCTACATAAGGTCCTGCCTGTATACTTACCAAATTCATCTTCATAATGTTTTCCTCCTCATTTATTTATACTGTTCTAAATAAATATTTTCCTCTGCCACATTCTGCAGTTACTACGCCGTCTTTCTGGATAATCTCTCCGCGGCTTAATGTATAACGCGGCCATCCCTTAAAGCTCATTCCCTCATAAATGGAATAATCACTGCATCCATATAATTCAGGGGTAATTGTTCTTTCCCATTCCAAATCGACGATTGCCAAATCTGCATCATACCCCGGCTTAATCTCACCTTTGGTCGACAGTAAAAATTTACGCGCTGTATTAGTGCTTGTTACATTTGCAATGCAGTGCAGCGGAATATTTCTTTTATGATAACCTTCACTAATCAATACCGGTAAAATAAGTCCCGGTGTTGAAAAGCCAAGTGCTGCTGCCCATAAATCATCACCTTTTTCCTGCTTCTGTTCTAAATATGCAGGTACATTGTCTGTTCCTATGGTGTGGACATAACCATTTCGAATTCCTTCCCAAAGTGCCTCGACATCCTCTTTATAATGAATAGGTGGATTTACTTTTCCAAGTATTCCACAAGGGGAATCTACTGTTAATGTCAGATACTGTGGACAGGTTTCTACGGTATAGTTGCTTGGAAAAGTCTTTGACATGGTTTCAAACATTTCTACCGAATATCTGGACGCTGTATGCACCATGTAAACATTTCCATCAAGCACATGATTTAAAAACATGGTATCTGCCATTGTGGTTGTTTCGACAAAGTTTGGTCTGACGTGGTCATAGGTTTCTAATTTATAATTGTCCATTCCCGAATTTTTCACATCTTCTTCCAACTTGCGGAAAATATCAGGGTCTTCACAATGTACACACAACACTAATTTTTCATTTATTTCCCTAAGTTTCTTCAATATAAAATAGAAATCTCCCTTATCAAGCGTAAGTGCATCCTCTTTTGAAATGTCATACCATAAATGCACTACGTCCTGTTTATCAAAAATAAATTTAAATGAGGTAATACCTAATTTTTCTACATATTCCTCAATCTCTTTTACATGTTTTTTTGCAAAGAAAAATGCCGAAAGGCCGAAATCAATAAGACTATTTTCTTCCATAATCTTTTGATATTTTGGAATGGTTTCAAGATAACTTTTTGTAGACTTTACAAATGGAACCATTGTTGTCAAACCACCAATTGCCTGACGCTTTGAGTCAATACGGACTGCCTTATCCAAGCTGATATGATTGTCTAAATGCATATGTGGGTCAATACTTCCAGGGAAAATGTGAAGTCCGGTAACATCTAAAACTTCTGCATCTCCTTCATAAGCTCCCGGCTCATAGATAGCAGCAATTTTCTCTCCTTCAATCAGGATATCTGCTAATCTTTCTTCCTCTTCAAATACAACAGTTCCATTTTTAATTAACATATTTGCCATAAGCATTACCTTCCTTCCAAATAAATTGCTGTAATCGTAGCATAGGGGTAATAATAAGGCAAATACGTTTTAATTTATGTTTTTCATAATGAAAACCCTATAGTTTTTAATTCCATAATACTTTAAAGCTTTCAATAAAGGCATCTGCTGCCTTAGAAATATACTGATTTGTTCGATAAGAAAGCACAATTGGTCGACGAAGTTCACAATCTTTCACACGAAAATGTCTGATATTCGAATTGAAATTGCATTCTAAAAACATCCCATGCGGCAGTATCGAAATTCCAATTCCTGCCTGCACAAGTGAATGTATCACTGTTAAACTTTCTGCGGTCACGATAACTTCCGGTGAAATAGACGCTTTCTCAAGAAGTTCATGGCACACAAAATACTGCGGATAGCCTGGGTGCATCGTGATAAATTTGGCATTTTTAAAATTCGACAGACAGATAGAATCTGCTTCGTTTGCTGGAAACAGCTTTCGATTATTCTGATAAAATTCTTCAGATACTGCTACCGCATATTCTTCATTGGCAAGTGTTGTGCTTGTAAAATCAATATTTTCCATTGGTGATAAGGAAATCGTAAAATCAAAACTTCCCTTCTGAATTGAAGCTGCCAACTCATTTTCCGATGCTTCATGGATACAAATAGAAATGCCCGGATTACTTTCATAAAACTTCTTAACCACCGGCGGCAGTATCCATGCCGCGCAATATGGCGTAGTTCCAATCACAAGCTTTCCTATTTTACAATCTTTTACGTCTGCTAATTTTTTTAATAATGCATCTTCTTCAAATATAATGTTTCTTGCTGTTTCCACATAAAGCTCACCTGCATATGTAAGACACAGTGGTTTTGTCCGTTCAAATAATTTAATATCTAGTTCTTCTTCTATTTTTTGTACATACTGACTTAAAGATGGCTGGGAAATATAAAGTTTCTGTGCTGCTGCGGAAAAGCTCCCTTCTTCCGCAACAGTTAAAATGTACTGCAGCTGTCTTTGATTCATACGCTGTTCCTCCTCAGTATAACTTTCTTCTTATAATTAGTATAAGAAGATTGATATTTGCATGTGCGGTCTGACACATGCTATAAATAAACCTATCAATTTTGAATTTAGCATAAGCTTATACTTATACTTCAAAATTGTCCAGTATATTTTTTAAGAAGGAAGTGATGTCATGAAATTACTAATCACCTTTGGTATCGGTTTTGCTGGCGGCTATTTAGGTCTCAAACGAAAAATTCCCGCGGGTGCTATGATTGGTGCTATGCTTGCAGTTGCAGTCTTTAATATTTTTACAGGATGTGCCTCGTTTCCAACCTCTGCTAAGATTTTTACCCAGATAATATCCGGTATTTTTGTTGGCTGTAAAATCACCCGCAGCGAGCTAAGCGCATTTCATTCACTCATAAAACCTGCCATATTAAATATGAGCATGATTATTCTCGCCTGCGTGCTGATGGGACTCTTCCTATATAAAGTATCCGACTACAACCTCGCAACGTGTCTTTTTGCAACTGCTCCGGGAAGTCTTACGGATATGGCTATCATCAGTATTGATATGGGAGCGGATACTTCTGTTGTTTCTGTTTTGCAAACCGTTCGCTTAATGACCATTGTTGGAATTTTTCCACTTATTTTTGGTATCATCCTAAAAAAGGCAACTACTCCTAAAGAAAGCAAATGCGCTTCTGAATCGTCTGTGAAATCTCCAAAAAAAAAATCTCCGGGCATGCGCTTTATCTTGATAACTGCCTTTGTTGCTGCTTTTTCCGGCGGTGCAGGCTATCTTATTGGGATTCCCGCTGGTGCACTCATCGGCTCAATGGCTGGTGTTTCTATTTGGAATGTCTGTTCTTCGAAGGCTTATATGCCGTTAAAAATGAAACAGTTTGCACAGATTTGCGCTGGCATCCTGATTGGAGAAAGCATCACCGTCGATGTACTGAAAAATTTAAAATACACTATCCTGCCCGCAATTCTTATGATGGTGTGCCTGTTAGTCATTGTAATTCTTTTGGCACTCCTGTTACACAAAACAAGCGGACTTGATTTTCCAACTGCACTTTTTTCCTGTGCACCGGGCGGAGCATCTGATTTGGCACTTTTAGCAGAGGATTTCGGTGCAGACACTCCAAAGGTATCCCTCATACAAACCCTGCGCGTTGTATGCGTTGTAATATTTTATCCACTCATTATTAATTTTTTAAACAATGTTTTATAATTTCAAACTATAGGTTATAAGTTATGCAAACTCTAAAAAAAACTTATTTGACGCTATAAATAATCTATGCTATAGTTGATTGCAATTTAAGAAACCACAGAAATTAGACAAAGATGTCAGGGATATACCTCTGATGTCTTTTTTTATAAGGAGGAATGATTATGGCAATGTTAGAAGCAAAAAATCTGAACGTGGAATACTCTACGAAAAAGGGAACAATGAAAGCAATGGAAAATGTTTCATTGGACGTAGAAGAAGGTGAATTTATCTGCCTGCTTGGTCCTAGCGGATGCGGCAAATCAACTTTTTTAAATATTGTCGCCGGATTTATCAAACCTACCTCTGGAAGCATCACATTAGATGACTGCGAAATTAAAGCTCCCGGCAGAGAACGCGGTGTTGTTTTTCAGGAACATGCCCTTTTCCCTTGGCTGACCATTGAACAGAATATTCGTTTTGGCTTAGATGTCAAAAAAATGAAAAAGTCGGAGCAGGAAGAAATTATAACGAAATATCTTACCATGATGGGTTTAACAAGTTTCCGCAACTCCTTTCCTAAAGAATTATCCGGCGGTATGAAACAGCGTACTGCGATTGCCAGAGCCTTAGCAAATGAGCCTCGCATTCTTCTGATGGACGAACCCTATTCCGCACTTGATGAACAGACCCGAAGAAAGCTGCAGTATGAGCTTTCTAAAATATGGCAGGAAACAAAAACAACCATTATCTTTATTACACACTCCATTGATGAAGCATTGATTCTGGCAAGTAAAATCGTTGTCATGACACCAAGACCCGGAAAAATATGTAAGGTATTTGACCTATCCAAAATTGCCCGTCCTCGTGACGAATCTTCGGAGACCTTACTAGAAATTAAACAGGAAATCACTGAAATCCTGAAAATGAAATCAAAAGAAGAGGAGGAATCAATCAATGAATAATAAAGCAGAAAAAACTGGTATCAAACTCTTAAAAAACAGTGCATCTTTAATCGTCCTCGTAATTGTTTGGGAAGTCTTTTGCATCATCAATAAAAACCTCGACTCCAGATTTATTAACAGTCTTTTATTTCCTGCTCCCCATCAGCTGATTGAGGCTTTAGTAGATGAATGGCAGAAAGGTTATCTGCAGACGGACTTCATTGCAAGTATGTCGCGTGTTATCAAAGGCTTTGCTATTGCGTCTGTTATTGGTATTTTCGCAGGTGTTCTAAGCGGATACTTCAAAGTATGTGAAATTATTATCAATCCGATTGTCGAGCTATTTCGCCCAATTCCTGCACTTGCCTTTTTACCACTCTTTTTACTCTGGTTTGGAATTGGAGAAACCTCCAAGGTCATGTTCATTGCCTTTGGTGCTTTCTTTAACATCTATGTAAACACTTATCACTCTGTTTTATATACACCACCGGTTATGATTCGTGCAGCGAAATGTCTTGGTGCTTCTAAAACACAAATTTTATGTAAGGTGGTTCTTCCAAATGCTATGCCGGGAATTTTTACAGGCTTACGTTTAGGTTTTGGTCTTGCTTTATTTGTATTAGTTTCTGCTGAATTATTAGCAGCCAGCTCCGGTCTTGGTTTCCGTATCATGGATGCCCGCTCTAACTTCAACGTAAGTGTCATGTTAGCCGGTGCATTTCTTATCGGAATTATCGGACTTGTCTTTGGAAAACTCTTCGACCTTGTTCAAAACTTCGTGCTTCGATGGGTAGAACAATAATTTAGTAACCGCGCTTCATGCGTTTACATACTTATATTTTTACACAAGAGAGGAGAATTATTATGAAGAAAAAAATGATTTTAGGTTTGGCAGTGATATTATCTTTCGCCTGTTTTACAGGATGTGGCTCTTCTGAAAGTCAGACAGAAAGCAGCAATGATACGGCAGTCATCAGTGTCGCCGAAGCTGACGAAAATGGTCTATGCAAACCAACTTCTTCGCCAGAGCAGACAAAAGTCACCATACATTCCGGCAGAGACTATCAGATGGCGGCACAGCTTGTTACCGCAAAAGAAAAAGGCTATTTTGATGAAGCAGGTCTTGATGTGGAAATCACATGGTATCAGACAGCAAGTGATATTCCTACGGCAATGATTTCCGGTGATATTGATTTGGCATTTGGTTCTTGGACAAATCCTATGCAGGTAAAATCCTATGGCATTGACTGTAATATTCTCGCATCCTTAGGCGATGCCAGTGGTACACTTTCTCTCATTGTTTCTCCTGACAGCGGTATCACTTCTGTCGAAGATATAACAGACAAAACTTTAACCCTTACCAATGCTGCAATCGTAACACGTACCTTAGAAAATATCTGCAATTTATATGGAATTGATTATGATGCACTAAATATTGTAAATACTGCTCCTTCTGATGGACTTGCTTCTTTTATGAACGGCGATGTAGACGCTATCTTTACGTGGCAGCCATATTGTGCTCAGGCAATTGAAGCTGGTGGTGTGGAAATCTTAAGTGGTTCATATGACTATCTCAATGATGAAGCTTTATCTGATTTATATATCTGTGGCTACACCTTCTATGCAACAGAATCCTACTGTGAAAAAAATCCAAATACAGTAGCTGCAATCATGTGGGCTTTGGCAAAAGCTGAAATTGATTTGGAAAATGAAGACAGCAAAGCAGAAATTGCAGATTTGACCTATGAAACAATGGGCTTAACCTCCGCCGATATTGCACTCGCAAACCTCAATGCAATGAAATACTCTATGGAATTTACAGAAGAATGGGCAGATACCTTTAACAGCGAAATTCCATATTATAAAGAAATCGGTTCTATCCCGGAAGAATTTGACGGTTACTCTGTAATGAATACAAAGTTCCTAGAAACAGTTGCTCCAGACTGGGCAAAAAAATCTTACTAAGCTTGAAAGACACTTCTTTTTCTACAACAAAAGAGATACTTGAAAAACTCAAGTATCTCTTTTTTAATTCAGTTTTACCTGTTGTGGCTTTCTGCCATACAAATTTATCTGTCATGAACAGCACCGATTAATTCTTTGATGTCAGAAACCTTGTATTTTTCCATGTAAGCAGCGATTCCGTCTACGATTTCTTCTGTTACACGTGGATTTGTGAAGTTCGCTGTTCCAACAGAAACGGCTGTTGCTCCTGCTAAAATCATTTCAATGGCATCCTCTGCGTTCATGATACCGCCCATTCCGATGATTGGAAGCTTGACTACCTGTGCTGTCTGGTATACCATACGAACTGCTACCGGATGAATTGCAGGACCGGACATACCACCTGTACGGTTTGCTAATACGAAGCATCTGCGCTCGATGTCAATTTTCATACCTGTGATGGTATTAATTAAAGATAAACCGTCTGCTCCACCTGCTTCTGCTGCACGTGCCATCTCTGTAATGTCTGTAACATTTGGAGAAAGTTTCATAATCACTGGCTGTTTTGCGTGTTTTTTCATTTCTTTTGTGATGGCTTCTACTGCTTTTGGGTCTTGTCCAAATGCAATACCGCCTTCTTTTACGTTCGGACAGGAAATGTTGATTTCTAATAAATCAACCGGCTGGTCTGCTAACTTTTCCACAACGTCGATATATTCTTCAGTAGAATGTCCACAAACATTTACGATAATCTTGGTATCGTACTGTTTTAAAAATGGAATATCTCTTTTTACAAATAAATCGATTCCCGGATTCTGTAAACCAACTGCGTTTAACATACCACCATAAACTTCTGCTACTCGTGGTGTTGGATTTCCCTGCCAAGGTACATTTGCAACACCTT
This sequence comes from Roseburia sp., assembly GCA_045121975.1. Classification (GTDB taxonomy): domain Bacteria; phylum Bacillota; class Clostridia; order Lachnospirales; family Lachnospiraceae; genus Roseburia. Next base: position 9,141 of record JBGVHB010000018.1, read on the forward strand.
TGGTAACAACTGCACCTAATTTATTCAAATCTACAAACTCAGAGTATTCTGCACCAGAACCAAATGTTCCTGAGGCTGTCATTACCGGATTATTTAATGTTACTCCGCATAAATCAACTTTCATGTTCATTAGAATTCAACCTCCTCTGCTGCAAATACCGGGCCTTCTTTACAAATACGCTTGTTGTTTACGTTTGTATGACCGTCTTTTTCTTTTGATTTACATACGCATGCAAGACATGCTCCAATACCACATGCCATACGCTCTTCCATAGAAATCCAGCATTCGATATGATTTTCGGCTGCATATTCTTTTAACGCACGAAGCATTGGTGTTGGTCCACAGGCATAAATAATATCTGCTTTTAAACCATTCTCGCGGATTGCATCGAGGACATTTCCTTTTGTTCCTGCTGTACCATCTTCGGTAGCCACATAAACATCACCGTAAGCTGTAAATTCATCTTTTAAGAAAAGGTCGTTGGTACGATAACCTAATACCATCTGTTTTTCACAATCTAATTCTTTTGCAAGCTCTAACATTGGTGGAATTCCAATTCCTCCGCCAATTAAAAATGCTTTTTTATCTTTCTTTTCAAAACCATTTCCTAAAGGTCCTAATACACGAACCTGTTCGCCTGACTGCAAACTACTGAACTCTGCAGTTCCTTTTCCTGCAATACGATATACCAGACGAAGTGTTTTTGCTTCTTTGTCAATTTCACAGATACTGATTGGTCTTGGTAATAATTTTGTTCCGTCATTACAGTATACTGATACGAACTGGCCAGCTTTTGCATGCTCTGCAATCTGCTCTGTCTTAATTACCATACTAAAAATATGCTCTGCGATTTCTTCCTGTCTTACGACAGTTACTATTTCTTCAAACTTTTCAGCCATGTGAGTTTGTTCCTTCCTAACGTCTCTTATTTCTCTTTATCTTCGTAAATCACACGTCCATCCACTAAGGTTGCACGCACTTTTCCTGTTACTTTTCTGCCATGAAATGGAGTATTTTTACCCTTGCTGGCAAATTTATTCTTATCAATGGTGTAAGTCTTCTTCGGGTCAAAAATAACGATGTCCGCAACTTTCCCCACCTCGATATTACCTCTGTCAAGACCGATAATCTTAGCAGGATTGTAACTCATTTTCTCAGCCATCTGCATTGGTGTTAAATAACCGCCAAGTACAAGTTCTGAATAAGTAAGGCATGCGGCTGTCTCTAAGCCGACGATTCCAAAAGGTGCTTTCTTCATGGATGTATTTTTCTCATTGAAGGTATGTGGTGCATGGTCTGTTGCAATTACATCCATAATGTTATCACGAAGTCCTTCTTTGAGCATCTGTACATCTTCTTTGGAACGAAGTGGTGGATTCATTTTAAAGTTGGTATCTGCATCTGCTTCTACTGCTACTTTTTTCTCCGGGTCAATCTTTGCTTCGATTTTCTGAATATCATCAGAGGTTAAGGTAAAATGATGTGGGCATACTTCTGCTGTTACCTGTATCTGCTCTTCCTTTGCGTGTCTTACCATTGCAACGGAATCTTTGGTAGAGCAATGGCATAAGTGAAGCTTCGCTCCTGTTTCCTTGCTTAACATAATGTCTCTTGCTACAATAATATCCTCTACTGCATTGCTGATTCCCTTCATTCCAAGTTCTTCGGCATGTGCATCCTCATTCATAACACCGCCATTTACAAGGTTAATGTCCTCGCAATGTGCAAGTACTGGAATTCCAAGCTTTGCTGCAATTTCCATTGCTTCACGATATAACTGGGAATTCATAACAGATTTGCCGTCTTCACTGATTGCTGGGCTTCCTGCCTTAACCATATCTTCGATATCAGCAAGTTCTTTTCCCATCTGTCCTTTTGTAACTGCTCCAACCTGAAGTACATTGACAATTCCAACGGTTCTTGCTTTGTTATTTACATAATTGACAACGTCCGCATTATCGACAACCGGCTTTGTATTTGGCATTGCTAAAATTGTGGTATATCCGCCATGCGCAGCTGCCTGACAGCCTGTCTCAATCGTCTCTTTCTGCTCCTGTCCTGGGTCTCTTAAATGCACATGCATATCAATAAAGCCCGGCATCACATAACATCCTTTTGCATCAATTTCCCGCTCAGCTTTTGCTTTTAAGCCCTTTTCCATTTTCGCAACTTTTCCATCTTCTACTAAAACATTTAATACTTCGTCCGTTCCTGTAGCTGGATTAATTACGTGTCCATTCTTAATTAATATGGTCATAGCTTTTCTCCATTTCTTTTTCAAAATCTAAAATTATTTTAGCATACTTATAATTTTCCGTAAACCTCCATCGGAACATATGCCTTAATATATATTCCCTCCGGGCGGTAATCTTCTTCTATGAGTTCACCTGCTTTTCTTACAAGCTGAATTACTCCGGCTTTATCATATGGAACAATCCGCTCCACAAGCACCTTATTTTCGCGTAAAAGTTCACACAGAAGTTCTTTTAATTCTTCTAAGCCTGTTCCATTTTTGGCAGAAATTCCTAATGTATGGTCTGCCTTAAAATCCTTTAGCGGCTCACTATCAGTTCTTGCATCCTGCTTATTAAACAGGGTAATGACTGTCTTGTCACGAATGTCAAGATTGTATAATGTCTCGTATACAATATGCATCTGCTTATCCATCTGCGGATTGGAAGAATCGACCACATGAAGGATGTAATCGGCGTATTTTGCTTCCTCTAATGTACTCTTAAATGCTTCAATCAAATGATGCGGCAGCTTTCTGATAAATCCAACGGTATCTGTTAAAAGGATTTCCTGTCTGCCCGGCAACTCTAAGGTTCGTGTGGTCGGGTCTAAGGTGGCAAATAACTTATCTTCTTCTAGCACCCCTGCATCAGTTAATGTGTTAAGAAGTGTGGATTTTCCCGCATTTGTGTAACCAACAATGGCAACTACCGGAATCTGATTTTTTTCACGCTGTGCTCTTGTTACATCACGATGCTGTCTTACTTCTTTTAATTCGCGGTTAAGCTGGGCGATTCTGTCCTTGATTAAACGTCTGTCCATTTCCAGCTTCTTTTCACCCGGACCTCTTGTTCCGATACCACCACCAAGTCGTGACATGGAGCGTCCAAGTCCTGTCAGACGGCTCATTCTGTATTTTAACTGTGCAAGCTCGACCTGAATTTTACCTTCGCTCGTTGTGGCTCTTGCTGCAAAAATATCAAGGATAATTAAGGTTCTATCCATCACCTTGGTATCTAACATATCCTCTAAATTTCTAAGCTGTGCCGGCGAAAGCTCGTCGTCACACACCACTCCGGTTGCTCCAAGCTCTGTTACAAGCTCTGCTAACTCAGAAACTTTACCTGTTCCAATATAAGTTCCCGGATGAATTAACTCTCTTTTTTGTATCAGTGTTCCAACAACCGTTGCTCCGGCTGTTTTGACAAGCTCTGCTAATTCTGCCAAAGAATCTTCTGCATCATCGCCTTCCTGCTCACTGACACCAACTAATATTACTTTTTCTTCGATTTCTTCTATTTTAAAAGGGTCTGCCATCAATCTTTCCTTTCTGTGCTCTGCACTTCTTCTGTTGCAGGCTCTGTCACACTTTGTCTATGCTCTAAAAAAGTATACTCTCTTTCTAACTGCTCATCCATTGGATATACTTCCACATAGGCTTTTAACACATCCCACGCAGATGCAAAATCACCGCTGTACTCATAAGCAATAATCTGATTCTGCATGATTTCTTTTTTATTTACATCGCCCTCCATGGTAAGTGCTTCCGAAAAATATCCCAATGCCTCTGCATAATTTCCTTTCTCTAAAGCAATCTCACCAAGAGCATTTAACGTCTTTGCATTGGCATTTCCGGTAGCAGTATATGCCTGATAATAATTTTCTGCATTGGCAGAATCTCCCTGGGCATCATACACTTGCGCCAGATAAAAATATGCATCTGCCGCCTCTGCCTCCGCAGCCTTTGTCAATTCTGTAATGGCATTGTCATATTCGCCCATCAGAAAATAAATCCTACCACGCTGCACCTGATTTTCCTTATCATTGCCTTTAATGGAAAAAGCCTTGTTCAGATAGCTTTCCCCCATATCCTTTTGTCCATACGCTGCCAGGTTCTCATGAATGCTGATATAAAGTTCATATTCATTTGCGTTATACTCAATTGCTTTATCATAATCGTTTTTCGCAAGCTCTGTCTCTCCCTGCTTTAAGTATAAGCATCCACGCTGGAAATAAGCATCCGGTGATTTCTCATCATATTCAATGATTGCGGTGTAGGTTGCAATTGCAGATTCCATATCACCGCTTGCGTACTGTGCGGCTGCTTTGTAATAGCAGATATCAAGCTCTGTTTCTCCGATTTTTCCGACACTCTGCTTTAGCGCACTATTAAACGCGGCAATCGCGTCTTCATAATTGCCTTCCTTCATACAGTCAATTCCAATCTGACGGTATGCTTCTTTATTTTCCTGCTTTTTATCACTGCAGCCTGCACACAGGCACAACGACAAAGCGGCTGCTGTCAAAAGACAGCGATATCTATTTTTTGTCATGTTGTAACTTCATCCTTTCTACGCTCTGAATACACGAGTGTGCCGCTTACGGCACACGATATCCTCACACGAGTGCATATCCTATCCGAAGAGCTTTTCTTTTTTGGCACTCTGCTCTCTAGTATAACAAAAGATGTCATCAATTGCACCAATTACTTCATACTTTCTTTGATTACCCTTGCAACATTTCCAAATGCGATTTTCTCAAGCACGCGCTCACTGATATGGCGTTTCTTTAATTCATGAAAAAATAATTCCATCTTTGTACAGTCGTTTATTTCTAGTATTCCACCTATTCCATCGAAATCCGTTCCGATACCCACACATTCTGTACCGCCAACCTTAATAAAATGCTCTACATGGTCGCATATTCTATTTATACGGCTTTTCTTATCTGTTAAATCCTGATTTAAGAAAGTTGGTTCGAAATTAATCCCTGCAACACCACCTTTTTCTGCCAGAATCCGAATCATCTCATCTGTCAGGTTTCTGGTATTTGGCGATAGCTTGCGGCAATTCGAATGGGATGCCACAAAAGGTTTTTTTGTAAGTTCTGCCACATCATAAAAACCGCCATCAGAAAGATGCGACACATCAATCACCATTCCAAGTTCATTCATATAAGAAATGGCTTCTTTTCCAAAAGCAGTCAACCCTTTCTGCATCTGATGAAAATCACTGGAATGATTCCATCCAAAGCAGTTTGCATCATTCCAGGTCAGTGTCATCAGGCGTACCCCCATCTGATAGAATCTTTCTAAGTTTTCCATTCTGCCATCCACCAGATAGCCATTTTCTATCGTTAAAAATGCAGAGATTTTCTCATTTTGCAGGTTCTTTTCTAAATCCGCATAAGAGCCAGCAAAGCTCATACAGCTTTCATTTTCCCGAAGGGTATTTTGAAAAACCTGATACATTTTTTCTAATAATACTTCTTCTTTTGGCATATCCTTACAACCATACCATTCCGGCATATCTCGCTGTGGAAGAAACATTGCAAAAAACTGCGCTGCCGCACCTGATTTTTGCAGACGCTTAATATCTATCATCGTACCTTCTAATTCTGTGATTGTCTCTTTGTGATGCGAAAGCCCTTCTGCAAGGGTATCACAATGCATATCAATATATCCTGTCATTTTTCCTCGTTTCTGCGCATTACATATTTGCGCAAATACTTTTCTTTTATAAATAATATAGTCTTATTTTGAGGGTGTTACAATAAAAAAACGCCGCATCTTTAATGTAGTTCATCATTAATGCGGCGTTTTTTCAACACATTCTATTTTTTGTTATCTTTTGTCAATAATCATATCTATCAATCCATATTTAAGTGCATCTTCCGCAGACATATAGTTGTCGCGTTCTGTATCAGAACTAATTTCTTCCACAGTTTTTCCTGTGTTTTCTGACAAAATACGATTTAATCGTTGTTTACTTTTTTGCATATGTTCTGAGACAATTTCGATATCTGTTGCCTGCCCTTGTACACCATTACCATGAATTGCTGGTTGATGTATCATAATCTCTGCATTTGGAAGTGCCATACGTTTTCCTTTTGCTCCTCCCGCTAATAAAAATGCTCCAAAACTAGCCGCAAGTCCTATGCATATTGTTGACACATCACATTTAATATATTGCATGGTATCATAAATAGCCAAACCTGCTGTAACAGACCCCCCTGGACTATTGATATATAATTGAATATCCTTTTCTGGGTCTTGTGCTTCTAAAAATAACATTTGTGCAATAACTAAACTAGCTGAAACATCACTTACTTCCTCTCCCAAAAATATGATTCTATCTAATAGAAGTCGAGAAAAAATATCATAACTTCTTTCTCCACGACTTGTCTGTTCAATAACATAAGGAATTGTCGTCATGCAACACTTTTACCTCCCCACAGATTATTCGTGCACGCAAAATGCAATATAGAACTTTTCATTCCTATCCTTAATTGCTTTGGATAAAAATATCCATTTCTCCTATATGTTTGTGGTGAACACAAATACAGGTGTTTAAAAGCTAATGTAAATGCTTGCTGCGAATTATATCTTGCTCCATACGCAATTTCTATAATTGACTTTTGAGTTTCTACTAACTTCTGAGCTGCTATTGTTAATCTGCGCCCCTGTATATATTTGTAAACTGTAACTCCTGTTTTTTTCGAAAAAACTCTGGCAATATAAAACTTTGAATAATTTAAATCCTTTGCAATTTTATCTAACGATAAATCTTCATTTAAGTGTATCTCAATATAATCTACTATTTTTTTTACAATATTATTCTTATCCATTTTAATCCCCCTTTCTTTGATTAGTATATCATAGGCTTTTTAATCCGTCTTAATAGAAATTGCCCAATATCACACATTTTCTTACTCACGCAAAAAATCCAGTGGCTCATAATGAACCACCGGATTCTATAAAGAAGAAAATATGAAATTTGCGCGTTTGCAACAAAATCTTATAAGTGCCAGATTTCGTCGTTGTACTGTTTGATTGTTCTGTCAGATGAGAAGAATCCAGCTTTGCTGATATTAACCATCATCTTCTTAGCCCATGACATACGGTCTTCGTAATCTGCGAATGCCTGGTCTTTTGCTTTGATGTAATCCTGGTAATCTGGGAATGTCATAAACCAGTCTTTGTTTAATAATTCATTGTAAAGACGCTCTAAGTTCTCTTTACATCCAACTTTCTTTAAGTCATCACTTACGATAAAGTCAACAGCTTTCTTTAAGTCAGCATCTTTCTCGTAGTAATCTTTTGAGCAGTAGTCGCCTCTTTCATAACGAGCGATAACTGTTTCAGAATCTTCACCGAATACATAGATGTTGTCATTTCCAACTAATTCAGCGATTTCTACGTTTGCACCGTCACTTGTTCCTAATGTAACAGCACCGTTTAACATGAATTTCATGTTACCTGTACCAGAAGCTTCTTTTGAAGCAAGTGAAATCTGCTCAGAAATATCACAAGCTGGAATTAATTTTTCAGCCATTGTTACATTGTAGTTTTCTACCATGAATACTTTTAAGTATGGGCTTACTTCTGGGTCGTTGTTAATTACCTGCTGTAAGCAAAGGATTGTATGAATAATATCTTTTGCAATAATGTATGCAGGAGCAGCTTTTGCACCAAAGAAGAATGTGATTGGTGTAGCTGGTTTTTTACCACCTTTGATTTCGAAATATTTGTGGATGATGTAAAGTACGTTTAACTGCTGACGTTTGTACTCGTGAAGTCTCTTAACCTGAATGTCAAAGATAGACTCTGCGTTTACATCTAATCCCTGTGTTTCTTTTAAGTATTTAGCAAGGTCAGCTTTCTTTCCTGCTTTTGTTGAAAGAAGACGATTTAATACTGCGTCATCATTTACGAATGCGCCTAATTTCTCAAGCTCGTCTGCATCTTTCTTCCAGCCTTCGCCGATTAACTCTGTAATCATAGCAGAAAGTTCTGGGTTACAAGACATTAACCAACGACGGAATGTAATACCGTTTGTCTTGTTGTTGAAACGTTCTGGATATAACTTGTAGAAGTTATTTAATTCTGTATTCTTTAAAATTTCTGTATGAAGGTATGCAACACCGTTTACAGAGTATCCGTAATGGATATCCATGTGTGCCATGTGTACAAGGTTATCTTTGATGATGTATGTGCTTTCATCAGAAACTGTTTTGCGTACTCTGTTGTCTAACTCACGGATAATTGGCATTAACTGTGGTACTGCTTTATCTAAGAAATGGATTGGCCATTTTTCAAGTGCTTCTGCAAGGATTGTGTGGTTTGTATAAGCACATACCTTAGATACGATTTCGATTGCTTCATCCATAAGAATTCCGCGTTCCTGTAATAAACGGATTAATTCTGGAATAACCATTGATGGATGTGTATCGTTAATCTGTACTGCTGCGTAATCAGCTAAGTCATGTAAGTTAGAACCCTTTGCTACTGCTTCGTCTAAGATTAAACGAGCTGCGTTGGATACCATGAAGTACTGCTGGTATACACGAAGGATACGTCCCTTATCATCAGAATCATCTGGATATAAGAATAATGTTAAGTTCTTAGCGATTTCTTCTTTATCGAAATCGATTGTTTCTCCAACGATTGATTCATCTACTGATTCGATATCGAATAAACGTAATTTTGTTGTACGACTGTTGTAACCAACTACGTCGATGTCGTATAAACGAGACTGTACTGTAAATCCACCAAACTGGATTGGATATGTAACTTCTGATTTTGTTAACCAGCTTTCTTCTGTAATCCATGGGTTTGGAGTTTCTTTCTGTAAGTTGTTTTCAAATACCTGTTTGAAAAGACCGAAGTGGTAATTTAAACCAACACCATCACCGTTTAATCCTAATGTAGCGATAGAATCGATGAAACATGCAGCTAAACGTCCAAGACCACCGTTACCTAAAGATGGTTCTAATTCAACTTCTTCGATTTCTGCTAAGCTCTTTCCGTTTTCAGCAAGAACTTTTTTCACATCATCATAGATTCCAAGGTTGATTAAGTTGTTGGATAATAATTTACCAATTAAGAATTCTGCTGAGATGTAATATAATTTACGTTTTCCTTCGTTGCTTTCTTTTGCTTTTGCCATTTCTTTTGTCATGGCAAGTAATCCGCAATAGATTTCCTCGTTAGAACACTGTGCGATTTCTTTGTTATAAGTTTTCTTTAATACTTCCTGTAAGTTCATGGCTTACTCCTTTCATGATGTACCGGATACCCTTCCGGCAATGTGTAAAATTTGTTTCCCCAATTCTGTCTTCGCGCTTCAAGTTTTCGTTGTTTTTCGTAAATGCATTACTTTATGCTACGATTATATGATAGAATTATGTTTTTTTCTTGTAATATTTATATAAAAAGTGGTACAATCCTATCATGAACAAAAGTTCGAAAATCATGCTGTTTTTACTTTTAAACCACTAAAAAATGCGTATTTAATGAGGTGTTATTTCTCATATCTACGCATTTTTTTTATTATTTTAGTATCAAAATAGTATCACGCTTTTTCTATTCTACAATTTTTATCAATTATCCTTGCAATATTCTATATTCTATGTAAAAGTTTGTCTGCCAGATAGGTAACAGACTCCTTTATTTATATCTTACTAACAGCATCCTTTCGGATGCTGTTAGTAAGTCACTTTTTGTTGCAAAGTAAGGTAAAACAACGGATTGAGTGGGGGTTTGGCGACCTTTTCTTGGTTCTGCCATAATTCCCTCCTAAAAATACGCATAAAAAGACCACACTCTAATGTGTGGTCCAGTCATACTAGTTATTTATGAAATCTGTGGTAAAACAATGTCCCAAATGTCAACAAGACTTTTTCCATCAAAAACTCTTGCATTAATCGCGGAATCAATGTCATTAAAAGTATTCTCATCCCCACTGAATCCCACAATAAAAACGTCTATTGGGCAAAATGCAGCATTTTTCCCATTATAGACAAACTCAATATCCGACTTAAGCATTTTCTTTATACTTGTGTTACTCATAAAATATCTGCATTCTCCCTTCTATCCTTAGCCGAAAGCACTACCGGCTTACCATCGTCTATGTGGTTACCGTTTTCATCATACGAAATAATATGTTTATGTGCTCCCATTGGATGACTCTTTGGAAATCCGTGGTCCGATGTGTCAATTCTTATCGCCCTACGACCATCTCCATCATATATTGTACGATTTATACTTCCTTTTGTCGTGATAACATCAATCACTTCATAAGGTTGCACATCACTAGGCAAGCTCCTATCTACTGCCCTTGAAACAGCAAGGGTTCCATCTAAATTATGTTTGCACTTAGACGTATCAAATCCCCCTGATAAACCTACCGTTTTTCGCAATTCCATTATATCATGTTCTGTTTCACTTCGCCACTTTTTTGTATGCACATTGCGGACTTTTCCATCTCTGGGATTAAAATCCACAGTGCATCTACAATTTTGATGGCGGCGATAAATATCATCCGGTACATCCTCAGGATATATATATGCTCCTGAAAGTGACCTACACCATTCACAACATCCACCAGCAAGTTTTCTAACAATCTTTGGACGCATTCCTGCCTTTGACTGAAACTCTGCATTTACTCTAATGGAATCATCTACAATACTTTGAGAAAAATTAACAATCGGCTCACCCAATATCCACGCAATATCATTAAAATTTTCTGCATAACACAGTCTGTTAATAATGCCATCAATACTATTCTTCTTTTCATCTCTTTCTGATTATACCAAAATGGAATCTGAAAAAAATTTTAGAAGCACTGAGCGCTGTCATTGGTTTTCAGCGTTTCTTTTTTATTTATTACTTCAAAATTCTCTGGTGGGTATAAATAATCCTCTCCTGAATCGTCAACAATACGATACCATCCATTTTCCATAGTAAGTACATCGTATTCTTTACCATTCGTTAAAGCAAGAAATTCTGTTTTTCCTCTCCACTTAACTCTCATCTGGCACCTCCTAACTTTATCGACCATTTATTCGTTTGGACTTTCTGAAATACCTTTGTGTAAAAATTTTGTTCCTTACACAGAAAATCATCTGCATTATAAATTCTTTTCCTTTCTGCAAAATGAAATATTCTCCAGTATTAGAATTTAATACGTCACAACTTCTAGCTTAGACACCAAGACTATTATAAATCACAGCTTTTTCTTTTATTGTATTACTTTCACCTTGATTTTTAAGAATATTGAAAAAAGCCACCTTGCAATTGCAAAGTAGCCCTTTCACACCGTAACTGCACAAACATCTCGCCATGTTTATTGTTACACACTCATTCTAACACACTGAATAATAAATGTATAGCTCTATCTATACATTATGGCAACATATTACTTTTGGTATGTTGTTTAATTTTCTTCTCTTCCAGTGCTGCCATTATCTGATATTCAAAATCCCCGGTATATACACTTATACCACCTATAAGGCAATTGGAAATTCTACCCGTTTTAGCGTCCTCTTCCAGTATCATTTCTTTACGCAAACGCCAGTATTCAAGCGTATTTCCGTTTTTAAGCGCAAGCCTTAATAAAGATACCATATCACCATTTTCGGCTTTCTGTGCCAATTCTGTAGCTTTCTGTCGCTCTTTTTTGCGTTTTGCCTTCGTCTCTGCGGATTTTTTCTTCCTAGTGTTTTCTTTCGCATCCTGTTCTGCTTTTCTGGCTAATTCTGCTCTCAGTTCCGCCTTTGCTATACGTTGCTTTTCCTTATAACCGGTGCGGTTCTCCCATTCTTGACGGCTCTTTCGCTGTCCTTCTTTCTTGCATTGCATACTGCAATATTTAACATTGCCCCCAGGTGCTTCAAATTCCTTATCACAAATGGTGCATTTTAATATTCGCATTGTCTTAATCTCCTTAAAACCATTTCTTAATATCATTCTTCTTCGAGATATCCGTACAGTGGACAGCGTGAAGTCCGGAAGGGATAGGGGTGGGGTGGGTATCCCCCCTCATCTTTGTTTCTTTCTTGCCCCAAAACATTGAATTTTCGCTTTTTTCTGAAAATTATAGTCAATAATAAAGAAATCCTTATTTTTTGCGGCTTTACACATTTTTGATTTTTCCGCTGAAACTTCACATATGTATCATTGTGTGAACTATATCATGCGTCTTACAATGCTGTAGAAATGCAAGTTTGCTATATTTTTTACGAAACTCTAGTTCACATCATTTTTTTATGTGACATTTTTAAGAAAAAAAATATTTCAATGCTCATTTATTATTTTCCTCTTTTCTTATCCATTATAGCTTGAAATTCCTTTAAAGCCTGCTTATGGAGTGTGCAAATATTCTGATAACTACGCTGCATGTTCTCTGCAGTATCTTCTAGTGTTCTGTTTTGTAGATAATACCAGTAAAGAACCGTCTGGTGACGAATATCTAACAGTTGATTAATATACTTTGTTGCTGTCAGCTTCACATTTACATATTTTTCCTTATGTACCTTTAATTCCTTCTTTAATTCTTCGATACGAATTGCCACATCTCCTGTCTTATCTGATATGTAACCGGAAGGATATGCAGGAACATCTGACAGCTTTACACCGGATGGTGTAGTCATCAGTTCGGCAGTTCTTTCTGCTTCATCCAGTGCTTTAATTAAATTATCAATATTTTTTAATTGTATCAGGTACTCTTTTGCGTCCATGTGATTCCCTCTAGTCCTTTGAATATATCATAGTTTAACGTATTCCGTCCGCATACAAATGCTTTCCAGTGGCTTCTATCCTCTCTACGTCTGTTCGTAATTTCTGCTGATTGTTTTCAGTATACAGCGCCCAGTTTATTGACAGCGGCAATGCTCTGTTATCTATCTGCTGTTCTTCCAGTTCTAACACTTCATCCAGCAACTTATCACTTTTTTGACGATTACATTGAAAATGTGCCAGTTGCAAATTTGATATATCGCTAGGATGTCCCCCTTTGCTCACTGGAATAATGTGGTCTACCGTAGCACACAAGAGGTTGGGGTACTTCAATTTTTTATCTACTTTTTTGCCGCATATAGCACATACATCTTCACTTACTAATATCCGTTTACGATTGCGCTCAAACTCTGCTCTATGACCTTTTTGATGGTCTGGTCGGTTATTTCTGTTTGATTTTTTGGGTCTATTATAATTGTTATAATTATATGGCATTCAATACCTCTCTTTTTCCTTGTTAATACTTAAATTTTCTCATAGCTTCGTTTATGGTAGTCTGCTCTATGCCTATATAGCGCAAAGTCTTACTTTGGTCATTATGGTTCAATATACGCATTAAGAGCACGATGTCCTTTGTCTGCAAATAAAAATGATAACCGAAGGTTTTTCTTAAAGTGTGCGTACCTAAATGCTCAAGCCCAAACCTCAACCCCACATCATGCATCACTCTATATGCGTATTCTCTGCTAACCGGCTTTGCTGCCTTCTTTGTGCTGGGTATTAAATATTCCCAGCTCTTCATATCCTTGCAGTATGCCGCTATAATCGGTGCAAGCTGCACATTGATTGGAAAAAACTTTTCCTTGCCGGTTTTCTTTTCTCGCAATCTTATATCTGTTTTTCCTTTGACATCTCGAACTTTAAGTCTTAATATATCCGATATTCTTAAGCCGCTATATATGCCGATAGAATACATGACATAAAATTTTTCGCTTTTCTCTTTTAAATATTCCCCTATATCCTTTACCTTTTCCACGTCTCTTATAGGTTCTACAAAATTCATGCTTCAATATCTCCGTTCTCTGTCCTGGTTCAAGTACCTTTCATTTATGGATATGCATTCGCCATTATCAAGCTGCACTTTCCAATTTGGCACTGTGTAACATTGTCCGGCACACTCGTATTGCATCTGTGCATAACCTGTTATAATTCCACCTTGGTCATATATGTGACCGATTGTTATATTTATTTTTATCCTGTCACCTATCTTATATTTTGCCATTGTCAACACCTTAGAAGGCTTGTCGTTCTCTTATATAGTTACCCATAAAAGAAAATGACAAGCCCGCATTTTAAGCGTAACTCTCTACTTACCGCCCATTAAGTCACCCAACATCTTTTTAAGCGGTTCTCTCTGGCTGTCACACTCCGTAACGCTGTGCTTTTGGGCATATTCCGCTTTTACTTCTGTTTTGGCGTTTTCTATTGCCGCTTCTACTTCGGCTTCCATAGCTGCCCTTGTTTCCTCTGCAACTTTTTTCCCGGCTCTATTAAGCAATGCCTGTAACTTCTCGTTTTCCTTACGCTCTCGCTCCTTGTTATCTTCAAGTCCCTTTTTAAAGGCTTCCTCTCTTGCCGCTTCCTGCTCTGCGGCTTTCGCCCTCATTTCTGCTATATTCAATTCCATATTCTCAACCCTTTCTTACTTGCTCTGTCCTGTGAAGTTCTGGTAGTAGCCGCTATCCAGTACATAGCTTGCAAACCGTGGCACAGAAAAGTCTTTAAATCTCTTTTCTAAAGAGTCCATATGTACACCTTTACCACTCGCAAGCATCTGCTCCGCTTTGTCTCTGTAAATTTCATGCTGCCACTGATGCAGCACTTCGTTGCCGTTCGTAATTTCTGCTGTACACTCCGCTGCAATAATTCGAATCTGCTCCATGTGTTCAACGATACGCTTCTTTGCATCTGCAGAAACTTCTCCCAGCGCTGCCATAATCTGCGCTACGCCCTTTTCATATTCGCCTTTAGAAATAAGGGGGTTATTCTTTAATGCATCAAGTCTCTTATTATGCATTTCAATAGCGTCCTCTGCATCCCTGCGGTCTGCTTTTGCTTTCTGGTAAGCTTTTACATCTCCGGCTGTTGTTGCGGCATCCATCGCATCATTTGCCGCCATCTGCTGCTGTTTTGCCGTTTCAATTCTTTCTTCAAGGTCTGCGGCTTCAGTAACCTTATTCGCTAAAATTTTTTTAATTTTGCTTTCCACTTCTGTGATTGCTTTTTTTGACATGTTCTGTTCTCCTTTTCCTTTTCAAATTCATATAGTTGCACCGGTGCAATTAAAAAGGCACGAAAAAATAATTCTGCTAAATTTCACAAAACTATTTTCCCGCGCCTTTTATAGCTTCTATCCGAACATCAAATGTTCGACTAGGGTACTTTGTTGTTATTAAGTTTACTCTAATGATATTTTCTTGTTCACAAAAAGTCAATCATTATTTTTTCACATTTCTAATTATCTCCAGTATGGTGTTTAGTAAACATACGCTCTGTATGTCATATATTTCCTCTATAATTTGCGTTTTATGTGTATCCGCTGTACTCACTTCATTCAATTCTTTTTGACGTATGTTTATGTACGCTTTTTTATAATTGCCTTCTTTGTTTTTTGAGAACTTGCATTTTTCAATTACTGGAGTTAATAATTTAAGTACTACATGAAGTTCCTGAGCGTTTTCATATGATAGTTTAATTTTAGTCAATCTAATATCTCCTTTTGGTATTTATCGGCATTCTCGTAGTTTCCACGGTCTAGGGCTTGTATCTTCGGAGCTTACCGCCCCTCTTCTACTTTCCACTGTTTGTATTCTCTCTTGAATCTCATATAATCTATGAACCATGTGCTATCGTTCTTGGCTCTGTTCACAAATAGCCAAGCAATATGTACTAGCCAACAGATAATTATTACAGCCGCCAAGATACCCTCAGCAACAAAAATGATATAAGCTATGTCTCTAACCACACTTATTCCCCTTTCTCAATGAGCTTATCTATAGCAAATTTACGGTTAAAGAATACCGATCTGCCAAGCTCCGCAATCTTGCAAGATACTTTTGCCGTTGTTTCCAAGATATAAAGATTTCCATCCTGGCACTCTCAACAGAATCCTCTATGACATAGACCTCTTTTATTCTCCTCATTCAAGCCACAGCAATACTCAATTGAATACACTGCCATTTCTTCGTTTACCGGTAGCCATACAATATGCCCCTGTTCTTCTGCTTCTCTATACTCTGCAAGTTGTCTCTCCAAATCCTTGATATGTGTCCCTGCATATAGCATCATTCCGCTATCAGTGCATCCAAGCAGTAAATCCGCTATTTTCTCATTCATCTCTGTATATAGCTTAATCTCGCTCATGCCGCACCGCCTCTCATCTCAAGAAGCAGAGGTCTGCGCTCGTCTGTTATTGCAAAAAGCTTTTCAAAAAAATCAACAGTTTCCTGCGGCTGATGTTTTTTTGCATTCGCCAAAATCATGAGCTTGCATTTCAAATATGTATCTACTCCCAGTTCCATCAAAATAGTTGCCATTTCCTCAATTTCTTCTCTACTCATATGATTGCCTTTCTACCGGCTTCGTGCTAAAATCACGCTGTAACCGGATTTTATAGATGTTGTTAGGTTACTCGCCCTTGGATGGTGTTGCCGCACTATCCGGGGCATTTTTTAATTCCTCTAAAATCTGTTGTTTTGCTTCTATGCTCTTATTTTTTCGTACTGGTACTTCTGGCAAATTCACCATGTAAGAAGTGGCTTCTATTCTGTCCTTGATTCGGTCGTCCATCTTTAAATCGTCTAATCGCACATTGCTCGTATACAGTATTATTTTATGTTCTACATATCTGCGATTGATTAGCTGATAGAAAACTGTGTCAATCCACTCTCGTGACATCTGTGTTCCTATATCATCCAACACGAGCACGCTGGCATTATATATTGCAGATAATTCATAGTTATCACTACTATAGCTTTTCTTTGTCATATCCAGTAAATCAAGAACATTAACAAACTTTACACTAATGGCGTATTTGCCAGCTAACTCATTCAGAATACAGCATGATAACATCGTTTTTCCGCTTCCCTTGGTACCGGAATAAATATACAAACCCATACCTTTCTTCTGCATAGTATCAAAGTTCATCAGATAACGGTTTAGGGTTTCTCGTACATCAGATGTATCTCCAGGGTAAACATTCCATTTAAAATCACGAGTTCTCAATCCCTTGTATTCAAATGGTATCATTGCCCTTACTTTTCTAAACTCCATATCCTTTTCCGTCTTAAGCGTGGAACTTAATATATAACAATAGCCTTTGGAATCTTCGAACATTCCACGTCCATCCAATTCAAAATACAAAGACTTGTCTAATTCGTCATTATTTAAATTTTGCCAACGGCTTTCCCTTAACTTTTTACGCATATACATTCGTCTTTGTGCTATCTCTTCCGGTGTCATGAAAATTCCCTTATACACCTTTTCTCCTGCGTTATTCGGTCGGTACACCGCTAAATATTCCGGTACTCTTTCAGTTTCAGATTCTTTTTCACGTTCCAACATTTTCGCAAAATCCAATTTCACACCCCCTTTCTAAGAAAACGGACCATCTAACGGCACATAGTCACCAAGCATTCTTTTTAATTCCTTTTGATTTTCTTCGTATTCCCTTTGTAGCTTCTCCTGCTCACTCTCTCTTGCTTCCTGCTCCGGCTGCTTATCTGTGTAATTTCCATCAAGCACCTTTGCCATGTTTGCATCCTTAATTAGCCAATCGAAAGTAGCCGACCAATTCCGGGCATTTTGCCCTTTTAAAAAACTACTTGCTTCTGCCATCTGGAAAAGCTTCTCGAAATCCTCAATACTATACTGCTTCATTCTAGCACCGATAGCTTTCTTCCTTGCATCAGATAGCTTTGTCAATCGTGGGAATGATACGCAAGTGTCGTTATACATATCAGCTATAAGCTGATAATTTATACCTCTGTTATTATTAAGACTGTTATTACTAAAACTGTTATTATTAGCGTCCTTGTCTACCGTATCCGGTAATTCCGTACCCTGTTTTTCCGTATCCGTAATTTTAGGATACGATTTTTCGGAAATATAGACTTGGTGCGTAAGTTTATAAACATTCTTCCCAAAACGACAATCATCCGTTTTTATTTGCATCTTTTCTACAACACCAACAGACATCAATATTCTAATGTGCTTATAAAATGCATCCTTTGACATTCCCATATCGTGTCGCATTAAGTCTACACTTGGATAACATTCGTCCTTGTCTCCAGCAAGAGCGGCAAGATACGCATATAGCCCCTTTGCTGCAGGTGGTATCGAATTATTTCTTGTCACGTCTTGATATACCACGCCAAATCCCCCTTTCTTTTTTCTCATTCAGTTTCAATTCCTCACTTCCCATCATGACTTCGCACCGTCATAGATGCGCTCATTGAAATACTTTGCATTGATTTTACCATGAATAATTACATAGCCTTTAGCCTGCATTTCTTCGTTCAGCTGCTTAATAATGGAATATGCTCGGCTCTTGGAACATTCCATTATTGCAGCTACATCATCAGCGTTCAAAAATCGTTTCTCTTCACTCATTGGATACACCTTCTTTCTTTTCATTTTCAACACGCTTTAGCCCGGCAATAATTCCCTTGATAGCAAATACTTCCATGTATGTAGGGATTGCATACTGCTTATTTAGTTCCTCTAATATAATTCGTGCCTGCTTTTCTTTCTCTGCCATGTCTGTCTCCTTTCTATCGTTCATAACTAAATACCCTTATTAAAATTTTTCTAATCAAAGTCTATCACTTGCGGAATCGTTCACTTATAGTTTTCTTTTCCTCTTCTGTGAATTTCCGACTACTCCGCTTTGTGCGGAAAGAAATAAATTCAACTGGGCAAGAATATGTTCTTCCGATTACTTCACCATTAGACAACTTAGATTTACTTTCTAATTTCCACTCTGTGTTTGGTAAATTAATAAGCTTATTTAATTTTGTCATCATTGTAGTATCAGATGTAAAACTTTCGCCCTGCTATCATTGCGGCTAAAATTAATATTTGTTTCCTGTTCTTCGATTGTTAATCTCATTGTTTTTTCCTTTCATAAAGTGCTTAATCTGCTAAAATTTCAGTCACATCAACATTTAACGCCTTTGCAATTCGTCCCGCTGTTGCAGGTTTACATGTTCCTCGTGTGCACACATTGCAAATTGTAGGTATTGGCATTTCTGCCTTTTCTGCTAATGCATTGCGATTCAGTTCTGCCCTTGCCATCGCAATCTCCAATTTGTTTTTGCTAATTTTCAACTTTTCGCCCTCTTTCTAAAATTATCATTAACTGGTTCGTTTGAATCTGCTATCATAATATCGTACTCGTTTGAATCTGTCAAGCAAAAAAACAGTTTCATTTGAAAACCTTTTGTGATATAGTTATTATGAGGTGAGAAAATGACGATAGGTGAGAAAATAAAGACACATAGAAAAAAAGCTGGACTAACCCAAAAGAAACTTGGTGAGCTCTCAGGAACTTCAGAAACGACAATAAAACAATATGAATTAGGAAAAAGGCAACCACGCCTTGAACAGCTTCAAAAAATAGCTAAAGCCTTAAACATATCTCCATATACTTTCTTAAACGATGACTTTTTTGATGTTGCCACAGACACGCGTGGAGAGTATGAAGAAAAACTTATTAATGATAAATTTTCATTTATCACTGAAAATAACGAACTATGCACAGACGAAAAAGAAACTTTACTCAAAGAGTTAGCGCTCAATATGGAAATAACTGCAAATATGCATGCTCATAATGCGGAAATAAGTGGGAAATTTTTAATAAACAAATTTTTTGACATGCTTAACTTTAACGGACAAGAAAAAGCTATTGAACACTTGGAATTACTTACCAAAATACCAGAATATCAAAAAAAATAACGAAGCACCTACAAAAATGTCCAGGGCTATGGAAAATAACTTATTCTTTGTTATCCCAATTTAGGACTGCATAACGAAATGTTATCGAACTTCTCCTCAAAATTGAGGTATCAACATTGACAATATAATATACCCAATAGGGAAGCCGGGGAACGGTTGCATCTACTCCGAGCCTGTGAAGGGGGATGATGCCGATGGTTACATATTCCGATTTATTCACATTTGTGATAATGATATGTGCTATTGTTACACTTGTTTGTGATTTTAGACATAAAAAATAACCGTCCTGCTCCTGGTAAGAACTGACGGTTATTTCATAACTTGATTTTTCGCCGGAGTAGATAGCTCGCACCTATCTATCGGCTTTCCTGTTGAGTATATTATATGTCAGATATAAAGATTTTTCAACTATAAAGTTAAAACCGCCCCAGCTACCAACTGAGACGGCTTAATATGATTTATGGTGCTGTGCTAAACAGCCAATTGCAGAACTATTATAGCACAGCCCTTTATTAAATGCACCATTTTTTAAGAAAGGACTGAACAATATGCCAGTATACAAAGACGAAAAGCGCAACACATGGTACTGCAAATTCTACTATAAGGACTACACCGGAACCAGAAAGCAGAAATGCAAGCGTGGCTTTGCCAGAAAGAGCGATGCGGCAGCTTATGAGCGTGATTTCCTGCTCCGTCTCTCTGGATCAGCAGATGTTACATTCAAAACACTGCGCGAATCCTATATTGATTATAAGCGTACCAGAGTAAAAGCGTCCACGCTCCGCAATTTAGAATACTGTCTGACCGGGCAGATAGCCCCATATTTTGATAATAAATCGATTAGGGATATTTCCCCGGCAGATGTGCTATCATGGCAAAATGAGTTAATTAAGAGCAACAGAAAAGAGACTACCATCAACAAGATTAACTCTCGCTTGGTGGATGTATTCAATTATGCAGTGAAATATTTTGGTCTGCCAAAGAACCCATGCATTGAGAACATCGGCAAGCAGAAAAGAGACGCAGATAGTATCGACTTTTGGACACTGGAAGAATATCGGGAATTTATTTCCCACGTTTCCGCCATCGAATACCGGATGATATACGAACTACTTTTCTATACCGGCATGAGAATCGGCGAATTAAGAGCATTAACGCTTTCTGACCTTGATTTCGATAAAAATACCATACAGATAAATAAAACGCTTCCTCGGTGCACAGACGAAGCCACAACACCAAAGACCTTGAACAGCTTTCGCACAATTTCCGTTCCAAGTGAGGTTATGGCACATTTGAAAGAATACACCAAGCGCATTTATGACCTTACAAACACTAACCGGCTTTTCTTCATGGAATACCAGACGATAGCCCGGTGCAAGAATGATGTGTGTTCAAAGCACAACATCCGTCAGATACGCATTCACGACTTCCGGCACTCTCATGTGTCCTTGCTTATTAACCTTGATTGCAGTATCATGATGATAGCTGACCGCATCGGAGACACACCGGCAACAGTGCAAAGCACCTACGCGCATCTATACCCGGAAAAGAAAGATGCGGTACTGGAAAAACTTGAAAAAATAGTATCAATGTAGTATCACAAAATACAAAAATGACCGCTGAGCCTTGATTTTACAAACACTTTGATACATGAGGTACAATCCTATCATGAATATTTTAGAATACGAAAATTACCAAGAAAAAATTTCACATGGAAACCCACTTTTCCCGTACATCACGTACCTATGTTCCATTCCATTGGATTTCGCCTATGTTCCTATTCACTGGCATGATGAAATGGAAGTGATTTACATAAAAAAAGGAAAAGGAATTATTACGGTTGATTTTAAGCAGTATCACGTCAGTGCAGGTACAATTATGCTCATTATTCCGGGACAGCTTCATTCGATTGAACAATTCGAACAGGAAATCATGGAATACGAAAATATTATTTTCCATCCAAATATTCTGATTTCCAAGCAGACCGACACCTGCAACACTGACTTTTTCCAACCGCTTTTAACTGGGAAAATCTCTCTTCCGGTTCTCTACGCTCCAGGTATGCCTTATTATAAGGAAATTGCTGCCTGTGTAGACGCCAATGACGAAATCTGCAAAACAGACCCGGAGGGCTATCAGCTTTTTATCAAAAGCCAGCTTTTTATGCTCTTTTTTATCTTATTTAATAAATGCGCATTGGAAGCTCCTGTGAAAAAGGATTATAAGTCCCTAGAGAAAATGAAACTGATTTTAAAATATGTAGAAAATAATTACATGAACAAAATCACAATTGAGGATATTGCCGGCGAAGTAAACCTAAGCCAGTCTCACTTTATGAAATATTTTAAGAATACAATGGGAAGTTCTTTCATTGACTATTTGAACGAGTATCGGCTTACGATGGCATCGCGCCTTCTTGTTTCTTCCGAGTCCTCTATTTTAGATATTGCGGCAGAAGTAGGCTTTGATAACCTTTCCTATTTCAACCGAATTTTTAAGAAACGCTTCGGGCAGACACCAAGTGCCTACCGCAAGCGTTCTACAAGTTAATGGATTGCCGCAAAAAAGTTATGCGATTTTATATGCCCTAATTGGCATTATCAGAAACTTTAAACATTCGCATGAATTCTTTTACAAGGAAAAGTTTGGAGAACGTTGGATAAAAACTTAGAAATTCTCTGCTTTTTCCGATGAATAAACGTTTTGTGTCCGCTCATTGCGTTTTACACCCACAAAAAAGTGTCCGCACTGGAAAGGAAATTTCGGACACAGCTTTCAAGTACATCTAACATGGCGGCTTTGACAAAGTCGATATCAGAATCCGGCTACCGCAAAGGAGGGCGTTACGTTATCTACTTAAGATACGTTGTGTTCTCCTGCGTCCGCCGGATTCCGTTTTGTCAAAGCCGCCATGAAGATGTACTAAGAAAACTGCGAACGCAAATTTCCTTTTCCATGCGAACACTTTTTTGTGGGCGTAAAGACCTTGAGCGGACATAAAATATAGCGATTTCATCGGAAAAGGCAGTAGAATTTCAAGTTTTTTTTCACCGTTCTCCAAACTTTTTATTGTTGAAAGAATCCATGCGAATGGCATAACCTTGTGATAATGCCAATTAGGGCACACGAAATCTTATCAGCTTTTTGCGGCAATCTTTATATAAGGTAGTAGCCGAGGATGCCGCAGAGGATGCCGGCTGCTGCGCCTGCGATGACATCTCTTGGTTCGTGGACTCCTGCGCATACGCGGATAATGCCAAGTCCAATACCGATGATTCCAAGCAGTCTGCCAGCACTAGGATAAGAATAAAATACCGTCACCGCAATCATAAACACAGAAAAAACATGACGGCTTGGAAAGGATTTTCCTTTTGTATCCTTCGGAATCACTGGTGGAACTTCAAACCGCTCATAAGGACGCGGTGCATTGATAATTTTTCGCACAACAGTTAATAACACAAAAGAAACTGCTGGAACAATAAGTGCTCGAAAAAACCATACATCCTTTTCTAATGCCAGAATCAATAAGTACAATGGATATACACAAAAAACAAAACCTGTCAGAATACGATTCACGTTTTTTATCCTTTGTGCCTTTTTACCATCCTGTCTTAATGGCTCTGTAATCTTTAGATACTGCTCCCTTGTCATTCCATCTCGCTCCCTAAAATCGTAATTACCGCACCGATGAAAATACAGAAATCAGAAATATTAAATACAATCCTGCGCAGCCATTTTGGTCCGATATTAAAACGGACATAATCTACCACATGACCTTTGGTATAACGGTCAAACAGATTACTTAAACCACCACCTGCAAGTAGCGCAATTCCAACCTTTCCAACTTTCTTTCCACTTAATCTTAGAACAAAATAATAAACTACGCACACTAAAAGCATTATAATTGTATGAATACTCCGCATTGCCTTCGGTTTCTTTTCCAATAAATTAAGGGCAGCACCATTGTTATAATATTTTTCAATGACGACCTTATCCTTTAACCGTTTATGCCGCACATTTCTGGCATACTTTTTTTCCATGTAACCCTTAAGCAAAAAATCCAAAAGAAACACACCCGCTGTAATTAGTATATAAACCATATTTCACACACCTTTCTGCTTATTTTTTGATACTCTTATCATAACACAAAAACTGCTGTAAGGCATCTCAAATATTCTATGTCCCATATTTGAATTTTGCTTACAGCAGTTTTGTTATTTTAATTTTTCTTATCAAATTCATCTGTAATCATCAAGCGCATATCATACCACGTTTCGCCGCCATGCTTGGACTTTGATTTTCCTTCGTTGATAAAACCGAACTTTTTGTAAAAAGGAATCAGGTTTTCTTTGCAGGTTAATACAATTCCCTTTCTTCCCTGCTTGACAACCTGTGCTATCACATGTTTCATCAATGTAGAGGCACAGCCTTTGTTCTGGTATTTTGGATTGGTTGCAACACCAAAAATCATCTGCCAGCCGCCATCCTCACTGTGCATTCCGGCATTCTCATACATCTCATCTAATAAAAGCGGTACATCTGTTACCAGTCCATTCACCATTGAAAGCACTATTCCAGAATGCTCCAACAACCAGAAATGGTTTGGAAATACCTCTAATCTCTTTTCAAAAGAACCTTTTGAAGCAGCTTCTGTTTCCGGGAAACATAACTGTTCCAGTTCAGCAATCGCATTTAAATCTGCCATTGTTGCATTACGAATCACCATTTTACTTCTTACTTCCTTCATTATATCTTAAAACATATTTTTTATTATGACACGAATCGAAGAAAAATGCAAATGGGGATTGTGACTTTCAATGTAACCGCTTTTAAGACATTAATATCTTCATACAATTTATAATACAACTCTTCTGTATCAGGATTGTCGATAACATATTGTGTAACTTTTATTTTTCTTTTCGCGACAACAAACAAACCGTCTCCACATGTGTCGAGACACTCCCATGAACACAAATTATTCGCCACGTCTGTGCCGCATGAACACATTTTTCCAGTCTCTATTATTTCGGTTCCATCAACAACTTTTGTCAGCTTTCTCTCCATCTTAAGACACCTTATTTCCTTTCTTCAATTCCTTCTGAGCTGCTTTGTAATGTTCCTTGGCATTGGGAACAGTTCCCGACTGGTTTCCCTTTAACACAAAGGTCAGCTTGTATGGGTCGGGATTTCCTTCCTCGTCAAAGCCTCCAACCAGAACCTTCTCAATAATGCTCTCAAACACCACTCGGTCAAATTCATCCAGAACCTGCTCACTGCTTAGTGTCTCGCGAAGTGCTGACATTCGCTTGCCAACATCTTTCTGTTTGTTAATCGACTCCTCCAAAAGATGTCTTCTCTCGGAAAGAGTATGAAGTTTACGGGTAAATTCAAGTACCTTTTCATCATAAACTTCCTTACTTATTGTACCATCAATGAGCATATCTGTCATTCGGGATTTTTTTGATTCCAAGGAAGAAATGTCCTTATCAAGCTGTTGCTTCTTACGAACATCCTCTGCATTGTTCAAAGCCTCCTCCACATTCGACATGACTATATCCAGCACATCATCAAAATTCCCTGCCAGCAATCCGAAGGCTTCCAAAAAAGCTCCTTCCAAAATCGCCTCATCAATGGCTTTGCAGTGTGGACAATTCTTAATTCCATTCTTGGTGGCATTCATACACTGCCACACAGGCTTTTCATAAATGGAACTGCTGTGCCTTGTCCTTCGGGTAAGCTTATGTCCACAATAGCTGCACTCACACATACTACTGAAAGCATATTGACGAGTATAACGCTCCCTGTTTCCACTGGTCTCCATAATTTTATTCTTAGAACGCTTCATGCGGATGCGCTCTGCCTCATCCCACACCTCTCTGGAAACAATAGGCTCATGATGTTCTCTGATATAAAACTGGTCCTGCTCACCCATATTGGCAAGTCTGCGTTTGCTGATAGGGTCCGTAGTAAAGGTTTTCCCAAGAAGAACATCTCCCTTGTACTTTTCATTCTTGATAATTCCCATCACGCCGTGAGTGTGCCAGCTTACTTCACCCTTTTTATTTCTCCTACCAAGCTCCGTCAGCCGATGGGCTATGGTCGTTGTTCCATACCCCTGAAGGTACAAATCATAAATCATTCGCACCGTCTCCGCTTCATACTCATTGACCGTCAGGCTCTTGTCCTCCGGGTGATAATCATAACCAAGACAGCCGTTGAAACCAATCAGCTCACCACGCTTCATTTTCATTTTAAGTCCCATGGTAACATTCTTGGATAAGGACTCAACCTCCTGCTGTGCCAGAGAACTCATGATTGTCAAAAGCATCTCGCCCTGCATATCCAAGGTGCTGATATTTTCCTTTTCAAAAATAATACCGACATTCTTATCCTTAAGCATTCTGGAATACTGTAAGGTATCAAGCGTATTTCTGGCAAATCGGGATATGGACTTGGTCAGAATCAAATCAATCTCACCATTTAAGCATCGGTTAATCATTTCCTGAAATCCGGTTCGCTTGTCGGTCTTGGTTCCGGTAATCGCCTCATCGGCAAAAATCCCGGCGTTAACCCATTCGGGATTCTCGCCAATCTTTTCTTCATAATAAAGCTTCTGCGATTCAAAACTGCCTAATTGGTCATCGTCATCCGTAGATACTCTGACATAAGCTGCCACACGAATCCTTTCCACTGTTATTGGGTTACTTCTTACCCTACCCCTGCTATTTGGAGCAGTTCTTGTTGCTTCTAAAACTTGTACTTCCTGCATAATAAAATCCTCCTGTTTTAATTCTGTTATAATGAAAATAATGCCAACAACAAGTAAATTACCTTGTATGCTGACATCATAAATGAAAAATCAAATGTTAACGAATGTGCGACAAAATTTTCTGCACATCCATAAAATTACGCCGCCTTTGGATCATCCTCACGAATAATGAGAAATCTGTCCATCAGCTTGTTTCTTGCTATGGTATACTCTGCTTCAGTAATCAGTTCCATACGAACCGCCTTACGAAGCAAAGCCATACACTTTGCAAATTCCATCTTCTTCGTCATCTGCTACACCTCCTCACTTTTATTTCTGCGTTATCACCTTCTTTCCATAAGAAATTGGCTTATTCAAGAAAATTTCTGACAAAAGTTGTTAGACCGTTTTAGCTTCCATTCGTATCCTATGCCGTCAGTGTTACAGCTGACCTTTAGCTTATTGCCTGTGGGCTACTCCTGCTCGAGTTCCTTTCCCACCCTTGACGGAAGTGTCTTCCCTCGCTCCGCTTGATTGCTCAAGCCTCTTCGCAAGGTCTGTTGACATTGGATACAGCTCATGAATCCGTTTTCGGATTGTTTTTCAAGGTTCAAATACAATAAAGTTTATATAGAACATTTGTTTGTGGTGTGTTATAATGGCGATAGTGATTTCACTTGCTTGCAAAGGTGAAATCACAAGCCGGATTACAAGCTATGCTTGTAATATATTCATGTAGCTCATCCACTTGCCTGCCGGCTCGTGGCGGCTACGTTTTCATGGGTTAATGATACGAAATTCTGACCGGTATTATCATTGACAGAGACTTGACCAAAAGTTGACAAAATAGATTGGAAGTGAAAAATTGCAGAACCGGATTACCTTCTCCAACGTGATTGGAGTGTTATTAGAAAATAAAAAGAAAACCTATGCACAGTACCAAATGATTGAAGACATCTTCTATGATTGCCTATGCAACATGGATTTATTTGAAAAAGATGACTTTGAGAAAAATGTTGCCTACAGCAGATGGTGTACCGGTGATCGTCCCATCCCAAAAGAAATATTGTCCTTTTATGACAACGCCGGATTTGACGGTATTCAAAATAACATTCAGGATGATATCATTCCCAACCTTATTAATGTGCCTGCCACAAGGGAATTGCTTTTGGAATTGGTTGCAGACAGTGTGGATGTAATCGGTACCGAAAAAGCCGATGAATTTGCAAGGATAACTGATGATGCAGAGCTTATCACTGCCCTTATCCGCTACGCCATCTTAAACAACCATGACAGCAAGCATACTCTGCTATCCCCTGACCTGTCAGATATTCTGCTAAGTAACAAACTCCCTTCTGCGGACCGCTATTT
Source organism: Roseburia sp. (assembly GCA_045121975.1). Lineage (GTDB taxonomy): Bacteria > Bacillota > Clostridia > Lachnospirales > Lachnospiraceae > Roseburia. The sequence goes on from JBGVHB010000018.1 coordinate 37,023, forward strand.
TATTGGACGAAAAGAGGAGCTTAAGGCTATTGCTAAGGCATTACAGGAACATAATCCGGTATTTATTACCGGAACTGCAGGAATGGGTAAAAGTGAATTGGCAAAGACCTATGCCAAGAAAAACGAAAAGAAATACACCAATATCATTCATCTGTTTTATGGTGGTGACTTAAAGAAATGTATTGCTCACATGGAATTTAGCGATGATACCGCTGATATGAGCGAAGAAATGCTTTTTGACAAGCATATGAGAATACTAAAAAAGCTCCACTCTGACAGTTTGATTATTATTGATAACTTCAATGTCCTGCCGAAAGAGGATGCTTTTTTCAAGGAATTTGTAAAATTGAATTGTAAGGTACTGGTTACCAGCCGCTGCAATATCTCACAGTTTGAGACGGTAAATATTTCCGAAATGGACACAGATACAGAGCTTGTAAAATTGTTTTATAAGCATTGCCCTTCTGCTAAGGATTCGGAAGATGTGGTAAAGAAGATTATTCAGACGGTAGGTTGCCATACTCTTACTATTTGCCTGTCTGCATTATCTCTGACAGCCAGTGGCATGGAGCCGGAAGAAATGCTGGCAGAATTGAAAACCTGTGGGCTGAATATTACCTCCGGGGAAGATGTGGAACTATATAAGGATGATGATTTTACAGACGGACTGATGATAGAGCATTTACGCAAGCTCCTACAGCTTGGTAAATTATCCAATCAGCAATTGGACATTCTGCGTAATCTGTCCCTGCTACCGGTTGCCGGTGTATTAAAGAATATCTTTAAGAACTGGATGAAGCTTGATAACCTCATGGATGTGAACCACCTTATTAAGTACGGATTTATCAACGAAGATACAGATAACAAGAAAATCAGCCTGCATCCGCTGTTGCAAGAAGTGATTGCTATTGAAACCATAGCAACGGTGACTGCCTGTCGTACCTTGTTGGACAGCCTCCACCTTATCTGCCTGGCACATGGCTTGGAACTTCGCAGACCGGAAAATATTATTGCTTCTCTTATCGGTGTATCGGAGCGTATTATTGTGGATGATGGTGCCTATTTCCTGCTGTTCTTACAGGATATGTTCCCTTATCTGGACAAATACCTTGTATCGGATTACCTGCCAAAGCTTACTGAAAGAATCAGCTATGTCATGGCGGAACACAAACTGGAGTCTCCTTGTGATAAGGCACTGCTACTGGATTATAAGGCAGAATGTTTTCTTTTGAAAAAGGATTATGGAAACGCAGTTAAGAAACGTGAAAAGGCAATTAGTATCTTGGAAAAACTTCACAACAAGGATGCAGATATGCGGACTGCCAACCTGCTGTCCAACCTTTATAATAACCTTTCCAACACATATCTGCTGATGAAGCGTGGGAATGAAGCTGCCAAGGCACTGCGTACTGCTTTTGATATCCGTATGGAATATGCACACTTGGGACTAACCGAATCCCATGATTCCTTGCAACAGATGATGAACCTTATCAATATGCTGTTGCTGGCAAAGGATGTGGACAATGCCAAAATTGTACTGGAGCAATATGAAACCTTGGTGTTAGAGCATCTGTCTGATACCTCTCTGGATTATGGTATCTGTAAGTTGAGCCATGGTATTATTGATATGATGGAAGGAAGGCCGGAACCGGCAGAAATAAATCTGCTTGGGGCTGAGAATATTATTGGAAATGCTGTAGGAACGGATAATGACTATATTAAGACGACCTATCGGTATCTTAATAATCTGTATGCACGGTGGAAGAAGCCGGAGAAGGCGATTGAGTATAAGGATAAGTTTCTTGAGGCAAAACACGGGATTACCAGAACCTAACAATCCCAACTGTTGCATTTTTTGCAACAGTTGCCCCTAAGAAAATTCTTGCATTTTCACCCTGTATGATTTATAATTCAGATGGTGTGCTACGGAAACTTGCGATGCCCGTAGCCGGTGGAGATTCATGCGTGAACTCCACTTTTATATGGGATTTCAGTAAAAGTTGAGGTTTGCCCTAGATTGTGGGGCAAACCTCATTTTATACACTTTACATAGGCTTCTTTATATTCTAAGCAATATTTTAAGCAATTACAAATAAGTCAAAACTATAATTACTGCTACCAACAAAGCAAGCGGTACATAAAAACCAAATTCCGTTTTCGAAAATAAACAAGCCGAATAAACAGTTTTTTCACTCTTTATTTCTGGTAAATTCGTATTCATATCAAAATCTATATCTTCCTCTTTCATAATTCTAACTTTATTGTATAAAGCTCTATATAATCTTTCTTGTAACAAGTAATATGCATCCAAAAACCAAAACACAACAATAGGCACATATGCAATGAGAAAATACATTTTATCAGTATCCTTACTTGCCAAAGCGAATATTCCCGCCACCAATGTAACAGCCCATCCTTTTAACGAAAAAGAATTTCCACCCATTCTATTAATAATGCCTTGTATCATTTCCATATGAGTTATTTTATTATTGTCCATTTTTTCATCCTTTCTCTTTTATCCAATTTTCAAACAATATTTTTCGCTCTCCATCTATTATCCAACAATTTTTGTCCATGCATAAACGTGGATACGCAGAATAAAATTGCGGTATGGGGTTATTTATATCCTTCTCCTCATAAACACATATATTCTTCCCTAGTGCATCTGCATATCCCAATTCCCAAGGACACCATTGCGATGATAGCGTTCTTTCCGAAAGATATATTACAAACACTTTACTTTTTCTTATTCTCTCTTTTATCACTTGTGCCGTTGATGCATTGCACCACTGTCGTTTCAAATCATATTTATCATTCACCCAATCGATGTAAGCAACCAAGCCTATTGTATTGAGTTCCTTATATATTTCTACAATTCTTCCTTCATCTTGAGAATTATGCGAAAGAAACAAATCATATTCTTTTAATTTTTCAAGTTCATCTACATACAATCGTTGCATTAGTATCTCCGGACTACTATTATTCTTTACTTTTTCATTATCTATATAAGTCTTTTTTCCTTTCTTTTTTCTTCATAACACAAATGGTAGGCCCATTCCTTGGATATATTTCATAGCCTCTTCTTTCAAAGAAAAGTTTCTAGTACATGCATTTACTTTATAAAAAAAACTAATGATATTATCCGATTTATACTTTGACATTTCTCGCATAATTTCCAAACGTCTATGCAAATCATGTGTTTTAAAATATGCATCTATAAAAGCCTTTGCATACTTCGGTTCAACCTCTTGTACATAGTATAATGCTCTTTCCTCTTTTTGCCTACTCTTTTCTATTTTCTTTCTTGATTGTTGCAATATCTCTGTTTCCAATTCAGTAATTTCATCTTTAGATAAAATATCCCGTTCCTTGTTTTTTCTTAATCCAATTCGACAATGGTATGAACAATCCAAAATAAAATTGTATGGTTTACGAAAATTATATCTACTCTTTTTACCATATTTTATTAACACATCATTTTTATCATGCCAATACTTATATTGCTTATTTAAATCCTCCCACAAATCAGGATAAAGTCTCTTGAATGTTTCTACAAAATAACTATCTGAAAATTCTTGTGGCATTAGTTTTGCAATATTTTGTATTGGCTTTTTGAACCTTTTTTTGTAATCAACATACATTTTGTTAAATTGTCTTGCTGTACCTCCCATCTAAATACCTCTTCTTATCTTTGTAACCACTCACTAAGTGGTGTTATTGTTGCTGGACCATTTTCCTGTTCCTCTCTAACATAATATCCTTTTTCAATAGGTTTTCCGGAAGTATATATTTCTGTTCCATTAAAATATGTTATGTAAGGGTATATCGACATATATTCATTTCCATTATACAAATAGTCAGATTCCCCTTTATCTTTTATTGGAAAAAGAGCCATATTCCTTTTATATTTCTTAGCATCTCCATATCCCAACTCCCAATTACACCATTTTGATTCTATTGCTCCATTAGTTGCCAATAAAATAAATTTATTACATTTTTCAATTCTCTCTTTTATTCTCTTTGCTGTTTCCCCAGATGTTTTCTTAGGCATAGATGGATCCTGACTATCTATATATACTTTCACACCATACACAGTTTCCAAAAAACCTAACACATCTCTCAAATCATCTAAATCATCATGTTTATGAGATATAAAAACTGTTGTCTTTTTATAGGCTGAGTGATATATCGAGTCATAGGATTCTGTTATCGCTTTTCTTGCCTCGTCTAGTCTATATGATCTGTAATAACTAAATTCTCCGTGTTCGAATATTTTTTTCATACAATCCCCCTATTATTTTGGATATTTATTACGGATGGCAATAGCCTCTTCAATCAAGGACTCAATATTTTCTTTAATATCATCGTATACCAACTCACTACTCTGATATATTGAATCAAAAGTTCTGCAAACAGTTGCCAAATTTACCTCATTTGCATCTGCTGGCTCTTCATTTAATCCAATATAATTAAATGTCTTATCAATACAAAATTGTTTAAACGGATTTCTTCCTTTTGAATCTTGCTCACCTTTACTATTTTTCAACTTGTTAATATATACACCAACTATCCCCTTGCCTCTCTTCCAAGCTTGTTCAATTTCATATTGAACCCACCTTCTAGATGCTGTTTCACTTCCTATCAACACTACTACGCAAGATCTCATGTCAAGTTCTTTGTCAATCCATGCTTTAATGGCAGAATCATTTTTTAATCTTACTTTCTCCCAACCATTATCAGAAAATAATTCTTGCCCTTCTATAGTGCCTATATTACGAATTTGCCCAACTCTCCATACATCATTTCCAAAATGAAAACTAAAAAACACCTGTCTTTTCATACTATCGTCCTTTCGACTTTATTTCTCCCACCAGCTCATGCACCGTCGTACACGGGCACATCTCTGATGGCTTCGTTTTACCTTCTCTTTTACACTGCTCCAGCTTCTGCTGTGCTATCTGAATTGCTCTTTCTTCGTCACCGGCTTTGCAGATTTTGCCATACATCTGCTCATCAGCCTTGGAGTATTTCTGTCCAGTCTTGGTTTCATATACTCGTCCAAATTCTGAACAGCAAGTCCAAGAATCTTGGATTGCCGGCATAGAACCAAAATAGGCATACATCCATATTTCAAAGCATGGATTGGACCAGCCCACTTGTATTCCTTTATCCTCTGCCTCTTTTATAATCTCATCAAACCCTTGCACTTGGTCTCTATCAAACACAATCCATGGGATTCGATACTGTGCATCATAAGCAGTGAGTTCCAGACATTTATCAATCATAGTACGAGTTTTAGTCTCTACCACCTTTATTACAAGCTTGTTTCTCACATCTTCCGGCAATGCCTGATGAAGACCGGTAAAGAAGCAGCGTTCCGTAGCTTCTGTATCCGTAACAATCAAATAGTAGCCTAATTCCGGCACCTTGAATTGTTTCCTCTGGTCTCTCGTTTTTCTATTACCTGTTCTGTCTTTTTTCGCCATACTCATTCCTCCTTAAATATATCAATACTTTTTAAGGTAGGAATCGCACCGTACTTTCCAATTAGGTAATTCTTCTCATAGCTTTCGTCCTTACGGATACGGGAACCATCCTCATCCACGAAATCAGCCAATGAGTAAAGTGTGGATACACCTCTTTCATCCTTTTCTACAAACCAGATTTCGTCACGGCGTAGCAACTGGTTAGATAACTGCCATGTATCATGGGTTGTAAATACAAGCTGTGCATGATTAGTGTTGATTTCCGGATTCAAGAATGTAAGCAGGAAATTCCTTACAAGTAACGGATGCAGACGAGCATTTAATTCATCAATGAAGAATACGCTGCCCTTCTCCAATACTTCCTGCAATTCCGGATATAACGCAAACATCTTCAAGGTTCCGGCTGACTCCAATCCCAACGGAATTTCCGCCATTTCATCAGAATCTATCATCTTGTGAAGTGCATTAATCTTGTATCGCTCTTCCTTGCTTTCAGCCTCCTGGGGAACCTTTTCAATTCTGAAATCCTTGATATGCTCATCAAAAGATGCGAAATATTCTACAACCTTCTGCTGTACATTCTTATCTTCCACAAATCCCTTCGGCAATCTTCGTGACATAAAGAAGTTGGTAAAAGGATCGCCAAAATCAGCAAACTCATTTGCAAGGAACCAATCCCTGATTGCCTTACACTTACCAATCTTCAACTTTGCTCCCAAGGAAATGATAAGCACCTGCTTTTCCAATGCTACCTGAATATTATCCCTACTGCTTTTAGGGAATCCCGACAAATCAAGCTCCTCGTCAGTAGTTCCACGATAAAATACTGTACTGTATTTTCTGGCAGTCTTTGCCTTGGAATTAAGCCATTCTTCGGTTACACCTTCCTTATTGATGCAAAAACCATAGTTATAGCTTCTCTCAGACTTATCACTAGGCAATGTAAAATACACCTCAAAGCTGGATTCTGCATCGGCAGATGTGGAATCAAACAAGAATGGCGTTGGTCTGAACTCTTCAAACTTCTCCTCCTCATCGCCATACTTAAAGGACTCTGCAACATACTCAGACATATATTCAAAAGCATTATATATATTGGACTTTCCGCTTGCATTTGCACCATAAATGGCAGCAACCGGCAAAATCTTCTCGCTACCAACCGTCACTACTCTGTCTGAAAACTCGGTCATCTTCGCCGCAGACAAATCCAAAGTAGCCTCTTCTCTGAATGATTTGAAATTTTTAAAATTAAATTGAATTAACATGATTGCTACCTCACCTTCTTTTCTACTTTCTATTATATACAGTTTTTTATAAAAATCAACATCCAAATACGATTTATTCTCATTTTAATGTATGTTTTTGTTGTTATAATAAAAATCACCCAATTTACACCATGGTAAACTATACTGGTTCGAAAGTCAAGGACTTTTTTTAGACAGATTTTAAGGTTTGATGGAATCCCAGTTGACAGTAATGGAACTAAATCAGACAGTAATGGAATAAAAGTTGACAGTAGTGGACTTTAGATAGACAGTCCGGAATTATAGTAGACCGTAAGCAGAATCTAAGTAGACAGCTTGGACTTTAAATAGACAGTTGTGGAATTGCTTATGACAGTATCTCCCTTAATGGCACAACAAATAGACCGGTATCTCTACCAGTTTAAATAAAAAAAGACTGCATTATCAGGTGGTGAAGAATACCCGCCACAGCGGAATTCTAAGGCCTATCCTGCCCCTAATGCAGTCAGCCTAATTATACTATTGTTTGTTGTTTTGGAAAATATATTTAAAGTGTTTTAGAACAGTTCATTCATAGCAAACACGTATCTTAATTCTTCATGCTTTCTCCAAGCCAGCGACTCCCGTAGTTCCTTAATCTTTTCCTCAGCAAGAGATTTTATATATTCAAAAGCCTTATCAATCAGCTTAAGAAGTTCCTCCATCTTAGATATCTGTGTAGAAGCCACATCCTTCTTATCATTCCAATTAGCAATCACTGATTTTATAAGTTTCTTGTCTCTTTGCACAATCTTAAATGGATCCACTAATCGCTTTTCTTCACGCTTTTTCTTTGATGCTTCACGTCTTTTAGCTGCCTCTTCATCAGCATATCTGCGGCGCACCTTCTTTAGATCACCACCTGTCATTAGGGCTGAAGCAGGTACTCCAAAGTAGGACTTTAAAGGATAGATTCCTGTAGTTACATACTGATAGAATTCGTTAGGTGTAAGCCCTGCCAGGTCATACTGATAATGCTCTGCATTGTAGGCCTTCAGATAGCCATCTACCAAAGTATAGGCAGCACTAAAATCCTTACACAGGGCTACCATATCCATGATAGCCGTCTTAAGTCTCCCAAAGAAACTTTCCATAGGCGCATTATCCTGTGAATTACCTCTTGCAGATACCGACTGTACAAAACCATCATCCTTCAGAAGTTGTGTAAATGAAGCTGACAGATACTGGCTTCCCTGATCGTGATGCACATACACTTCATCAGTCTTTAATACATCTGAAAGTTCATTACCATGTGTAGCTTTCATTGCTTCATAAGCCTTCTCCACAAGTGATACTGACATGTACCGACCAATGCTCCATCCAAGATTTTCTCTTGTATAAGCATCACGAAATACACAAAGGTAGAATGGATTTCTATACTCTCCATAATAAAGATATGTGATATCAGACAGTATTACTCGCCTTGGTCCGATAAAAAAATCCTGATCAACGGCATTTGGTGGAGCTGCACATACATGATTATGGCTGGCCTGATGTTTATAGGCATCCTTATGAGGCATCTGTGCCACTAAATTCATTTCCTTCATGATAGCTGCGATTCGTTTTGTATTAGCAGTAAGGTTAAATCGTCTGAATAGTTCAACTCTAAAAGTTCTCTTACCAGGGATGACACCATTTCTTGCTATGATTATCTGGCGCATCTTTTCTTTGATGTTATCACGCTCAGCCTTTTTCTCAGCTCTTTTACCAAAGATATCATCACGCCTGCCTCTCCAGGCATAGTAGCCTGAGTCAGATACACCAAACATCTTAAGACACTGGGAAGTGTTGTAACCGCCTTCCTTCGCTTTCTGCTTATTGATAAAAGCATCAACCATTTCAAAACGGTCAGCACAGATTTCCTGTTCCTCTATCAGGTAAAGAACTCCTCCAATTCGGATCGGATTTTTTTTTGAGCCAAAAGCATTTCTTCGAGATAATGATTACGAGCTTTTAGATAAGCTCTTTCCTCTTCAGGACTAAGATTTCCCATCTGTTCCATTGGCACCGAGCCATCATAATTAGATGCATCAATGGTAAAGAGCTTGTTGTCTTTTGCCTTTTGCATTACACGCTTACCGGCAGCATTAGCACGGTCTTCACCTAATACATTTGTATCAAAGCCAAGCGCATTATAGGCCTGTACATATGTCATACCTTCATCATGTATCTTTTTATACATGGCTATATCAAAGTCTTTGGAATAAAAGAGTCTGTCTTCCTTAAATCCATTGACAAACTCATTATCCAGAAACGGAATTATCTTGTCATCCGGTCTGTCATCTCCATTTTCATACTTGTATTTTTTAGAATGATCTACTAACTTCATTTACTTAAGTTCCTCCATAGCTTCCTCTATAAATGCCTTATACTCCTTGGCATTCTGCACAGCCTTTTGGGCAGCTTTTTCTTTCATCTCAAGATATTTCTTTTCTTCCGAAGCCAGATATTTAACAAAGGCTTCATCATCCATTTCTGTGAGATATTTCTCATACTCTGTCGGAGTCATTTTCCCTTTATCCCACATGCCTCTTTCATTATTATAGTAATCACTGTATTCAGCAATACATTTCTGCAATTCTTCAAATGTTTTGCAATTCTCATAATGACACTCATCCTTGAAGTGCCCAAAGAATGATTCCTGAACAGCATTATCCCAACAGTTCCCGCGTCTTGACATAGACTGCGTTAGCTCTCTTTCCACAACAGCCGCCTGAAAGTCATCCGTCATATATAAGATACCCTGATCTGAATGAAGTATCGCACCTCTTTTTGCAGGATAAGCATCCATTGCCTCTAAGGTATCAAGAGCCAGCTGTAAATCATTATTCTCACTGATAATAAAACAGATAAGTCTTCCTGTAACAGGATCAACAGAAGCGGATCCATAAGCCCTTAATCCATCACCATAATCAAGATACGTCACATCTGTAAGTCGGACCTCATTAGGCCTGTGAAGCTTAAACTTCCTCATCAAAAGATTGGCTTTTTTATTCCTTGCAATAAGTTCTTTCATCGCTTTTCGGTTTTTGCTTGGTCTACGAATAGTTGTTCTGATACCATACTTATTCATAAGGCGACGGATACGATATATGCTGAACTGTTCACCCATTACTTTTGGCATTAACATATGTACTTGACGTATTCCTTTCTCGAAGCCTTTATAAGCAAGCACCTGTCTAATTTTTTCAATATCAGCCTCGTCCTGAGTTGCTTTCCTCTCAGTACTAGCTCCGTAGCTTTCACTGTTAACAATAGTATAATACGTGCTTTTAGGGATACCAACAAGTTTTAGTATATTTCCAATTGTATAAGTTCCCATCGCGTCTCTTGGAAATGTTTCAAACTGTCTGCACATCAATCGCTTTGTTGCAGCCGGCATTCTTTTGTAAGCCTTTCCTATTTCTACAAATCCATCATGAACAAGCGTATTCATTGCCTTTAATCGCTTTCTCTGTATTGTATTTAATAGCTCAGATGCTATATCAATTCTTTCTGAAGTAGGATTCCAGTTATACATCTTTGACATGATGATCATTCTGTTCTGCGTTCCTATAAGAGAGATATCAAGCCCATATATCTTAAATATTTCTTCCAACGACAAATCTCGCATTACATACACTTCATTATAAAAAGCCTCCTGCATTATTGCTGTACCATTATTTACGCTCTTTACATATGGATTGCTTGCATATGTTTTATCAGAACAATAAAGCTTGGTATAATCATAATTCTCATCATCAACAGCCAAATCAAAACTACTTTCCTTTTTATCTGCGTCACCGTACATTTTCATGGCGCGTTCCTCAAATGTATGTTTTATTTTATGTATCCGATTATAGCCAACATCCAACAAATCAATCCCTGCTTTTTCAAGTCCTGATTCAACGGAGACTTCAGGATACAAGGCAAATAACTCTCTTTCAAAATCTGGAGTCATTTGAATTCCTTTACCATTAGGATTTCGCTCAAATTTGCCAGATGTAATCAAAGGATTTTCATCATTAATAATCTCCAAAATTTCTTCTTTGTTCTTAGGAGATGGATATCCACTACTCTTAAAGCTTGTACATAACGAGTTACAAAAATTTGGACCAACTATAGTTCTCCCAAGCTTATCTTTCTCAAGGATTTTTTCAACCTCTACCTGAGACTGATTTACTTTCCATACTTTAAATAATTCTATTCGATATGTAAGCTTGAGCGTAACTTTCCAACGATCAGCATAAGAGACCTTAGGATTCTTTAATAATTCTTTTACATCATAATCATAGTGCATTCGAACATAACCTCCATAAACAAAAAATACCCAGACAATGGGTATTTCAACTGTCATGTTGAAGTCCATCATCTGGGTATCAGTTTAAACCGAGTGATTAATCATAAATTATTCTCTTCCCATCTTGCTATTTGAAGAAATAAGTCTCCCCCTTCCCTCAACCTTAACAAGTGTCTCTAACTCTTTTAATGCATCCTTGGCAATCCACATCTTATTCTTGTTGCCACTTTCCTTCAATTCATGGGCTAAAAGGATTGCCTTTTCATTGTAAGTAAAATCTTTCTTCCCTATTTCCCGCAATGCCCATGAAATCGCCTTCCTAACATGTTCATGTTCACTATCAGAATACTCTTGTACAATGCGTAAATAGTCATCAAGAGTATCATTGGTAATCGTTTTATTATGCACTACAGAAGAAGCAATTAACGTAAACGCTGCTCTCTTCTTGTAAGTATGTGTACTTGTAATCCAATTAGAAATAAACTCATCATAGCTCTTCAGTTTAATAATCAGATTTTTACACAAGTGATCGCACAAATCCCACGACTGTACATCACATATAATTTTTTCTATCTCATCATGTGATATTGTCTTTTTGTCAAAAACTAACACCGCCAATAGTTTTGCTTCATGGTAACCGGAATTCCACAGCTCTTTTACCAGTTCATTTGACTTTCCAGTTTTCTTTGCTATTGCACGAACAACGGCTGTTGAAACACCTATACTATATTCTTCTGGAATACCCATTTTCACGACATTCGCTTTGTATTTTTCAGAAGCATTTACTTTTAATTCTTCAATGATTTCATCACAAGTCATCTATTTGCCTCCAATGCTTCTCTTAAATTCTGAACATATTTAGCCTGCTGTTTCTTTAAATACATTCCCACAAAAGGCTTCATAATCAGCTTTTTAGCGGTTACATCTTCTGTAAATTCAATAAATGTAACACCATCATTATAAGAAAATTTCCCCGTCCAATGCCCCTGCATATTGCCGTTTTCCATATCGAATTTATAGTTCTTATATTCATCAAAAGCAGTAATTTTAAACTTTGTAATATAACCATCCTTCGTATGTTCCTCGAACTCTTTTTCAGGCACAGTCACCACAATTTTATCTATGTCACTTCTCCAAGAATAGTTATTCAATGATGTAACTAATTCCCATACTTTTTCTATTTCACACTTAAATTCCGCTTTAATTGTTGATACTGCCACTATTATCCTCCTTCTTCACAACCGGTAGCCAGTATTCATATATTGCATCCTTCGGATCTGCTTTTATATATACCTCAATATCAGGTATCTCCGCATACTCATACCCGGATGTGGGCAACCATTCTGTTATGACACGGCGTTCCAATTCTTGCAGAGAAACATTGGTTCCACGTCCTGAAAACACAGCCCAAGTTGCAACAGGAATATGGTACTGCTCAAAGTTATCATTATCTTCTGTAGAACTTACAGCAATAAAATATTTCCATTCTTTTTCATTATGTACGCTTACACCCAACAATCCTTCCGGCTTATCATTCATTATTCCATAAAGTTTTTCAAGGGTTCCATTTTCCAGTGCTATATCCCATTCGTGTGGTATTCTTGCAAAATTTTCCTCAAGCACCTTACTTAATGGACAACTTTTTCCAACAATGCTAAAGGCTTCTTTTGTTTCAATTCTGAAATTCATTTCCTCCATACCTTGTACCGAAATAGAAAACTTTATTGCCGGATAGGATTTCAAAGTTGCATTTTCCTTCTTCGCTACGGATGGTGCTATACCGTGTATACTCTGAAATGCGCGATTAAAAGCAGTCGGTGAATCATAGCCATATTTCAGAGCAATATCGATAACCTTTGCCCCTGTATCTTGTAAATCAACTGCTGCCAAAGACATTCTTCTCCTTCTGATATACTCAGAAACCGAAATATTTGTCATGTAAAAGAACATTCTTTGAAAATGATACGCCGGACAATTTGCAATCTCGGCAACCTTTTCATAATCTATCTTTTCAAGCAAGTGAGCTTCCATGTATTCAACTGCACTGTTTAATCGCTCAATCCATTCCATAAAATGATACCACCTTTATAATACAAATTCCTCTCTTTTTCCTACAAATAAAAGAGAGTATTAATAAAATCAAACTCTATCTAATTCTTTTCATTCAAGCAGGCCAAAATAGGTTCAATATATTTTATATCGGAAATATCATAAGATGAAGAAATCATTTTTATCATAACTTCATCTTCTTCTGTCTTGTCCTTTTTCGCCTTTAGGGTCTTTATAAACATCTTCATCATCAGCTTTGATGTTGTTGACATTTTTTCATAATTAAATCCGCCAGGGCAATAAAACACATTTACATTATTCATTTCATCTTCACTAAAATTCTTTTTAAGAGCCGGTTCTATTTCTGGATTCTCTAACGGACTTCCACCAACGCAAAATGCTATAAGTTTTTTTCCTTTCCATTTATTTATATTTCCTTTAAACCAGCTAAGTTTGCTTATTCCGCCTGCACATGCCCAACCACCATAAATAACAGCATCATAACTATCTAGTCTTTTTTTCTTAGCTTCACTTAATTCATAACAGTCTGCACCACTTTTTTCAGCTATCCATTCTGCATAACGTTTTGTAAAACCTGTCTGTGAATTATATATTACTATTGTTTTCATATCTTAAAACTTCCCTTCCATTCTTTTTAAGTTTTCTTCTATCTTTGAAATAACATTATAAGCACTATCAACTTCCTCGTCCGAAATACCTTCAAACAAATACTTCAAAAATTCTGTTTCCTTTTGTTGATATTTTTTAGCCATAAGCTGTGCTTGCTCTGTTAAATATACTCTTTTTTTTCTCTTATCTTTAGAATCAATTGCTAAACGAACCAATTGTTTCTTTTCCAGACTATTCAATATCTCTTTTACATTCTGCCTAGAACATCCCATTGTTTTTGCCAATTCATTTGCTGTAGGTGCTTCCTCCAGATAAAGATTCATACAAGCTAACAAGAAAAACTGTTTACAGGTAATTTCATCATAAAACGAATCTCCCACCGACTGAAGCCTATTATGAAATGCAAAAAATAAGCCAAATAGAGCATACTTGTGATCCATCATTAGAAAAACATCAGCTGCGTTCATTATTTCTCCTCCTATTTTATGCAATATATTGCCTATTTGCATTTTACAACTATACTTTATTTAAGTCAACTCATTTTTACATAAAAAGCTGGGACTATTTTCCCAGCTTTAATATATTTCCCTTCTTTTGTGCCACAAGTTTTTCATGATAAAAGAAATTTGTATGTATAATATCGTGTTCAGTACAATACGCTTCTATTTCTTCTGCCAATTCATTCCAATAACTTTTATTACCATCCACATATATCTGTTTGTACAAATCAGCATATTGAGGATATTTTTCATTTATATATCTAAGTATCTGAGCCTTATATTCCCCTCTAAGATTCAGATTTTCAAACCAATATTCATCAACAAATAGCCTACTCTTTTCTATAATTTCCTTATATTCTGTTATTGCCGGAAATATCGGCGACATAAATAACACCGTATGAATTCCGTTTTCATGCAATACTTTAAGCGTATTCATACGAGCCTCAATACTGCTTGCTTTATCCATATCATTCTTAAAACTCTCATCTAGAGTATTAATAGACACAGCTACAGATACATCTTTAAATTGCTTTAGCAATTCTACATCTCTTAGAATCAACGATGACTTTGTTGAAATACTAACCGTACATTCTACATCTATAAGCTGCTTTAATATACTTTGTGTTATACAATATTTTTCCTCATAAGGATTATAACAATCTGTAACCGATGCAAGAAAAACCGTCTTTCCCTTTAGTTTCTTTTTATTTATAAGTTTTGAACATCTTTTAACATCTATAAATGTTCCCCATTCTTCCTTGTGCCCTGTAAATCTTTTCATAAAACTGGCATAACAGTATTTACATCCATGGGGACAGCCCACATACGGATTAATAACATAATCACTGGCAGGGAGATTGGATTTTGTCAGATAATCCTTTACCTCAATTTCCTTTTTAATTATATTCATTATCGAATAGCTCCTCCATGAAAATAGCACTCATATATTTTTTCATCCCTATAAAATATTTCTTCATATCCCTGAAACCATATAAACTCGCCATCTACTTTGCAGTGATAGTGGTAATCTCCTTTTGTATAAATCTCTGGACCGCGAAATGGCAACTCTGTCGGAACTTGCATAAGCGCCTCTTTCAAGAAATCTCCACTAAAGTTCTCTCCTATCACACGCCCTACATAGTTCATGCTCCAAACCGGATTTTCATTTAACCATACCACTTCCTCACCGACAAAACGTTCTCCACCCAAATAGCAATCAAGATAGATAAATCCATTCTTATCCTGATAACGATAATCATGAGAGTTCATTCTACTTGAATCTACTTTGTTATTAGCCGCTGCATAGGTATTCTTTTTTGCCACAAAAAGAAACTCGGTAATCTTATTGATATCCATACTTGCATTTTTACACAAAGAAATATTGCATTCATCATCTTCTTTTACTATTCGGTCTATAGTTATGCCATACAGATTACTCAAGGAAATCAAATTACCCAATTCAGGCACAGCCTGTCCGTTTTCCCATTTACTAAGAGTCTGCCGAGCAATTCCCAGTTTATCCGCAAGTTGTTCCTGTGAATAGCCATTCTGTTTTCT
This sequence comes from Roseburia sp., assembly GCA_045121975.1. GTDB lineage: Bacteria > Bacillota > Clostridia > Lachnospirales > Lachnospiraceae > Roseburia. The sequence continues at coordinate 52,807 of JBGVHB010000018.1, forward strand.
TAAAAGTTGTAATTTATCCTTTAATTCCATGAAAATACCTCTTTTTAATTTTGCTGTTATTATATCAAAATAAATTTTCCTAAACCACCACCTATTGCAGACAAAATTGTAAGCTCTGCGTTACATTTTTTAAATCGTTGTATCTTATATCCCGATGCATTAACATCTATATACCCTCCGATACATTAATTTGAACACAAGATTTAGAAAAGGAGATTCTTACATATGAATACATTATTTACTATCACAGAAAGCTATCTAAAATACTGCGAAACACAAAAAAGGCTTGATAAGAAAACACTAAAGGCATATCGCACTGATTTAGATCAATTTATTTCTTTTTTCAACAATACTTACATAAATACTATATCCATACCTGATATTGAAAAATATATAGGATACCTGCACCAAAATTTCAAACCCAAAACAGCCAAAAGAAAGCTTGCGTCGATAAAATCTTTTTATCACTTCCTCGAATATAAAGATTTCATAGACCTAAACCCATTCAACAAAATTAAAATAAAGTTTCGGGAACCCGTGATATTACCAAAAACAATTCCTCTATACATAGTTGAAAGACTACTTACAACCATGTACAAAGAATTTTCTCTTGCCCATACCACCTTTCGAAAAAAGCGTATTCTTCTTGACATTGCTATATGTGAAACTTTATTTTCTACCGGTATGAGAATTTCTGAATTGTGTAACTTGAAAATTTCTGATGTTGAATTGTACGATGCTACAATCCGCATATATGGAAAAGGTGCAAAAGAAAGAATGATTCAGATTGGAAATAAAGATGTCTTATTAATACTCGAAAAATACGAAGCTGAATATTCGTCCGAAATAAACAAGAGTGGATATTTCTTTGTTAATCCTAATGCGACCCAGCTTTCCGATCAGGCTATCAGACGCATGATTAAAAAGTACTGCGCCCTTGCATCTATCGATTTACATATAACGCCTCATATGTTTCGCCATACATTTGCCACAAGTCTGCTTGAAGCAGATGTAGATATTAGATACATCCAAGAGATGCTCGGACATAGTTCAATCACAGTAACAGAAATTTATACACATGTTGCTCTTTCAAAACAAAAAGATATACTTACCACCAAACATCCTCGACAGAATTTTAATTCTGAGTGTTCTCTGTAACTGGCGGATAATTTTTAGTTATCAGTCAGTTAGGGA
>JBGVHB010000019.1:0-2548 GCA_045121975.1 Roseburia sp.
ATACTGATGGTATTTTTGTTCTTGAGCAAACAAATATCGAAGTTAAAGGTCTATTTGACTGGGATAAGGATGCCATGTTATGGGTAGGTAAGAGATTTATTCAAGAGCAAGATTCTCCTTTAATTGATGTTAAGTACTATACCCGACTTTCGAGGTTCGTAGAAATTAAAAAAGCGCTTAGCCCTTTATTTATCTAGGTTAGCGCTTTTTTAGATTTTTTTTGTTATGTAGTTAATGCCTAGGTGAGTTTATAGAACACCTTTCCAACGATAGCCTCATCAGATTTAAATCTTCTATCGAATATCTTTTCAAAGGATGCACTACCACTTATTCTTGGAATTTCAGGTATTCCAAAAGCATCAAGGATCTTCTTTTGATTTGAAGTGTATTTTTTGTCATCTAGTATTGAGCAGATCTCGTCAGTACTAAACCTCTTAGAATTAGATTTGAATAAGTCTAGGTAATTACTACTTCTGATAAATAGTAATTCTTTTTGTTGATTACGCATAACAGTACAATTGCAGTCATTAAGCGCAACAATAATCTCTCTCATGCTTAGATGGTTATCATGATCATCTAACTTTTTAGCAATAAGTCTTAACATAATCAGAGCCATTACGCAGCATAGGACATGAGCTCTAATATGGCTTTCAGTATAGACAAACATAGGCCTTAAGCTTAGGTTGGTTTTCATTACTCTAAAGCAATCTTCAATTTGAACTAGAGAGTGATATGAGCCAGTGATTTGTAAAGGAGTTAAACCAACTTTGTCATTAGGTGCAGCCTTGTAAACAGTAGCAGCATAACCGCATAGGCTTTTTCTTTTCTCAACAGCAGCTTGGTTGATTGATTTTACAGTAGGAGCTTTTTTATCGGTAACAACTAATGACTTCCATTGTCTTGATTGGGTTTTAATCCTAGATTGATTTAATACAGCTGCGTTTGCAATCTTTAAATCAGCATTTAAGGCTGCAATATCTCGGTTATATCTATCTTGACTAAAGGTAACAACCAGTTTGCAAGTTACGCTTTCTGATTTATCTGCGTTCTCTTTCTTAAAGTTATCAATGATTTTGTACTTGTAACGATCTTTAACTACCTCTGTATATCCATTCTCATCAATGATTTGAGCAGTAATGTCTGCAGGTAAATTAGAGACCTTTTGAGCAACAATAAAACCATAGTTGTTGTCCTGAAGCATATTCAAATTTGATACTGAATTTAAGCCTCTATCTGCAACTACTACAGTGTTTTTAACATTGTATTTTTCCTGCATTTTAGAGATAGATTCCTGCATCTTTGAGATTTCAGCAGTATTACCGTTATAAAGTTCAAAGTCGATAGGAAAGCCATTCTCATCAATTACCAAAGAGATAGATACTAAAGGTAAGTCATAGCGATGCTCTTTGGACATACCTCTCATTCTAAGGTAGCTTAACTCTTTGATTTTAGCTTGAATATCATCAGGAAGCATTTCAAAGATAATGTTGCCATTTTCATCGGCACAACCAAGCTCTGTGTTATCAATAACGCCTTCTTCTATACCTTGGGCAATTAGCTCTGCTACATTCTCTTTAGCGTATTGTTTTAACAATCCCTTTTCTTCATCTGACAAGGAGGTTTCAAAGTACACGTTAGTAACATCATAAAATACCATGGTGTTGCCACTTCTGCTGCAACACACATCAATTCTCTTGTTAATCCATTCTAGAATGGCATCTTTATTGTCAGACAGAAAGTCATAGGTACTGTAAAAGTTATCAATAGAGCAATCTTCAATTTCAGTGCCTAGATAATTACATCTGCTTTCCCATGAGCTTTTTACAGAAGCAGGATCTAGCATCTTTAGGAAGGTTAAAAATGGGATAGTATCAGCTAGCTCAAATTTATATTTGGTATTCTTTTGTAGATACTTTAGCTTATAGTTCATATTTAAATTGTCATTCCAAATCTTACGAAGTAATAACATGGAATAACTCAATGAAGGAAAAGCATTTACTGAACCGATAGAGCTAGTGTCATTTAAGGCTGCAGCAAATTGATTAGCTCTAACAATAAGCTCCGCTTTCTTCTTATCTCTTTCGTCTTGGTATTTAGCTTTGAGCCTTACCAAAAAACCAGGCTCTTTCTTTTCTAATTCCTCTAGAATTCCTAATCTTTCGACAACTCTAGATCTAGCTCTACCTTGCTCATCACGATAAGACTCTTTGATGTAAACAATATTGTGCTTACCACTTTTAACGACAACGACATTCATAACAACCCCCTCAAGCCCTACCCCCATATTATACTTTATGGTTTTCCGATATACAATTAACTACATAATAAAAATTGTTAAAAAGGTAAAAAAATAAGGAGCCACAAGGGCTCCCACATTTTTAAATTAGCTCAAACCTCGAAAGTCGGGAGATAAGAGGTGCTAATAACAACTAAATCGAAAATGTTCCAATAATCTTTAAAAAATTTAAGCCTTAATGCCATTATTTTGAGAAGAATTTCAATCGTAAAAATAGCGATGGCCATCCAATCTAAGACGTTTAATAACCCA
>JBGVHB010000020.1:0-1631 GCA_045121975.1 Roseburia sp.
GCTAAAGCATCAGGTGAGATTAAAACAATTAGAGTTCAACAAAAACAGAAGAACGGTGATATTTACGTTATTGAACGTACAATTCGTTATGACCAAGAAAAGAAATATAACGTTGTACAATCAAGTAAAGTTATTGGTAAAATTGTTAAAGGTTCTAGTGAAATTGTTCCTACAAGACCGAAAAAGAAGCATAAAGATAACCAGGTAAATATGGAAAAAGAATCTTCAAATAAGTTAACTGCTACTCGTTTAAAAACGGGTATGATGGACATTATTGACCATATTGGTAAAGTCTCTGGAATTGATGATGCTATTTATGAAAGTTCTGAAGACTTAGGTACTGCTCAGAAGATTATATCCCTTGCTAGATACCTTCTAGCAACTAATGGTCAATCCTTACCAGGGATTACTGCTTGGCAATTTACTCATTCTCTTCCTTATGAAGATGGTTTCTCAGAAGAGATTTACCATAACCTTTTTGAAAGTCTTGGTAGAAATGAAACTCTTCAACAAAACTTCTTTAAGTTACGTTGTGAACCCTTAAAGCAAAACGCGGTGCTTGCATATGATTCCACTACCATTTCTACTTATTCAGGAAATCTTCCTGAGGCTCGACGTGGTTTTAATAAAGCAAAAGATGGCCTAGAAACAATTAAGCTACTTACCTTATATTCAGTTGAGACTAGACAACCTGTAGCATTTAGTAAACAACCTGGCAATATACCTGATGTCATAACTATTGAAAATGCCTTAAAACAATTTGAAGTTCTTGGTATAGGAAGAGCTCAAATAGTAACTGATAATGGTTACTATTCAGAAAGTAATTTATCTCACATGTTACTAGCTCATTATGATTTTATTACCCTAGTAAAAACTAGTATTAAATGGGTTAAAGCTGAGTTAGATGCTCATTTAAATGACTTCCAAGGAACATCAAGAGCTTGTCCTTTTGATCCAATAACTCATGGTATTACTATTACTCTTAAGCGTGATTTTAAGAAGACTAGGAAGTATGCAAATAATACAAGTGGTGCAAAGAAAGGTGATGAAGAAACCTTTAGTAGAAGAGTTTATTTAAACCTCTACTTTAATGCAGTAAGAAAGAACGATGAAGATGCAAGTCTTGATCGTGACTTAATAGAACTAAAAACATTCCTTGAAACTAAAGGAAATGAGGTTGAAGATTTAAATGAAAGCACTCAGAATAAGGTTGCAAGTTTTCTAAACATTACCAAACGTGGTGATAAAACTATTATTACCTTTAATGATGCTGCTATCATTGAACAAAAGAAATATCATGGATTCTTTGCCCTTGTTTCAAACTCTGAGAAAGATGCCTTTGAATGTCTTAAGAAGTATCGCAAACGTGAAACTATTGAGTTCTTCTTTGAATCAGGTAAACAAAGAGCTGATGGAACAAGACCACGAGTTTGGCATACAGATGCCTTACGAGGACGCATGTTTGTGCAATTTATTACCCTATGCTATTACGAGTATTTCCTAGATATGATAAGAAATATGAAAGAAAATTTAGGAGTAAAAACAGGTGATCCACAACATGATTTAAAACAAAACCTTGATAAGGAAAATGAATTAAAGAGTTGGCTTGATAAAACACCACTTTATTTAGT
>JBGVHB010000021.1:0-30281 GCA_045121975.1 Roseburia sp.
TCAGGTGCAGCCCAGCAGAATTACGTGATCGATATTCTTTATAAGCTTCCTTCCGCTGCCTGGGATACAGTTTCAAATGGTGCCAATACCTTGGTTGGACAGTTTGGCGATTTAAAAGAAATGATTGCTTCTACCTTTGACAATATGAGGCAGTTCAATTATTTTCTGGGTCTAAATATTTCAGATACACCATGGCAGATCATTAAGGCAAATTTAAGTCAGCATTGGGGGCTTGTTATCATTGCTTTATTGATTCCTGTTTTTGCTTATTTGACACAGCTGCTTAATATTAAGCTGATGCCTTCAGCACCGGCTGGTGAAAATGATCAGATGGCTATGCAGATGAAGACAATGAATATGATGATGCCTTTGACATCCTTATTCTTCTGTTTTATCACTCCGGTTGGTCTTGGTATTTACTGGATTGCCAGTGCGTTAGTAAGACTTGTTCAGCAGTTTGCATTAAATAAACATTTTGAAAAAATAAATTTAGATGATATTATTAAAAAGAATCAGGAAAAAGCGAAAAAGAAACGTGAAAAAATGGGCATCGCTGAAAACCAGATTTATAATGCAGCAAAGATGAACACAAGAAAAATGGAAGATAAGAAGCAGACATTGACAACTGCGGAAAAAGAACTTATGTTAGAAAAAGCAGCTGCAGCAAAACAGAATGCAAAACCAGGCAGTATGGCAGCAAAAGCCAATATGGTGCGTGAGTTTAACGAAAGAAATAATAAAAGATAAGAATCTTTTTTAATTGGGAGGTTAGTCATGGATTTTATTCAGGTATCAGCCAAGACAGTAGATGATGCAATTACAGAAGCACTCATCAAATTAGGCGCAACCAGCGACCAGATTGAATATGAAGTAATTGAAAAAGGAAGCGCTGGATTTTTAGGAATTGCAAGAAAAGATGCAGTTATCAAGGTTCGTAAAAAATGTACCGTAGAAGACAATATCAAAGACTTCTTAAATCAGGTATTTGATGCAATGAAATTAGAAGTTGAAATTATTGTTACAAGACAGGAAAACAGCAATAATATTGATGTTGAATTAAAAGGACCTGAAATGGGTGTTATTATTGGAAAAAGAGGACAAACTCTTGATTCTCTCCAGTATTTAGCAAACCTTGCAGTAAATAAAAATTCAGAAGACTATGTAAAGGTTAAAATTGATACAGAAGATTACCGCAAGAGAAGAAAAGAAACATTAGAAAATCTTGCAAGAAACATTGCTTATAAAGTAAAGAGAACAAAACGTCCTGTTTCTTTAGAGCCAATGAATCCATTCGAAAGAAGAGTCATTCATTCAGCATTACAGAATGACAGATTTGTTACAACCCATAGTGAAGGTGAAGAGCCATACAGACATGTAGTTGTTACATTAAAGAGATAAAAGCGTGATATTTGCATAAATGGGTATCCTTTTTGGATGCCCATTTTTGTGAGTTAAGAATGAAAACATTTTTGAGAAGAAAATCAGTAAAAAAAGAGACAGAATTATAATTTTATTGAAATCGTAAATTGTCCAGAAAGGAATTTATATGAAAAAAGATACAATTGCAGCCATTGCAACAGCAATGAGCAGTTCCGGAATAGGAATTATTCGTATCAGTGGTGAAGAAGCAGTTTCTATTACAGAAAAGATTTTTCAGATGAAAAATCATAAAAAAATATCCGAGATGCCGACACATACCATCCATTATGGACATATTCATGATGGAGATGAAGTTATAGATGAAGTTATGGTTCTTTTAATGAAAGGACCAAAGAGTTATACAAAAGAAGACACCGTTGAGATTGATTGTCATGGTGGTGTTTATGTTATGAAGAAGGTCTTAGAAACTGTAATAAAATATGGTGCAAGACCGGCAGAACCGGGAGAGTTCACAAAACGTGCATTTTTGAACGGAAGAATTGACCTCTCACAGGCGGAATCAGTCATTGATGTGATAAATTCTAAGAATGAGTTCGCATTAAAAAGCTCTCTGAGCCAGTTATCAGGTTCTGTTTCAAAGAAAATCAGAGAAATTCGTGCCGTTATTCTGCATGAGATTGCATTTATTGAAAGTGCATTAGATGACCCGGAGCATATCAGTTTAGAAGGTTACCCGGAGGAGCTTTTTGAAACAGCAGAAGAAACAGCCGTTAAAATAAAGAAGTTATTAGCAAATAGTGATAATGGAAAAATGTTAAAAGAAGGAATTTCCACCGTAATTGTTGGAAAACCAAACGCTGGAAAATCCTCTTTATTAAATACACTTGTTGGAGAAGAGCGTGCAATTGTTACTGATATTGCTGGAACAACAAGAGATGTTTTAGAAGAGCAGATTAATTTAAATGGAATTTTATTAAATATCATCGACACCGCCGGAATCCGCGATACCGATGATGTGGTAGAAAAAATTGGTGTTGATAAAGCGAAGAAATATCTGAATGATGCAGACTTGATTATTTACGTGGTAGATACATCCACTTCTTTAGATGAAAATGATTACGAAATCATGGAACTTTTAAAGGAGAGAAATGCAATCGTTCTTTTAAATAAATCAGATTTAAATCCGGTAACAACAATGGAAGAAATTCAAAATCATTTAGATAAAAAAATGATTTCCATTTCTGCTAAAGAACAGACAGGAATTGATGAGTTAGAGGAGACTATCAAAGATATGTTTTTTGCAGGCGAAGTTACCTTTAATGATGAAGTTTATATTACAAATATTCGTCACAAAAATTCTTTACAGGAAGCTTATAATAGCTTACAGTTAGTAAAGCAGAGTATAGAAGATGGAATGCCGGAAGATTTTTATTCCATTGATTTGATGAATGCATACGAAGAGCTGGGTAATATCATCGGTGAAGCAGTGGAAGATGATTTGGTAAATGAGATATTCAGCAAATTCTGTATGGGAAAATAAATTTTGCAGTTTAAGTAGAAAAGTATTAAGTGATATTTGTATCTGGAAAAAGAAATATAATTTTTTGCAGATATTAGAAAGGTGTGGTTATTAAAATGTCTACAGAAGTTAGAAGAAGCTGTGTAGAAGAAACATATGATGTTGTAGTTGTTGGTGCAGGTCATGCAGGATGTGAAGCAGCATTAGCTTGCGCCAGACTTGGCTTGGAAACCATTATTTTTACCGTAAGTGTAGACAGCATTGCGTTAATGCCTTGTAATCCGAACATTGGAGGAAGCTCGAAAGGTCATCTGGTTCGTGAGATTGATGCACTTGGCGGAGAAATGGGAAAAAATATTGATAAAACATTTATCCAGTCGAAGATGTTAAATAAATCTAAAGGACCTGCAGTTCATTCGCTTCGTGCCCAGGCGGATAAAGCAAATTACAGCATGGAAATGAGAAAAACGCTGCAGAATACAGAGCATCTGACCATTCGTCAGGCGGAAGTTGCAGAGATTATCACAGAAGAAGTTGAGGCAGCATCGGTTGGAAATGCGAAAGTCAGTGATGTAAATTTGTCTGCTGAAAAACCAGAAGTTTCTGGAGCAGGTAATTCTGCAAAGAAGCAGAGGATTACCGGAGTAAAAACAGTTTCCGGCGCAACTTATCATTGTAAAGCAGTGGTACTTTGTACAGGAACATATTTGAATGCGAGATGTCTGACTGGTGAAATGATTACATACACCGGGCCAAATGGTTTACAGGCTGCAACTCATTTAACCGAGTCTTTATTAGAACATGGAGTAGAAATCTTCCGCTTTAAAACAGGTACTCCGGCAAGAATTGATAAAAAATCGATTGATTTTTCAAAGATGCAGGAGCAAAAAGGAGATGAGAGAGTTGTTCCATTTTCCTTTACCACCAACCCGGAAGATGTTCAGATTGAGCAGGTTTCCTGCTGGCTGACCTATACAAATGAAAAGACTCATGAGATTATCCGAAGCAATCTTGACCGTTCTCCAATTTATGCAGGAATTATTGAAGGAACAGGGCCACGTTATTGTCCATCCATCGAGGACAAAGTTGTAAAATTTGCAGATAAAGACCGTCATCAGATTTTTATTGAGCCGGAAGGAATCAATACCAATGAGATGTATGTGGGTGGAATGTCATCTTCGCTTCCAGAGGATGTGCAGCACGAAATGTACCGCACATTGCCGGGACTTGAAAATGTAAAAATTGTCCGTAACGCTTATGCGATTGAATATGACTGCATCAATCCGAATCAGTTATACGCGAGCCTTGAATTTAAAAATATCAAAGGACTTTTCTCCGGCGGACAGTTTAATGGAAGCAGCGGTTATGAAGAAGCAGCCTGTCAGGGACTTATCGCAGGAATTAATGCTTCCATGAGCATTCTTGGAAAAGAGCAGTTAGTGTTAGATCGCTCAGAAGCTTACATTGGAGTTTTAATTGATGACCTTGTAACAAAAGAAAATCACGAGCCTTACCGAATGATGACTTCAAGAGCAGAATATCGTCTTATTTTAAGACAGGATAATGCAGATTTACGTCTTTCCAAAAAAGGTTACGAAATCGGATTAATTTCACAGGAACGTTATGACTGGGTTTGCAAAAAAGAAGAATTAATTAAAGAAGAAATTGAACGAGTTGCAAATGTAAAGATTGGCGCAAATAAAGAGGTTCAATCACTTTTAGAATCTTATGGAAGTATTCCTTTAAATACAGGAACAACTTTAACAGAGTTAATTCGTCGTCCGGAGCTTGATTATGAAAAGCTTGCATCAATTGATAAGGACAGACCAGAGTTACCTTATGATGTTATTGAACAGGTAAACATTAACATCAAGTATGATGGTTACATCACAAGACAGATTAAGCAGGTTGAGCACTTTAAGAAGTTAGAGAAAAAGAAGATACCGGAAGATTTCAATTATGATGAAGTTCCAAGTCTTCGTATTGAAGCCCGCCAGAAGTTAAAGCTTTATAAACCATTATCTATCGGACAGGCTGGAAGAATTTCAGGAGTTTCGCCAGCGGATGTATCTGTTTTGCTGGTTTATATGGAGCAGCTTCATTATCAGCAGGAGCATCAGAAGTAAGCTTTTAAAATTTTTGGCAGTTAAAAAAATTAGTTTCACTAATTTTTTTCAGATTGCAAAAAGAAAGGCATGGTTAATATATGGAATATAATTTAGAAAAGTTTCATCAGGGTTTAGCGGATTTAGGAGTTACTTTATCCGATGAACAGATTGAGCAGTTTCTTCGTTATTATGAAATGCTTGTGGAAAAAAATAAAGTGATGAACCTGACTGCCATTACCGAATTTGATGAAGTCATTGAGAAACATTTTTTAGACAGTATTTCATTGTGCAAAGTAATTGATTTCGAGCAAAAAATAAAAATTCTTGATATGGGAACTGGCGCAGGCTTTCCGGGAATCCCATTAAAGATTGCTTTTCCAAAAGCAGAAATTGTGTTAGCTGATTCCTTAAACAAAAGAATTCTGTTTTTAGATGAAGTAATTGATGCGTTGAAGCTGGAGAAAATTACAACGATTCATGCAAGAGCAGAGGAACTTGGCAGAAATAAGGAATATCGTGAACAATTTGACCTATGTGTATCGCGTGCAGTGGCAAATCTATCCACTTTATCCGAATACTGCATTCCGTTTGTAAAAGTAAATGGTAAATTTATTTCTTATAAATCTGGGGAGATTGAAGAAGAAGTAAATAATGCAAAACATTCCATTTCCGTATTAGGTGGTAAAGTAGCAGATGTTCACAAATTTGATTTGTATGAGCAGAAACGCTCTTTTGTCATTATCAATAAGGTGAAACAGACACCAAAGGCGTATCCTAGAAAAGCCGGAACACCAACAAAGATGCCATTATAAATTATTTGGGGAAAGAAAAAGCAGGGGAAGAAAAAAGGTTTTTACAAATCATCTTATGATGAAGTGTAAAAACCTTTTTATTTTTTTGCAAGTTGTCAATGAAGTTTATCGGGCAGGCTTTTTGATACCCGAATCTTTATAGGAAAGACTTTGTTTAATCCTCTAAGAACATGCGAATCATTTCTGCAACCTTATCCGGTGCTTCTAACTGAGGAAGTTTCTTGCAGTTAGAAATATAAGCAGCTTCAATGTTACCATTTAAATGACAATATGCATCTGTCTGGCTGATGAAATTTTTGCCATATCTGCTCTGTAAAATATAAAGAGGAATATCAATTTTTTTCAGGGCATGAACAATACTGTTTTCTGTATAGTGGCCTTCAATACTTGCCATTAAATATTTTCCGCGGCTGTGGTGCATATGAGAAGCTTCATAATATGCATCAATTAATTTGGAAGAAATCAGCTGTGGTTTTGCAAAATATTCTTCGCGGAAAGATTTTGTAATGTAAGAAGTACTTGTTCTGACATTGTAAATAAAAGTTCCAATGATTGGAAGCTCCAGTAAAACTTTTTTACAAGTAGAGAACTTATCCTGTGTATCTTCAAAATTTTTAATATCAGCAGGATTAATGGCAATAATTTTGTCAATAATGTTCTTGTTCATATTATTTGCAAGGACAGCAAAAGATACAGAAGAACCAGTAGTGATAATGCTTGTTTTTTCACCAATAATGTTGTTAATAAAATCAGTTACCAGCTGCACATAAAGATAATTGGTATATGTGAGGCATGGCTTTTCGGAGCGACCGCATCCTAACAAATCAATGGTGTATACGGTGTGAGTTTTTTCAAGTTTTTTCGCAAGCTTGCTCCATTCGTAAGAAGAACTCATTGGATTTAAATCGTGAATCAGTAAAATTGGAGAACCAGTTCCTCGTTTGGTGTAATAAATGTTACCATTTTTCCATTCGTACTGATTTCCTTTTTCGGATTTTAAAATATTTTTAATTTCAGCTGTCACATCAATAAAACGGTTAATCACGTGGACAGTGCCGGCTGCTAAAGCTGTTAAAATAAAAAAGTGTTTGATATTTTTTTTCATAGAAAAACCTAACTGCGTATGCGATACGCAAATAATATTGCAGATAATTTTCTGCAATCAGGAAATAGATACGCATATTTATCTAAATTCCGTTAGTCGTGTATAATTATATACTATTATTATAGCCGCTTTCCATGTCTTATACAAATTTTTTTTGAAAATAATGAAAATTTTTCTTTCCATTATCAGGAAATTAGTATAAAATAATAATGGTATCTTGGCTATACTATATTCAAACATATGTTTGGATATGTGATTACTATGAAGGGAGTGAATAGTATGGTAACTTCCTATTTGGAAAGACTACAAGATGAGTGTCTGGAAAAAAAGAGTCAGTACGAGAAGAAAATCAATGAACTTCAGATTCGCTTAAAAGAGAATTTAGAATTTATCAAAATGTTAGAAGAGAGTAATGATGCCAGTTATGAAGCATTTACTCCGCGTGAAGTGAATCCGAAGCATAAAGAAAAAATCAGTGAATTAAAAGAAGAGCAGAAAACAATCGTACAGGAATTGAATAAAGTAAAAGAAGAGTATGATATCTGTCTCAAAAAACTGGATGAAATCACAAGTGTGATTAAGGTAGCAAAGTCTACCTATGTTCAGAAGAAGGACGACCAGGAAGAGAGTGATATTTATCGTCTTACAATTCTTGAAACACAGGAAAATGAGAGACAGCGAATTTCCAGGGAACTGCATGACAGTACAGTTCAGAATTTAACGAGTCTTGTTCATAAAACTGAATTATGCAGCAAGTTAATTGAAATGGACCCTGTCCGTTGTAAGCTTGAATTGATTATGATGTCCAGAACGTTGAGAGATATTATCAATGATACAAGACAGATGATATATAATCTTAGACCAATGTCTTTTGATGATATCGGTCTTGAAGTTACAATTGAGAGAACTCTCGAAAAAATGAAGACAATGTCAGCGAAGAATATCAGCTTTACGGTTGTTGGAGAACCATATAAGATTAAGCCAGTAATTGGCATTACACTTTTGCGTATTATTCAGGAAGCATGTAACAATGCAATCAAGCATGCAGAAGCTTCATTAATATATGTAAAGTTAGTGTACAGAGAGAAAGAAATTATCGTTTCTATTGAAGATGATGGTAAGGGCTTTGATATGGAAAGCTTAGATGTTGAAAGTAGAAAAGATAATTCTGGATTTGGATTGTCTATGATGAAAGAAAGAGTATATCTTCTATCTGGAAATATAGAAATGACATCAAAGGTTAATGCTGGAACAAGAATAGAGGTCACCGTACCTATAAATAACAAGGAGGAAAATTAAGTTATGGCAGTGAACGTAATGATTACAGATGACCATTCAATGATTAGAGAAGGATTACGACAGTTATTAGAATTAGAGGGAGATTTTAAGGTCGTAGCAGAAGCCTGCGATGGGGAAGATTGCTTAGAAAAATTAGAACAGGTAACACCAGATGTTTTATTATTGGACATTAATATGCCAAAGATGAACGGTCTGGAAGTTCTTCAGAAAATGAAAGAAAAGAAAATGAAAGTAAAAGTATTAGTATTAACTGTTCATAATGAAGTTGAGTATTTATTAAAAGCAGTTGATATTGGAGTAAATGGTTATCTCTTAAAAGATTCTGAATCAGCAGAATTAAAGAAAGCTATTATTGCTGTAACAGAAGGAGAAAACTATATTCAGCCAAGTTTGATTCCAGTACTTAACTCAAAGATTATTGATAGAAATAAAGATACAATCAAGATTGAAAGTCTTACAAGAAGAGAGTTAGATGTATTGAAATTATTATCAATCGGTATGTACAATAAAGAAGTAGCTGAGAAACTTGGTATTAGCGAACGTACTGTTAAGAACCATGTATCTAACATTTTTAAGAAAATCGAAGTTACAGACCGTACACAGGCTGCTGTATTTGCAATCCGTAACAACCTTATCACAATCTAGTATTGATAATTCAGTGGGAATGTTTCACGTGAAACATACCCACTTTTTTTGTTTCACGACAGTTTTACACAAAATCTTGTAGAAATATATTTTACAAAATACAACTAATTGAATAGACAGGATAAATGTTTCACGTGAAACATTTGAATTTAATTAAGACAAACAGTATGAAAAACGAGTGTTTATCTGGAAAATGATAATCACTGTGATATTTATAGACAAATGATTAATAGAAAAACTAACCAAGTATGTTTCTTTTCATAGTTCATAATAATTTGAATATATGTGATTATTATGTTACATGTGCCAAGTAAACTGCATAGTATTTTTTAAATTAAATTCCGATGATGCTTTGTTGATGAATAGAAATATGAGTAATTTTCTATAGACCAACAATATTATATTGGGCAGAATAAATACTCACACGAAGATGTAGTGTGTTGTAGATATTACATTCAATACGAAAATCTTATTAGAAACAATTTCTTTACCAGCTAAAAGATGATAGCTGATAGAAAACAACTCGCTTGTGAATGTACATCATTATAAAAAAGAGAAGCATTTTTAATCAAAAGCGTAATACACAATGAAACATCATTTAACCACACAAGATATTTAACATACTATTAATAAATATATTAATATATTAAAACAATTATTGAAATAAATATTAAAACAAATATTAAAAGAAGTTTAAAAGAAATTTATATAAAAGAATATTGCAAATCACTAAGTTTTTACTTACGAAACACTGACAAATAGAAGGTACTTGCATACAGCAATATCATGAAAAAATCTATTTTTATTCATAAGAAATTGAAGAACCTGACACTAGCAATCAAATATAATAAGTGCTATAATAAATTTACGAGTTCGAAAATCTGGCGTTTTTATAAAAATAAAAGACAGATTTGTGGGGATTTAGTGAGAGTTGAGAGCAACTCTTGAAAGTGAAAAAGAGAATAATTGCAGTAAAATTCTGATAAACAGGGCATACTAAGTTGACGGAATCTTATTGGAGGGTGTCTTGAAAAAGACACAAGAAAGGAATTTACAATGGGAAGAATTATAGCAATTGCTAACCAAAAGGGTGGAGTAGGAAAGACAACCACAGCAATTAATTTATCATCTTGTCTTGCAGAAGCAGGAAAAAGAGTATTGACGATTGACCTTGACCCACAGGGAAATATGACAAGTGGATTAGGTGTAGACAAGAACGAAGTAGAAAATACAGTATATGAGTTAATGCTGGATGAATGTTCTATCAAAGAAAGTATGGCAGATACAGTAGTGGAAGGAATGAAGATTATTCCTTCGAACGTAAATCTTGCCGGAGCAGAAATTGAATTACTTGGAATCAATGAGAAAGAATATATCTTGAAAAATGCAGTGGATTATATCAAAGATGATTATGATTTTATTATTATTGACTGTCCACCATCCTTAAATATGTTGACTATCAATGCGATGACAACAGCGGATTCCGTACTTGTTCCAATCCAGTGTGAGTATTATGCATTGGAAGGTTTAAGTCAGTTGATTCACACCATCGACTTAGTTCAGGAAAGATTAAATCCAAATCTTGTTATTGATGGAGTCGTATTTACAATGTACGATGTCAGAACAAACTTATCTGTACAGGTAGTAGATAACGTAAAATCAAATCTTGATGCAAAGATTTATGAAACATTAATTCCAAGAAATATACGTTTAGCGGAAGCACCATCACATGGACTTCCAATTAATATGTATGACACAAAGTCCGCAGGTTCAGAAAGCTACCGCGCATTAGCAAAAGAAGTAATGGAAAGGATGAAATAAAGAATGGCAGCTGCAAAAAAGAATGGTTTGGGAAAAGGGTTAGATTCCCTGATTACAGATAAGGTGAGTAAACCAGCACCAGCAAAACAACAGGCTGAAGTGAAAAACGAAAAAGCGGTCGACGGAATTATGATGGATATCAATAAGGTTGAACCAAATCGTGACCAGCCAAGAAAGAATTTTGATGAAGATGCACTTATCGAATTATCCGAATCAATTAAACAGTTTGGAGTGTTACAGCCATTACTTGTTCAGGATAAAAATGGTTATTACGAGATTATTGCTGGTGAGCGTAGATGGCGTGCAGCAAAACTCGCAAAATTAAAAGAAGTTCCGGTTATCATTAAGAAATTAACAGACCAGGAAGTTGTAGAGATTTCTCTTATTGAAAATATTCAGCGAGAAAACTTAAATCCAATTGAAGAAGCAATTGCATATAAAAGACTTTTAACAGAGTTCAACTTAAAACAGGATGAAGTTGCAGAGCGTGTATCAAAGAGTAGAACAGCAGTCACAAACTCTATGCGATTATTGAAACTGAATGAAAAAGTTCAGCAGATGGTAATTGATGATATGATTAGTACTGGTCATGCAAGAGCATTACTGGGTATTGAAGATTTAGAAAGACAGTACACAACTGCACAGAAAATTTTCGATGAAAAGTTAAGCGTGCGTGAAACTGAGAAATTAGTCAAGAAAATTCAGCAGGAAAAGGATGAAGTTCCATCCAACAAAAACGCAAAGCTTGACCCGAAGATGGAAGCAATCTATCATGACTTAGAAGAAAAAATGAAAGCCATTTTAGGTACAAAAGTATCCATTAATCAGAAAGATGATAAAAAGGGAAAAATTGAAATTGAATATTATTCTATGGATGAATTAGACAGAATCATGGATTTAATTCGCACCATAGGAAAAGAAGAATAATAACGATAAATTTTCAGAATGAGGGGACAGTATGATTTCACAATATTTAGGATTTGATTCTGACTATATTATTATCGCATTATTAGCGTTAGTTCTCATATTAATTATATTTATGATTATTAATGTAGTACAGATGAGTAAATTGAAAAAAAACTATAAAATATTCATGAGTGGAAAGAGTGCAAAGAACTTAGAAGATACTTTGATTAAGAGATTAAACGAAGTTGATAATCTTCTTGCATCTAATGCAGCAAATGAGAGAAACATCAAAGTTCTTTTTCAGAATATGAAAAGCACTTATCAGAAAATGGGATTAATCAAATATGATGCACTTCATGAGATGGGAGGAAAGCTTAGTTTTTCCCTGGCAATGCTTGATGCAGGTAATAACGGTTTCATTATGAATGCAATGCATACAAGAGAAGGTTGTTACACATACATCAAAGAAATTGTAGATGGTAATTCAATTATCATTTTATCAGAAGAGGAAAAGAAAGCTTTAGACATGGCGATGAAAACAGAAGGAACTGAAAAATAGCATTTAGCCAATGGCGCTCTTGGATTTACATGGGGTAAGGGTATGAGAATAAGACTGGTAAAATCATTAAGAGGTGGAGAGACTCTGGCAGAATCTGTTATTACTGAGGAAAAGGAAGTCCTCATATCAAAAGGAACAGTTTTAAAACCAGAGTATTTGGATTTGATTTCATTTTTGGGCATTAATACAGTATGTATTGAAGACCCATATGTATCCTATGAAATGCCACATTGGGGATACACAGAAGAAAAAAGAAAAGATTACATATGTAGAGTGCAGAAAATTTTAGAGAATCACATATATCAGGGACAAGGGGAATTAAGAGTATTAGAACCGCTTGCCCGCGATATTGTAAATGATTTAAAAGATGTGGATGAAAATATTGTTATTGATATGGAAGAAAGAAGCGGTAATTTATATGAGCACACAATCATGGTTACATTGCTCGCCGTATTGATAGCCAAAAAATTAAAGCTGAGTGAAGAGCAGATGAATGACATTGCATTAGGATGTCTGCTTCATGACCTTGGTCTAAGATATATCACTGTGCCATATATTGATTATGATATTGAGCAGAGTGCCGCATCTGAGATTTTTGAGTACAAAAAACATACAATTCTTGCGTTTACCGCTTTAGAAAACGAAGACTGGTTAAAATCAAATGTGAAAAAGATGGTATTATCACATCATGAGAGAAAAGATGGCTCTGGTTTTCCATTAAAGCAGAAAACAAAAGAAATTGAATGCAGTATTTTGCAGGTATGTGATACATTTGACTGCATGATTTCCGGCATGGAATGTAAAAGAAACAGCGTGCAGGAAACATTAGAATATTTATTTGAAGTTTCTGATGTTTTGTTTGAGAAAAAGATTGTAAAAATGTTAATCAAACTAGTTGCACGTTACCCGGTTGGAACAAAAGTAAAATTAAATACAGGCGAGAATGGAATCGTGATTTCGCAGACAGACGATTCTGCACATCCAATTATTGCAATTCTCGATGAGAATGAGAATATCTGTGATACACAGTACAATTTATGTAAAAATAAGAAGATAACAATCCTGCAGGTGCTGATTTAGTAAATATATGCAGGAAATCAGAGCAGATATTCATTGCAAAACACAACTACATATTATATAATAAGAAACGTCGATTTTTAAAAGAAAGGAGGATAGTAGTAATGCATAAATTTTTAAGAGCAGTCGGTTTTTCTGAAATCAAAAAAGAAGAGTTAGAGCAGCTTTTTAAGCAGATTATTGAGCATCCAACCGTACAAAAAATTGCTGAGGATTCGGAAGGCAATGAGTTCGCAGAGCTTTCCAAAGAATTTGGCGAATTTTTTGGAATATCTATTCGTGGAACATTCAAAGAGGATGACGAGTTTGTCATGGATTACTACTATCCTTATTTTTGTGGCAAGACCATTTCCACAAGAGAAGTAATTGATATTGAAAAACATGCAGAAAAAGAATCCTATGCAGGTGTTTGCGATGAAGTAAGAGTTGGAGTAACATTGATTTTTTATTTGCAGAATGTTGCAGATTATTTAGCAGCAATGGACAGCCGCTTTTTCAGTGGAAAAGGAAATGGTGCGATTTTAGCGGCGTTATCTACTGATGGTAAGATTCTTTTACCAATTAGAAAAGACGAAAATAAGAAAAAACAAAAAGAGCAGAATTCAAGAGATAGAAACCATCTGATTGCAGCTGCAAGAAATGGTGATGAAGATGCAATCGAAAATCTTACGTTAGAAGATATTGATACCTATTCACTTTTATCCAAAAGAATTATGCATGAAGATATTTTAAGCATCGTTGACAATTATTTTATGCCATATGGAATTGAAAGCGACCAGTATTCGATTATGGGCGAAATTCTTGATTATTCTTTGATGCAGAATGAATTAACAGGCGAGAATGTTTATACAATGGAAATTTTATGCAGTGATATGGTATTTGGATTATGCATTAATCAAAAAGACCTTATGGGGGAACCTGCAATCGGCAGAAGATTTAAGGGAAATATCTGGCTTCAGGGAAGCATCAATTACCGCGATTAATAGCAGAATTATAAAAAATGTGCTATAATAAGCGGGTGTGTTTGGGATATTTGTGTTTCCATAGTTAAATGGATATAACAAGCGCCTCCTAAGCGCTAGTTGTGGGTTCGATTCCCGCTGGAAACGTTAAAATATATAGCAAAAAGAGTTAGCAAGTTGTGAAAGATTACCAGCTAACTCTTTTTTTATTTGAAAAAATATGATAAAATAGTACTAAATACACAGATGTATCTGATAGAAAAATTAGATATAATTTACATGAAGGCATGATTACAACTGGCTGTCAGGGATGATTCAGCCATAAGAAAAAACAGGGAGGGTGAATGCCATGCAGAAAGAGATTTCTCAGCGTCCGGAAGAAAAAAAGAAAAATTATGAATTGAGATTTGTGATTAACGTGTTAGCGTTGGCAATATTTTTTGTATCTGATTTATATGTCATGATAAATGTACCTGATAATATTCCGGTTCTGGTAATTGTGACCATATTATTTTTGGCTTCCATTTATCTTGCTTTGGATACTGTGTCAAGAAGCTCGCAGGAGAAAAAGAGCCAGTCTGACGAAGTGTATGAGAACATTTTAAAATCAGAAAAAGCATCCTACCTTTTGTTAAAAAAATCATTTGGTGAGCTTTCAGAATTATTAGAGATGACAGATGCGAAGAGTGAAGGTGCAACAGAAGAGATTATCAATGCGCAGAAAGCACTTGCTAAAGTCATTATCAACAGAGAAAAAGAAAATGCAGATGCTTTGATGAATTCGAATGATGATGTAGTAGCTAAGGTTGCATTTATGGAAAATGCGATTGCGGAATTAAAGCCTGCAATCTTACAGGAACAGCAAGAGCTTATTAAAGAGTCAAATGATGCAATTGTTCTAAAAATAGAAAAATTATTTATTGAGTTAAATAATATGGAAGCATCCATGAAAGATGGCTTAAATGAAGTATCCATAAAATTATCCGGTTTCCAGGAAGAAATCGAGAAAATGGCAGATACTTTGGCAACAATGGTGTCTTCTATTGCAGAGCAGACTGCAGTAATGTCAAGTCAAACAGCTAGTGTTCCAGTGGAAGAACAGGCGGCAGTACCAGAAACAGCAGCTATTGACGAGACAGCTTCCATCGAAGAACCAGTAGTTACTGAGGAAACAGCTGCGATGGAAGAGATAGAGGAAGCTGTTATTAATGATATTGTTCAGGAAGTTGATTTGCCTGTAGAAGAAACAATGCCATTGAATACAGAAGAAAGTGCAGCATCAATTGTTGAAAGCATGATGTCAGCAGGTATGACAGGCGGAGAGGATGAAATAAAACTTGAAGAGATACTGTCAATTGATGATATTGTAAACTCTATCACAGAAGAAGCTTCTACAGTAAATACAAGTATGGATAGTATGGAAGTTTCTGCAGAAAGTGATGATGCTATCAGTTTAAATAGTGATATTAATGCAGAGAGTATTCCAAATTTAGATGGAGGCTTGGACTTAGAAGGAATCGAATCCTTAGATGATGATATTAGCTTAGACAGTAATCTTGATTTGAGCAATATCGAAGGATTAGATAGTGATGTAAATTTAGATAGTAATCTTGATTTAAGTAATATCGAAAGCTTAGATAGCGATATTAGCTTAGACAGTAATCTCGATTTAAGTAACATCGAGGGCTTGGACACCGATATTAACTTAGATGACAACATTGATTTAAGTAATATCGAAGGTTTGGACACTGACATCAACTTAGATAGTAATCTTGATTTAAGTAATATCGAAAGCTTAGATAGTGACATAAACTTAGATAGTAATCTCGATTTAAGTAACATCGAAGGATTAGACACCGATATCAACTTAGACGGAAATCTCGATTTAAGTAACATCGAAGGCTTGGACACTGACATCAACTTAGATAGTAATCTCGATTTAAGTAACATCGAGGGCTTAGACACCGACATAAGTTTAGACAACATCGAGGGCTTAGACACCGACATAAGTTTAGACAACATCGAGGGCTTAGACACCGACATAAGTTTAGACAACATCGAGGGTTTGGACACCGATATCAACTTAGATGACAACATCGATTTAAGTAACATCGAAGGTTTAGATACTGACATCAATTTAGACAACCTCAAAGACTTAGACCTTGATATCAACGTGGATAATATCGAAGGTTTAGACACCGATATTAACTTAGATGACAACATCGATTTAAGTAACATCGAAGGTTTAGACACCGATATCAATTTAGATAAGCTTGAAGACTTAGACCTTGATATCAACGTAGACAATATCGAGGGCTTAGATGCCGACATTCACATTTCGGAGGATACTTCTTTAGATGACATTCTGAAATTAGCAGACGATTTAGAGAAAGAAGAGAAGCCAGGCATACCAGACAGCAATCCAAATAAGATTTTGACACCGGAAGAAATTGCAGCATTGGTCGCTGGAACATCTGAACCAGAGGAGAAAAAAGAAGAAGTAGTAGCAGAAAGTGTTGTTGAAGAAGAAAAGCCGAGTATGCCGGATTTATCAAATCCAAATAAAATTATGACACCAGAAGAGATTGCAGCATTACTTGCAAATATGTAAGTAAGATATAGAAAAGCAAAAGAAAACGCTCTTAAAAACAGGAATCCAGTTTTTGAGAGCGTTTTTAATTTCATAGGAATTTGCGTAAATTCCTATGAAATTAAAAGCCCTCCGGGCAGGATGCGCACTCGCGCGAAGATGTAGTACGTCGCAAGCGACCGCGCTCGGCGCGAGAATGTGCCAAGGCACATTCTTTGTTCTGTTATAAAATTACAGTTGGTAAAAATATAAAATGATTTATAATGCCGCTGTTAAGGAAACGATTTCTTTGATAACCTGGATGGCAGTATTCATGCCCTCTACGCTAATGTGTTCAAAAGGACCATGAAAACCATAACCACCTGTTCCAAGATTTGGACAAGGCAGACCCATAAAACTTAAGCGTGCGCCATCTGTACCACCACGTACAGGACGGGAAATAGGTTCTAATCCTGTGTTAGAAATTGCTTTTTTCGCAATATCAACAACATACTCATTTTTTTCAATGATTTCAATCATATTATAATAAGAATAATTAATGGAAAGAGAAACAGTTCCTGCGCCATATTTCTGATTCATTTCAATTTGAAGTGTACGAAGATTATTTAATCGATGCTCAAAAATAGTGCGGTCATGGTCACGTACAATATAGGATAAAGTAGCACTTGCAACGTCTCCACTCATATCAATGAGATGATAAAAACCTTCTCTGCCTTCTGTGTGTGCAGGTGTTTCATTTTCCGGTAAAAGAGATTGTATTTCACAACCAACTAAAGCTGCATTTACCATAATATTTTTTGCTTCACCAGGGTGGACGTTGACTCCTTTGATATGGAAAACGGCGCTGGCAGCATTGAAATTCTCATAAGCAGCTTCGCCTTCATAATCACCATCTAAGGTATAGCTAAAATCAGCTTTAAAATAGTCTAAATCAAATAAATCAGCTCCATGACCAACTTCTTCGTCAGGAGTAAAGCCAATCCAGATGTCACCATGCGGAGTGCCGGAAGCAATGATTTGTTCAATTGCAGTCATAATTTCTGCAATACCGGCTTTATCATCTGCACCAAGCAGAGTTGTTCCGTCGGTTGTGATAAGAGTGCGTCCTTTTAATGTTTTCAAATGAGGAAAATCAGAAACCTTTAAAAGAGTGTTATTACCTTTTAAAAGAACATCTTCACCATCATAATTCTCAATGATTTGCGGTTTTACATCTTTGCCGGAAAAGTCAGGTGCAGTATCCATATGAGCAATAAAACCAACAGCTTTTTTATTTTCATAGCCTTTGGTTGCAGGAAGCAGACCGTAAACATAGCAATGGTCTGTTAAGATAACCTTTTCTAAGCCAAGGTCTTTTAATTCCTGTTCTAATACTTTACCAAGTTCAAACTGGCGGTCTGAGGAAGGAATATTCTCATTCTCCTCATCAGAGGTTGTCCAATAGGAAACATATTTTAAAAATCTTTCTTCTACTTGCATATGAAACCTCCATTTTTATATTAGCATTGGCAGTTTTGTAAAATATATAACAAAACATCGTCTGTTATTAATAAAATACCATAAAAATTAAGTGATTAGAAGAATTTTTAAAGAAAATTTAAAAAAATTGTTGCATTTCTAAAAAATCTGTTATATAATAAATTTCGTCCTCAAGAGATAAGCGCCTCTAGCTCAGTTGGTAGAGCACCTGACTCTTAATCAGGGTGTCCAGGGTTCGAACCCCTGGAGGCGCATTTAAAAGTACCGGTTTTGCAGCGTAGACTGTGGGGTTGGTGCTTTTTTTGTGTTTAAAATTATTTACACAGTGGACGTAGATAATCAAGACTGTCTATTTCCCGTTATATTTCAAAAAAAAGCTGCTACAAAACATTTTGATTGTTAGCTGGTTATAATTTATATTATATTAATCTAACACGTAAAATGTTTTATGAGCAGCTTTTAGTTCTATTATCTTGATGCAATCAGTTTACAGATTGGATTTCCCATAGAAGAGAATTTTTCCTCATATTCTGTCATTACATTTCCTTCATTTAAAACTTCGTCATGATGTAAATCTCTTGTGGAAGCATCTAAATGCCAGCCGGCTTCCGGGATTTCTTCCAAAGAGAATGTAAATAAATCCTGATTATCTGTTTTAAATTCCAGATGACCATTTTTGGTAAGGACTTTATCATAACGTGCAAAAAACTGGCGTGAAGTCAGGCGGCGTTTTGCATGTCTGTCTTTTGGCCAAGGGTCGGAGAAGTTTAAGTAAATGCGCTCGACCTCTTCCGGTGCAAAAACCTCTTCTACTTCAGCAGCATCCATACAGATAAATTTCAGATTAGGAAGTGGATTTAATTCCATTTTCTGAAGAGCGCGCAATAAAACGCTGGAATAACGCTCAATTCCAAGATAATTGATTTCAGGGTGGAGAGCAGCCATATCCATAATAAAACGGCCTTTTCCCATGCCGATTTCAATATGCAGCGGCTGAACCTTTTCAAACTGTGCCTGCCAGTTTCCTTTGTACTCTTTTGGATTTTTTATACAATAAATACTTTCTTCAATTGCTTCATCAGCACCTGGAATATTTCTTAATCTCATAATTAAACCTTTCTCAAATGAATTACTAAATAACATCTATGTTGTATTCTACAATAAAAAGTAAGGATTTTCCATACTTAAATTAAAGGCAGATAATACGAATCAGACTTTAGGAAAATGATAAGGGGAAATTGTGGAAAAATAGTTGCATGTATTTTTTTCTACCTTTATACTGATAATAGTGTATGATAAACAATGTTTTGTGGATAACTAGACAGAAATATGAAAAATTGCGGATAACCGTAGAGATAAGTGAATGGAGTAATATCAATGAAAAATAGAGGAAAATGGAAAAAAATGCTGGCGGCAGCGCTAGGTCTTTTTTGTATGCTGCATGTCAATCCTATGAAAGTTTCGGCATCAGATTATTGGCCAGAGCCACCTGAGACGCTTTCTCCGTCAGTAATTGTGATGGAGGCAACGACTGGAACAATTCTTTATGAAAAAAACAGCGAGGAAGCTCATTATCCAGCAAGTATTACCAAGATATTAACCACGCTGATTGCATTAGAAAATTCGGATTTGAATGAAGTGGTTACTTTTTCAGATGCATCGATTGATGAGACAGAAGGTTCAGGAATCGCAAGAGATTACGGCGAACAAATGACAATGGAGCAGTGTCTTTACGCTGTCATGTTAGAATCGGCAAATGAATGTGCCTATGCAGTTGCCGAGCACGTCGCAGGAGACGTTGATACATTTGTTGACATGATGAATGAAAAAGTAAAGGAACTTGGATGTACCAATACACATTTTGCAAATCCGCATGGACTTCATGATGAAAATCATTATACTACCTGTAAGGATATGGCATTGATTGCACAGGCAGCATATCAGAATGAAACATTCCGTATTATTACGGGAACGAAAATATATACAATCCCACCAACAAATAAGCATGAAGAAGAAACGATTCTTAGAAATCATCAGGAAATGCTTGTTCCGTATCGTTCGACGAAATATGTTTATGAAAATTGTGTAGGTGGCAAAACAGGATATACAGATGCGGCAAGAAGTACGCTTGTTACTTTTGCAGAAAAAGATGGAATGAATTTGATTTGTGTGGTAATGAATACCGAATCACCAAATCAATGGACAGACACGACAAATTTATTTGACTATTGCTTTGATAATTTTCAGGCACTTAATATCTCAGAAAATGAGACAGAGTTTACTGCCGATGCAGGAGCAAAAAGTGGAAGCTTAAATTCAAATGACCCGTTTGTAGAGTTAGATGGAAGTGCAGTACTTATCTTACCAAAAACAGCAGAATTTTCAGATGCAAAGGCTGTGATTTCTTATAACGATGAAGTGTCAAATATTGCCGGAACAATTTCTTATACCTATGCAGGAAGAGAGGTTGGTTCTGCGGATATTAAAACAACAGGCGTTATGATTCAGGGATATGTATTTGACAATCAGAAAACAGACAATGTTGTAGAAGAAGAGACAGTATCCAAAATACAAATTAAACCAATACAGATTGTATTAATTGTACTGGCGGTGATTTTACTGTTTGTGTTGATTGTTTTTGGAAAATGGTCGTATGATAATTTCTATATTATTCGCCATAATATGATGGTTCGAAGAAACCGAAGAGAGCAGTATCGAACGAAACGCAATAGTATCAGAAAAAGAAGACGACGCAGATAGAGCAAAGGTACTGAATGAAAAACCAAAATATTTATTTAGACAGTCAAACAATTAAAAATAGAAATAAAAAGACAATGTTTCCATAGAAACATTGTCTTTTTTTGAATTTTGAGACCGTAACTAAATTGTTTGCAAATTTCACACAATTAAACTGTTTATCAGAATCTCAAGTTGAGAGATATTTTTTGTATAGAAAATAATTCCGTTGTTGGTTTCCACGATTGTGGCAAATTTTCCTTCAAAAAGAGGTGAATTT
The DNA here is from genome assembly GCA_045121975.1 of Roseburia sp. Lineage (GTDB taxonomy): Bacteria > Bacillota > Clostridia > Lachnospirales > Lachnospiraceae > Roseburia. The sequence goes on from JBGVHB010000021.1 coordinate 21,279, forward strand.
TCGAGCGTATGAATCAGGTATGATTTCAATTCTTTATCTACCTGTAAGAAAAAAGGCTTCAATTCTTCCATAGACGAAACGGAAGCATGAGACTTTTTGAATAACTCGCGAAGCTCTGTTTCATGTCCTAACTGTTCTGCAGTTTTGTTAGGAATGAAATAACCAAATTCATCTTTTGGCATGCTTAAGGATTTAACCGCACGCTGTACCTGTTTCGTTAAAGCATCAGAAGCAGGATAGAGTGACTGGAAGTAATTCATAAAATCAGCCGCCGTTTTAAAATGCTCATTTTTTCCTTTTTCTAATATCTCAGTCATAAGGATTCGTTTAATGATTCCTTCGCAGGTTTCGCGTGAAGGATTCTTTCGTAAACTTGGTTTGGAATAATCCATAATAAAACTCCTTTTTATATCAAAAATCAGTAATATTTTTACAGACAAAAAAGACAAAGAAAAATGTCTGTTTTGATTATAAGACAATTAGGAACGTCTTACAATAAAAATTTTAGATTCTGCTTTCTGTCTGTTGTGCATGGTTCACACATTATACAGGTTATGGATGAACTGTTGCCTTGAATTTTCTGGAAAAAGTAACAAATTGACATTAGACATCTAAAGGGGTATTATTAAAATATGTACCACAAATAAATTCATGGAGCGGAAAAAATGTCGGATTCATATGTGATTAATGAGAAGAGAGAATTAGTGTTAGACAAGGTCAAAGAATTTATCTTGAAAAACGGCGGTATTGTAAAGAAAAGTGCCTTAAACGACTTGGGGATTGACTACCGCAGAATTCTTGATTTTGTTGAAAAAGGGGATTTGATTCGTTTGAAAAATGGCTATTATACCATTCGTATCAGCGATTTTTCAGAGGAAGAATTGATTGCGAAGCTGTTTCCAGATGCAGTGCTTAATTTAGAGAGTGCACTGTATGCATACGGCTATATCAGCAAAAAGCCTTATGGTTGGAGACTTGCGGTAGATAAGAATACCTCTAAGTCCCGGTTTAAGATGGATTATCCAAAGGTTATTCCAATGTATACAGAGCCGGAAGTGCTAGAACTTGGGGTGAAAGAAATTGATTTTGGCGGCGCAAAAATGAAAATTTTTGACAGAGAGCGTCTGATTTGTGACTGTCTGAAATATGAAGATAAGATGGAGCGGGAATTTTTTAAAGAGGGCGTTATGGCATATATCAATGACCCGAAAAAAGATATCGCGAAGCTCATGCAGTACGCGAGAGAACGCCGCGTTATCAAAAAAGTACAGAATGTGATAGGAGTCTGGCTTTAAATGAATCACGAACGCATAAAGAAAGTAGAATTAAAGAAAAAAAGTGAAGATTTAGACATTCCATTTTCAAATATGTTAGCAGGCTACATGGTAGAAGAATTCATGTATCTGGTGTCGGAGTCTGATTTTTCAAGAAATCTGTGGCTGAAAAATGAAGATATTTTTGAAATTGAAAACTATCAGGAGAATTTTTACCTGACGCTTGATTTTATTTATCATGCAGATGAGAAGGTTGTAAAAACAGGAAAAATGGAAGCAGGACAGAAACTTTCGGCAGAACTGGCGGAATATATGCTTCAAAATATCTTTGTAAAAGAAAAAACAAAGGGTGTCCGTTTTAAATGGAAACATGAATGGACAGGGGAACTGCTTAAAGTTGAAGTTGTTGCAGAATATGAAGAGATGAAAGTTCCTTTTTCTATTGAAATTAGACCGCATTATCTGCATGGAATCACACCGGAAAAACGTACCCGTAAGCTTTTCATGCATAAAAAAGAAGAAATTAATTATCGTCATTATCCGGCGGAGACAATTCTTGCAGAGCAGTTGTTGGAAATGGTGACTTATTTGGAGCTGATTTCGTCAATGAAATGCTATGATATTGCTTATCAGATTATTTCAAAAGAGCCGGTAGACGGAAGACGTATTAAAGACACCTTAGAGCTTTTGTGTGAGAAAAATAATATCAGTCGTACAGAAGACAGGGGAAATATGATTGCGGGTTACAAGGATTATGCGTACATGGCAAAGCGTTGGGAAAAGTATGCCAAGCCATTGCGCAAGGAGAAAAATGCGTCCGCTGAAATCCCAAGTTGGCAGGAATTGATGGAGCGGCTTGGACGTTTCTTTCTTCCAATCTGGAATTGCATCTGCAAAGATGAGATATTCTTTGGGGATTGGATGCCGGAGCTGGGACGGTATCTGGACTAAGATTTTATATTATTAGGAAGGAAAATTTCTATGCAGTATCTGGATGAGACATTAATGCAATACGCACAAACAGATATGTATCCTTTTCATATGCCGGGACACAAGCGGGCGAAGCTTGCATTTCCCAACCCATATCAAATTGATATTACAGAGATTGACGGCTTTGATAATCTTCATCATGCCACAGGCATTTTAAAAGGAGCGCAGCAGAGGGCAGCGGATTTGTATGGTTCAAAAAAGTGCTATTATCTGGTAAACGGAAGTACCTGTGGTCTTTTGGCTGCAATCTGCGCTGCCACCGGAAAAAATGAGAAGATACTTGCCGCTCGAAATAGTCATAAAGCGGTATATCATGCTCTATTTTTAAACGAAATCAAGGCAGAATATCTATATCCTTTTATTACGAGAAATGGAATTCAGGGACAGATAACCGCAGAACAGGTGGAAACTGCCCTAGCGGAGAATCCGGATGTGAAAGCGGTAGTAATCACTTCACCAACTTACGAAGGAGTGGTATCGGATATCAAAGCGATTGCCAAAGTGGTGCATCAAAGAGAGATTCCTTTGATTGTGGATGCAGCGCATGGGGCACATTTTGGTTTTACAGAGAGATTCCCGGAAAATCCGGTAAAGCTTGGTGCGGATGCTGTGATTATGAGTCTTCATAAGACATTGCCTTCTTTTACACAGACAGCGTTGTTACACCTTTGCTCTGAGCGTATTCCAAAAGAAAAGGTGGAACGTTACCTTGGAATTTTTGAGACCAGTTCTCCGTCCTATCTTTTTATGGCGGGCATGGATGCCTGTGTGCGGATGATAGCGCAGGATGGAAAAGAATTGTTTGCAAACTATTGCAATATGTTGGATGAATTTTATCAGGAAGCAGCAGATTTAAAATATCTTCATGTTTTAAATAAGAAGGATTTCAAAGAGGTATTTGACTGGGATGCTTCAAAAATCGTGATTTTTTCAGAAAAGGCGGGCATGACTGGTCAAAAGCTGCATGAGATATTGTTAGAAAAATATCATTTGCAGATGGAGATGGTTTCCGGCTCTTATGTGTTAGCAATGACTTCTATTATGGATGAAAAGGAAGGATTTGTAAGACTTAATAAGGCACTTCATGAGATTGATAATGAGACAGAGCGGAAGCTGAAAAAAGAAGATTTTTCAGACACTTCGTCACAGGATGCGGTCCTAAAGGGCGAAGAGATTTTGCATAAGAATCAGAGCGAAAATCAGTTGATTGCAAAGATGTATCAGAAAAAGGAGTGCCGCCTGCAAATTCATGAAGCATTGGAGAAGCCTGCGAAGGAGGTTTCTTTTGCGGATGCCGTAAATCAGATTTCAGCAGAATATATATATCTTTATCCACCGGGAATCCCGGTAATTGTTCCGGGAGAAGTGATTACTGCTGATTTTTTACAGCGGGTAGAAGAATGCATGAACATGGGACTTCAAGTAGAAGGCTATGACGGACTAGCCGAAAAACGGATAAAGATTGTATATTTTTAAAGACTATATTATACTAAAAAAGGAAGAATAAATGGGCAGAATTTATTGTTTAATGGGAAAAAGCTCAACGGGAAAAGATACGATATATAAGGAATTATTAGAGGATTCTACCCTTTCCTTAAAAAAGATTATTCCATATACGACCAGACCGATGCGCGAAGGCGAAAAGGATGGCGTGGAATACTTTTTCTGTGATGAAGAAAAGGTTTCAAGTCTCGAAGAACAGGGGAAAATTATTGAGCTTCGTGCATACAATACAGTGCATGGAATCTGGAAATATTTCACAGTAAACGATAGCCAGATTGATTTGACAAAGCAGGACTATCTGTTGATTGGAACGTTAGAAGCCTATGTAAAAATCAGAGACTACTTCGGAAATGAGAACGTGCTTCCGATATATATAGAGGTGGAAGACGGCGAGCGTTTAACGAGAGCATTAAGTCGTGAGAAACAGCAGAAAGAGCCAAAGTATGAAGAACTTTGCAGAAGATTTTTAGCGGATGCGAAGGATTTTTCGGAAGAAAAATTGAACGAAGCGGGTATTACAAAGCGTTTTGTAAATAATGATTTAGAAGAAACTAAGGCAGAAATTCAGGTGTATATCTCTGGAAAATAGAACATTTCAGAGAAAGTGAAAGTAATTACAAGCTTTTAAAAAGGCATTTGGTTGAAGAGTGATATATTTATAGGAAAGAAAACAGTTTTTCCACAACAATTTTTGGGTTATAATAAAAACGTGGATAACATTTGGAGAGAAGGTGAGCATCGTGGATTTAAAAGTAAATAGCATGCAGCAGGTAACACAAGTACCGGATACAGGAACTGTGGAGCGAGGCGATGGCTCATTTAAGTTTACATTGTCGAGTGCAATTACGGACGCGGAGCTTCAGGCAAAAATTGATACACTAATGAACGATATTACCGCTCAGGGTAACCGTATTGCACAGCACATGGATATTCGTGATATGAAAACATACCGCGGATTAATTCGGGAATTTTTAAACGAGGTTGTTTATCGTTCCCACAAATTTTCCAGAGAGAATTTCTTAGACCGGAAAGGCCGTCACAGAGTTTACGGAATCATTAAGAAAATCGATGAAAATCTGGATGAACTGGCACAGGAGCTGGTAAAGGATGAGCAGAATCATCTTGCAATTCTTGGAAAAATCGGAGAAATTGCCGGGCTTCTGTTAGATATTTTAACGTAATAAGAGAAGCGTAGAAACAGAAATCGTAAAGGAAAGAAGATTAACATGCCAGGATTTAAAGAGATTATTGGACATGAGCAGATTATTGAGCATCTGCAGAATGCCATTACAATGGATAAAGTATCACATGCTTATATTTTAAATGGGCCGGATAAGTCAGGAAAAATGATGCTTGCCGAAGCTTTTGCCGCCGCATTGCAGTGTGAAAAAGAAGGCAATGAGCCATGCGGTGAATGTCATTCCTGTAAGCAGGCTGCGGGACACAACCAGCCGGACATTATTTATGTGACACATGAAAAACCGAATACTATTTCTGTGGATGATATCAGAAGTCAGCTGAATAATGACATTGGTGTGAAGCCATACAGCAGCAGACATAAGATTTACATTATTGATGAAGCAGAGAAAATGAATCAGCAGGCGCAGAATGCACTTCTTAAGACCATCGAAGAGCCGCCGGCATATGCAGTCATTTTGTTACTGACCACAAATGCGTCTACATTTCTGCCGACTATCTTGTCCAGATGTGTGACGTTAAATCTGAAGGTTGTTCAGGATGAGAAAATCAAGAAATATCTGATGAGTGATTATCAGATTCCTGATTATCAGGCAGATGTGTGTGTAGCTTTTGCACAGGGGAATGTCGGAAAGGCAATTCAGCTTGCTTCATCGGATGATTTTAATGAGATGAAATCTTCCGCTTTACAGTTAATCAAGCGGCTGAATGAGATAGATTTATATGAAATGACCGCGGCTGTGAAGCAGATTAATGATTACAAATTAGAGATTAACGATTACTTTGACCTAATGATGGTCTGGTATCGTGATGTATTATATTTTAAAGCAACAGGTGATGTAAATGGACTCATTTTCAAGGATGAGGTCTATGACATAAAAAGACAGGCAGAAAAGAGCTCTTATAGTGGAGTCGAAGTTATTATCGAAGCATTACAGAAAGCCAAACTTCGTTTGAATGCAAATGTTAATTTTGATTTAGTTATCGAGCTTCTGCTATTGACAATAAAGGAGAACTAACATGGTAAAGGTAGTAGGAATCCGGTTTCGTAATGCTGGAAAAATATATTATTTCGGACCGGGAGATTTAGATTTAAAGGCAGGAATGCACGCAATTGTGGAAACTGCCCGCGGCGTGGAGCTTGGTACAGTTATGATGGATATACGCGAAGTGTCAGAAGAGAGTGTTGTACAGCCATTAAAGCCGGTCATTCGTATTGCGACAGAAGCGGATGAGCGCATTGCAGAGAAGAATCGCGAAAAAGAAAAAGAAGCGTATCGTATTTGTTTGGAAAAGATTGCAAAACACAATCTTGACATGAAGTTAGTAGAAGCAGAATACACATTTGATAACAATAAACTGTTATTTTATTTTACCGCAGACGGAAGAATTGATTTCCGCGAGTTAGTAAAAGATTTGGCAGCCGTTTTCCGTACAAGAATCGAGCTTCGTCAGATTGGTGTGCGTGATGAGACAAAGATTATGGGTGGATATGGAATTTGTGGAAGACAGCTTTGCTGCCACACATTTTTATCAGAATTTGCTCCAGTATCCATTAAGATGGCAAAAGAGCAGAATTTGTCCTTAAATCCAACCAAGATTTCCGGTGTCTGCGGACGTTTGATGTGCTGTCTGAAAAATGAAGAAGAAACTTACGAATATTTAAACAGCCGTCTTCCAAATGTGGGAGATACAGTTACAACAGACGATGGCATGAAGGGAGAAGTAACTTCTGTCAATGTGCTTCGCCAGATTGTTAAGGTTTTAGTAGAGATAAACGACGAAAAAGAAGTGCGCGAATATCATAGCGACCAGCTGAAATTTAAACCAAGACGTAAGAAAGATGTGAAATTGACTGCGGAAGAAATGAAAGAATTAGCAGCGTTAGAAGACCGCGGAGGAAAGTCCAAAATTGATGACAACAAATAATCTTGTGCACGAGGGCGAACGTTTAGACGAGCTTCATAGAAATGGCTACTGTATTATCCAAGACCCAAAACGTTTCTGCTTTGGTATGGATGCGGTGCTGTTATCTGGTTTTGCAAATGCTAAGAAAGGTGAAAAGGTGTTAGACCTTGGAACTGGAACTGGTATTATTCCAATTCTGATGGAGGCAAAAACAGAGAGCACTGATTTTACTGCATTAGAAATTCAGGAAGAAAGTGCAGATATGGCGCGTCGCAGCGTTTCTTATAATCAATTAGATGAAAAAATTAAAATTGTGACAGGTGATATTAAAGATGCTTCAAAGATTTTTGGAGCATCTTCTTTTCAAGTAATCACTACAAATCCACCATATATGATTGGGACACATGGAGAAAATTCGCCGTCTATGGCAAAGGCAATTGCACGCCATGAGGTGCTTTGCACACTGGACGATATTTTGCGGGAAAGTGCAAGACTGCTGGTAAATGGAGGACGTTTTTACATGGTACACCGTCCGTTCCGTCTGGCAGAAATCTTAAGTAAAATGGTGGAATATAAAATCGAGCCAAAGCGTATGCGCCTGGTTCATCCTTTTGTTGATAAAGAGCCGAACATGGTGTTAATCGAGGGATTGCGTGGTGGAAAATCCCGCATGACAATCGAGAAGCCTTTGATTGTATACAAAGAGCAGGGTGTGTATACAGACGAAATTTATGAGATTTATGGCTATGAAGCAGAAAAAGGGAAAGGAAGCGAAAGAGAATGGTAAAGATTATTTCAGACAGTACCTGTGATTTATCAGAAGAACTTTTAGAAAAGTATGAGGTGGATATCATACCTTTACATATTGTCTTAGGTGAGGAAGAATATCTGGATGGAAAAAGTATCACACCGGACGAAATCTATCAGTGGTCAGATGCAAATAAGGCAACACCAAAGACCTCTGCGGCCTCTATTGATATGACGATGGAAGCGTTCCGCCCATATGTGAAGCAGGGCATGGAAATCGTATGCTTTTCCATTTCTAGTGATATGTCAACAACCGTAAATGTCATGCGCATGGCAGCAGAAGAGTTAGGGGCAGAGGATAAAATCAAAATTATTGATTCTGCAAATCTTTCCACTGGTATTGGTCTGCTGGTAATTGAGGCTGCGATTATGGCAAAAGAGGGCAAAAATGCAGCAGAAATTGCGGATAAGATGGAAGAAATGAAACCACGTGTGCGAGCAAGCTTTGTGGTAGATACTCTTACTTACCTTTACCGAGGCGGCAGATGTGGCGGACTTGCAGCAATGGCAGGTGGAATGTTAAAGCTGCATCCAAAGATTGTAGTAGAAGCTGGCAAAATGAAACCAACCGAAAAGTACCGCGGAAAGATGTCATCTGTTGTTTTAAATTATGTAAAAGCAATGGAAGAGAACTTGAAAAAAGCCAAAAAAGAACGCGTTTTTATTACGCATTCAGGCAGTGATGAAGAAACAATTCAGGCGGTTTCAGACTATCTTAAAGGTTTGAATCGTTTTGATGAAATCTTAATTACCAGAGCGGGCTGTGTAATTTCAAGCCATTGTGGACCGGGAACGCTGGGCGTTTTGTTTATACAGGAAGAGGAATAATGTAAGAGATTAGAAAAGGGACTGTTACAAAAACATTTCATAACATTTTGTAATGTCATATTTGCATTATCAGAAACTTTAAACATTCGCATGGATTCTTTTGTAAGGAAAAGTTTTAAGAACGTTGGATAAAAACTTAGAAATTCTCTGCTTTTTCCGATGAATAAACGTTTTGTGTCCGCTCATTGCGTTTTACACTCACAAAAAAAGCGTCCGCAGTGGGACGGAAATTTCGGACACAGCTTTCAAGTACATCTAGCGGGATGCTTTGACAAAGTCGATATTAGAATCCGACTACCGCAAAGGAGGGCGTTACGTTACAAATAAATTTAACGTAGTGTTCTCCTGCGTCCGCCGGATTCCGTTTTGTCAAAGCAAACCCGCAAGATGTACTAAGAAAACTGCGAAACAAGATTTCCGTCTCCATGCGAACGCTTTTTTCGTGAGTGTAAACACCTTGAGCGGACATAAAAGATAACGATTTCATCGGAAAAAG
>JBGVHB010000022.1:0-2186 GCA_045121975.1 Roseburia sp.
GCCCCGAATGCTGCTTCAAAGGCAAGGACTACGACAACATGATGACCGTCATGAACTACGCGCAGCAGTGGGCGGAAGAAAACCCGAAACAGGCTTGGAAGATGAAACCTCCGGTCTCGCCCCACAAACACTAATAATCCAGTAAGGGGCTGTGTCAAAACGGTAAAATAACCGTTCTGGCACAGCCCTTCTTCTTTTTATTCATCTTTTTGCGGAAAACTTAATTCACGGCGCGCTTTTTAGGCGCACTTTTCCAGAGGTGCTGTCGGCACCTCTTCTTTGCTTGTTCCATTGGGCAAAGCGCCGGGCTAGAGACCGGCGGGAAAAGTGCTTGGAATTATCAATCCGGCTCCCAACCGCCCTTTTTTCAGCTTATGGTCTAGCTTCAGAAGGTTATAAGCCATGCTCAACAAAAGCCATTCCGCCTCCACTTTTCCTTCTCCTCGAAGCATGAATCGCCGGAATTGCATGTCTTCCTTTATCACTGCAAATTGTCCTTCTGCCTGGATGCTTCGATTCACGCGAAGAATTTTCCCTTTCGTAGTGGTAATCTTCTGAAGCATTTCTTTCCGGTGCTTTTGGAATGCTTTCGAAACATAGATCCTTTTATTTCTTTCCTCTAAAGGAACTTTGCTACGGGATCGAATACACCGCTCCTTTAAGGGGCAACCATGGCAACTTGGGCATTCATAAATGGTGGTTTCCCTCAGGTACCCTGTGTTGGTTCTTTCCCATTTGGATTGGACATTAAAGAGCGGTTTTCCTGCCACACAATAGTAAATATCTTCTATCTCATCATAGTCCATATTTTCTTTGCGGCTGATATCGTTTTTATATTTCCGTTTCTTTTGCTGCTCATAGTTACTTGGTTTGACCCATAACTCCGTATCCGCAAGGTTTTCATAGTATGTGTAATTCTCTTCGCTTTCATAGCCGGAATCCACCACCACATTCTGAATCTTGTAATGTTTCAGAAGTTTTTCGGAAAATGGTATGAGTGTTGCTATATCACTTCGGTCTGGAGAAATGTAGTTTCCAATAATGAATCCGGATGCAACCGCAGCGTTTACGTTGTAACCTGGTTTCAATTGGCCATTTCTCATGTGGTCTTCTTTCATGTGCATGAATGTTGCATCCGGATCCGTCTTGCTAAAGCTGTTTCTTCCGCGGAAAACAGCAAATGCCTTCTCATATTTCTCTAAGCGTTCTAACCAGCCCTCCACTGTTTCTATCGTCCTTTGCAGTGTTGTTTTTCTGGTTCCGGTTCCGTATACAAACTCAACTTTTTCCTGTTGCTTTTTCTTATGCAGTTTCTTCAGGACATTGCTTAGATTTCGGCTTGAGACTTCTTTTGGCAGAGTATAACGGATGTGCTCCGCCCGGAGTAGTTCCGGTAAACATTCCTGCATTTTTGCTTGCAGTTTCTCATAATTCTTCTTGGTTGTCTTCCGCCACACAAATGAATAGCGATTTGCGTTCGCTTCCATTTTTGTGCCGTCGATAAAAACATTTTCAAACGAAAGAAGACCTGCAACCTCCAGCTTTCGTACCATTTGAACCAACAGGTCTTCCCCGTATTCGCTCATGCAGTTTCGGCGAAAACGGCAAATCGTACTTTCGCTGGGAGGTGGCAGACCTTCCAACAAATACATGAATTTCGTATTCTCTTCGCATGCTCGTCTCAGCTCATACGAACTATAGATTTTTCGCATGTAGCCAAACAGCAAGATTTTCAAGAGGACTTTCGGCGAATACTCGATTCTCCCGAAACGGGAGTACGCCTGATATAACTTACTTAAATCCAACCCTTCTACGAAAGCGTTGAGTAAAAGCACCGGGTCGTCCTGGGGGATGATTGTGAATGTGTCCATTGGGAAGCAGAGTTGATTATTGGCGCAATATCGCGTATAATCAATCTGCTTGTTTTTGAAAGTCACAACTTAATTATAAGCCGTTGGCCGTCTCTTTCATAGGGGCGGCCGACGTTATTTCAGAAAAAGGGAGCCATGTCACTAATTTAGCTTAGTGACATGGCCCCTTTTTTTCGTGGTCGGAGTGTCGGGACTTGAACCCGTGGACACTCTAATGGTTTTGTGTTCTTAAGGTTAATTCTATGGGAGTTTTGGGGGGCTTTGTTTTAAATCTGTGGATGTTTTGTGATAGGTGTTTAATCCGTGGCTTTTGGG
>JBGVHB010000023.1:0-3739 GCA_045121975.1 Roseburia sp.
GCCCGTTGTTTGATATTTGTTATTGGTCATACTTTAACAATACTATCTTGGGACAATCCTGTCACTGCCTTTTTTAGAAAAAAGTAAAAACTGTGCAACAGCCTTGGCAGGCCATTGCGCAGCGATTTTGTTCAATTTGAATTTTACGGAGGTTATCTATGAAAGTTGATGTTCAGAAATTATTTGATGAATTTAGTTATATTTTACAGGTTGAAGCAATTGCGCTTGGAGGTTCACGAGCTACTGGAAGAAATGATGAGAAATCGGATTATGATGTATATGTGTATTTATCAGATAGTGTTGATAAGAGTATGCGAAGAAATATATTAGAAAAGTATTGCCAATACATGGAAATAGGAAATTCTTTTTGGGAACTAGAGGATGATGTTACACTAAATGATGGAATAGATATGGATATTATATATAGGAATATGACAGATTTTGAGAACATGGTTTCGTCTGTTGTGAATGATTGTGTTGCATGGAATGGATATACGACATGTATGTGGCATAATCTTATAACATCAAAGATTGTATATGACAAGAATGGTAAGTTGCAGGAGTTACAAACAAAATATCAGATACCATATCCAAAAAAATTAAAGGAAAATATTATATCAAATAATATGAAATTGCTTAGTGGAATGTTACCCTCGTTTGATACACAAATAGAAAAAGCAGAGAATAGAAACGATTTCGTAAGTGTAAATCACAGAGTTGCAGAATTTTTAGCTAGTTATTTTGATATTATATTTGCACTAAATGAAATGACACATCCTGGTGAAAAAAGAATGCAAAGCATTTGCACTAAGGAATGTAAGATTTTGCCAAATAATTTTGATGAGAATTTAAATAAACTTTTTAATGGAATGTTCTGTGATAAAATATCACCAGTAATAAAAGATATGGTAGATGAAATAAAAATAATAAGTAAGATGTAGGCAAAACTCAATTTATCGAGGACGTGAAACTTTCAGTAAGCTAGTGTGTTTAACTGAGAGACGAATTGATTAGGTTACAATCGCTGTTAGCGTAAACGAAAAAGCAGATTACATATTGCCAGTATCTGCCCTTTCGTTTGCGCTAATAGCGATTTTGCCGAATTGAACAAAGTCGCGTCCGTGGAGCCATTGGGTATGGAGTTTCAATTCTTGCTTTCCTTGGTAAAGATGAATGCGAATTGAGTTTATACTAGGTGGTCTGTTTAAATTATGGCATAGCAAACAAGCCTCATTGCTGAGACTGAATTTTTGATATTAAAATACATCTTTTAAATTCGTAACCGCATACGTTGTTGTGGTTTGCCAAGATGTCCGCCACAACATTTACAAACAGAAATCTTTATACCATATAGTGTTTCAAGGATTTGAGGTGTTTCCATGTTTTTCAGTATGGATATGTATTTCTTACATCCCAGAAGGTTCCGGCATAAGGTTAAATGTTTGTTTTTACTACGGGTGCAAAGTAAACCGTAATGCCTGATTCTTACAAAACGTTTTGGTGGAACGTGCATAAGAAATCTTCTTACAAACTCTACACCGGGTATTGTAAGCTCCTTCCACTTACCTTCTTCGCGATAATCTTTTACATAGTAAGTAACGGTATCTTCATCCATTCGTATGATTCGGTGGTTGCTGATGGCGATACGATGCGTGTATTTTCCCAAATAGTTTATGACGGACTGTGCACCATTAAAGGTTTTCTTGCAATGAGGAATCCATTCTTTATCATAGCAGGAATTCAGAAGTTCTTTGAAAGTATAGTGGTTGCGGTATTTTTCGCTGCTCCCATGAAATTCGAGCTTATTATCTTTATGTAGAGCTTTCAGTTCGTCCATATATTTACTGCGAAACATTTTAGATAGCACTTTTACAGGCAGGAAGAAATCTTTACCTTTATCACGCCACTCGTTCTTTGATGAAAGACCACCGCCAAGAAGTATGACATGTATGTGAGGGTGGTAGTTCATTTCAGAGCCCCAAGTATGCAGAACACAGATATATCCAACCCTGGCACCAAGGTGTCTGCTATCAGTTGTAAGTTCGTTTATGGTGGCTGATACAGAGTGGTATAATGCATCATATAATACCTGCTGGTTGCTATATATGAGTGAATTTAATTCCTGTGGAACAGTAAATACCACATGAAAATATGGAGCATCCAGAACATCTTCGCGACGCTTATCCATCCATTTTTCTTTCGGAAGAGCCTGGCACATAGGACAGCATCTGTTACGGCAGGAATTATAATGAATCTCCGGCTGACCGCAATCTTCGCATATGCTGACATTGGCGCCGTAAGCTCCGGTTTTACAGTTAATAATGCAATGAGCAACCTTAGCCTGTTGCGACGAAGGTGTATATTTGTCCAGATATTTTGGGTAAAAACGATGAAATATATCCTGTACAGTTGGTTTATCCATGGATATCACCTGCTTCCCTGTCAAAAGGACTGGTGATGCCAAGAACCGTTTTATTGCTTAAATGAAGGTATACCTCAGTGGATTTTGGGTCACGATGTCCAAGGAGTGTCTGGATATATCGAAACTCTACACCATTTTCTAACAAATGCGTCGCAAAAGCATGGCGCAAAGTATGTGGTGAGATATGTTTTGTAAAGCCAGCTTTTTTACATGTGTTTCTAAGGTACTGTTGAACCGCAGACTGGGTAATGCGGTTATGTGGCTTGTTTTTCTGAACAAATAAAGCTTCCATAGGTTTATTATAGGCAAACCAGTATTCTGTCAGGATATCCAACGATTTCTGAGAAAGTATGGTATACCTGTCAATACGAGATTTTGATTTCCGTACATGAACCGTCATATTTGTTCTGGAAATATCACAATAATCTAAGTATACGGCTTCCGAAACGCGAAGACCGGAACCATACAACAAGGAAAATATTGCTTTGTATTTGATATCATCCACATATTCAAGCAGGTAATTAATTTCCTCCAAGGACAGAATGGTTGGAAGATGATAGTCCTCTTTCATACGTGGAATGAGATCATCATCCCAAGGTTTATGTAAAACTCTGCGGAAAAAGAAATGAATGGCAGAATTATAGTGATTAAGTGTTGTGGCTGCAATGGTTTCCTGTTTGAAAAGAAGGAAATCTCTTACGTCCTGAGCTGAAATATCCTGAGGATCTTTTCCTGTATATTCAAGGAAACGTAGTATAAAATCTGTATAAGTTTTGATTGAACTATCTGCAAGATTGCGAAGCTTTGCTTCAATATGTAATTGTTTAATATATTCTTCGTACATAAATGACCTCCGTAAAATAAATGAAATGTTAACTGTTCCATAATCTCTACGGTGGTGCATTTGCAAAATAAAACTGCTTGTGTAAGCAGCCTAAAAGTGGTATTCTTTTCATAGGCAGTTGGTCGGGACTAAGTCCGTTGTTTGATATTTGTTATTGGTCGTACTTTAACAATACTATCTTGGGACAATCCTGTCACTGCCTTTTTTAGAAAAAGTTGAAAAAATTGCGTCACAGCCTTGGCAGGCCATCGCGCAGCGATTTTGTTCAATTTGAATTTGGTAGTGAGGTATATGAAATATGTATGACGAAAGTGATATGGATTTTTATACAAAAGCAGGTTATAAACTGCATTATAAGATTGTTAAAGATGTAGGAAAAATGCCTCTGGTTCTGATACATGGTCAAGGTATGTGTGGACAAGATTATGAAAAACTTTTTGAGAAGTTAAGTAAAAAGTACATTCTATATCTGG
>JBGVHB010000024.1:0-1899 GCA_045121975.1 Roseburia sp.
ATGAACGCAGTCAAATTTCACTGCCTAGCCTATGCGAGCAACGACTTACTGTGTGAATTGGGATATATTCACTATGCTAGTGATGGCAGAATAGTTCCTCCGTTGTATCAAGTGCAAAAAGCGTTTCATGATAATTTTTGCAAAGCATATCAAGCCTTGACGCTCGATCCGAAAACTGAAATGTACGATTGCCTTGTACCGCAACAGGGCCGCTCTACTGTAGAGATGGATCAGTATGATGATTTCTAGCAGTTACGAATCAGACGCAAAAAAATTTATTTCCGATTTGCGGATAATTAAAAATGCTCCGAGGTATGCCGTTGGATTTGAGCACACTATCAAAGCTTTTGAGTATGCTGTTGACGTTGTATCTGGCAGAATCGAACGGTCCCGACTCATAATTCAATCACTTGAAAATTCACTTAATGACATTCTCTACAAGCAGTCTGATGAAAAATATCTTTGGAAGTTCGATCCGGTAAAAGCTGAAAAGACTTGTTTTTTCATTGAAACGCTCCGACACGTCAAAGGCAAATGGGGCAGTCAGAAAGCGCACATAATTTTAGAGCCGTGGCAGTGTGACATTATTTGCAATCTGTTTGGTTGGGTTGATAAAGAATCTGAAAACCGCCGATATACAGAAAGCTATTGTGAAGTACCACGAAAAAACGGTAAAACTGTAATCGCCGCCGGAATTGGACTGTATATGTTTCTGGCAGACGGTGAAAGCGGCGCAGAAGTGAACTGTGGAGCCAAGACGAAAACCCAAGCCGAGGAAGTTTTCAATCCGGCCCGATTGATGCTGTTACAAAATCCGGCACTACTCGCTAAATATCAGCCGGATATTAAAGTGGAATCAATAAAACTAGCTGACGGTGGAACATTTAAAACTATTGTCGGAGTGCCTATTGATGGCGGTTCACCACACTGCGCTATTCTTGACGAAATACATCAACACAATAACGGTGATTTATACGAATCACAACAGACCGGACTAGGTTCACGAGAACAGCCGCTAATCTTTATGATTACTACTGCCGGATATGATTTACTGTCATTCTGCAAAGAAAAACACGATGAGAACGTATCAAATATCATGGGAAGTGTTCCCGATGAGCGATTATTCTCACGCATTTACTCGATAGATCCGGAAGATTTAGACCTTATCGGAAATCCTGACGAATCGGCAGAAGTGGAAGAAAGAGATTTACGCATTCTGAAAAAAGCAAATCCGAACTTCGGTGTAAGTCTCAATACAAGTTATCTGCGTATGCAGTGTTTGAAGTCGTTTAAGTCAAATTCAGACAGAGCAAAATTTTTAACCAAACACTTAAATGTGTGGGTAAACAATGCCGCCGCATACTTCAGTATGGACGCATTGAAATATTGTGCGGATGACAAGCTGAATATCGAGAATTTTATCGGTTGTCCTTGCGTTATATCGGTAGACTTAAACAGTAAATTAGACTTAGGTTGTATTTGTATTGTCTTTGCAAAAAATATTGAGGGCTTGCTGCATTATTACGCATTCCCGGAATTTTTCTTGCCTGAAACTACTGTGAATGACTGCTCACAGCCAAACTTCAAAATATATCAGAAGTTCGCACATACTCCAGCGCATAATACCTGTTGTGGATTTGTTCTTAATGTTTCTGATGGCTACGAAACAGACTATATGAATATGACTGAAACAATCAGTAATTTAGCAACCGTGTACCATCCATCAGAGATAATATTTGATAGTTACAACGCTTTACAGATGGAGCAAGAAATTGAGCGCAATTATGGCTTGAATGTGTTAGAATTTTCTAAAACTACTGCGTATTTTTCGCCAGCCATGAAAGAAATGTCTAGTGCAATTATGGCACAACGGTTCCATTTTGACGGAAATGAATGTTT
>JBGVHB010000025.1:0-3576 GCA_045121975.1 Roseburia sp.
TTTGTTGGAAAGTGCCGTAGGGCTGTTTCTGATATGCGGTGTCGTTCTCCGCCTCTCCATCTGGATTTTTTACATTTCAAAAATTCAGATGGGAGGTATTTATGGTGAAATATGCACCAAGAAAGGTATATATCAGAGAAATATCTTATGCAAAGTTAAATTGGCGTTTGGGATGGTATAAAGTACATTATTCAGAACAGTACACAAAGATAGTTGAAGAGTTTATAAACATAAGTTAATGGTATAAATGAGGAGTGTGTTCAGTTCCTCTTGGTAAGAGAGGAACTGAACTAATCTTGAATCTTGAATACATCTTCTACCAGCAGATTAAAGTATGCTGCAATTCGGAGCATAAATTCAGCGGATGGTGCCCTTTCACCACGTTCCACTCTGCTGATAGTTTTTGTGCAGAACCCGGTGGCAGAGGCTAAATCCTCTTGGAGAAGCCCTCGTGATTCACGAATTTCTTTAAGGTTATTAACGACCGCCATAGTAAACACCTACTTTCATACATATCTTATATTACCAAGGATACAGAAAATACTGTCCTAAAATACGGACTCGTTTATTGCAGAAAATCTCTAAGCTCATTCGGATGATTCTTTCCAACCACTTTTCCAAGAATAT
The DNA here is from genome assembly GCA_045121975.1 of Roseburia sp. Taxonomy (GTDB): domain Bacteria; phylum Bacillota; class Clostridia; order Lachnospirales; family Lachnospiraceae; genus Roseburia. The sequence goes on from JBGVHB010000025.1 coordinate 628, forward strand.
CAAAGCGGTCATTTTCACCTACAGGAATAGGAGAGTATTTTTCATTAAGGGAAATAAGAAATACACCATTCTTATCCTCCTGTAATTTCTTAATATAGGCATCTCCGTTCAGATAGAAGATACCGATTTCTCCGTTTTCAAGAATATCCTGTTTCAGAACCCATGCAATCTGTCCATCTTCAAATTCCGGTTCCATACTGTCACCACTTATTTTTACACCGAAGCTTGCTGATTCCGGTATGATATCCTTCGTAAGTTGAATCATTTCTTTCGGACCATCAACAAGGAAGTTTCCGGTTCCGGCAGATACTGCATTATCATACACATCAATATATCTGCAAAATGGAATAATCTTTGCAGTATGTTTCTCATATTTGCCACTGTCATGTAACAATCCAATATAATCCAAAACCTTTTCTTTCCCTTCGTCATTGAGGGAAGAGAGTGGATCAGCCGGATTTTCTCCGAAATATTCTTCATATATATTTGTGATGTTTAATACTTTGCATACTGCAAGGAAGGTTGCCACACTGGGCTCAGTAGCATTTGTCTCCCATTTGGAGATTGCTTTTACAGTAAGATTAATTCCTTCCTGCTGTAGTAATTCAGCTAACATTGGCTGAGATAACTTCAGTTTCTTTCTGTTAGAAGAAATGATTTCACCGATATTTCTCATAATTCCGCCTCTTTTCTAAGGATAATAAATGTCTTGCTTTCTCCTATAGTATATATCAGATAATAGAATATTTCAAGTATAAAATCTCTATATGAGAGATGAAAGGACACATGTGTCCGTTGACAATCTCTTTGCAAGAGAGTTATACTTGTACCTGCAAGAAGCAATACAACACATACAGACTGGAGGTGAATGTGTGGGAGACAGAGTGATTTTACATAGTGACATTAACTCCTGCTATGCAAGCATTGAGCTGTTGCATCATCCGGAACTTCGTGGAAAGCCTGTTGCAGTAGGTGGAGACCCGGAAGCGAGACATGGAATTGTATTAACTGCCGATTATGTAGCGAAGAAACACGGAGTAAAGACTGGAATGGCTCTGTGGCAGGCAAGACAGGTTTGTCCCGATATTACATTTGTTCCTCCAAGAATGGACTTGTATCTTCGGTTTTCAAAGATGGCTCACGAGATATACGGTGAGTACACGGATTTACAGGAACCTTACGGAATTGATGAAAGCTGGCTGGATGTTACAGCAAGTGCTTCTATTAAAGGTGATGGTTACAAGATTGCACATGAAATAAGTAATCGAATGAAATCAGAACTTGGCATAACAGTAAGTGTTGGTGTGTCATTTAATAAGATATTTGCAAAGCTCGGTTCTGATTATAAGAAACCCGACGCCATCACAACCATGTATAAGGATGAGTTTCAGACAAAAGCATGGAATCTTCCGGCTTCTGATTTATTATATGTGGGAAGAAGTACAGACAGTAAATTGCGGAAAATGGGCATTCATACCATAGGTGATATAGCAAAGGCTGATGAAAAGTGGTTGAACAGTTATCTTGGTAAAATGGGAAGTATCCTATGGGCATTTGCCAATGGTTATGATACTTCACCGGTAAGAAAAGAGAATACATCAGCTCCGGTTAAGTCGATTGGAAACAGTACAACCACTCCAAGAGATTTAGAGAATGACGAAGATGTAAAAATTGTATTGTATGTTCTTGCAGAGAGCGTTGCAGCGAGACTTAGAGAGAATGGTTTTCGTTGCAGGACTGTAGAAATCAGTATTCGTGATAATGAGCTGTTTTCTTACACAAAACAGATGAAGGTCTCAAATGCTACGAATATTACAAAAGAGATTGCGGATGTCGGATTTATGCTTTTTAAACAAAGCTATAACTGGCAGAAGCCTATTAGAAGCGTTGGTATTCGTGGAGCAGACCTTGTGAATGACAATTATTGGGAGCAGCTGGATTTATTCCATAATGCAGAATTGAGAGACAAAATGATGAAGATGGATGCAGCGGTTGATGACATACGAAGACGATTCGGTTTCTACAGTATACAACGGGGACTGATGCTGGGTGATACGATTCTTTCGGCTGTAAATGCAAAGGAAGAGCATACGGTTCATTATCCATACCATTATTCTTGATGTTACCATAGTAACCAATGTAAAAGAAACAGATAATTATATATCTGCGGTAAATGATATCTCAGACTATGTTACCGTAGAGAAGGAGATATATGAGAGTAGAAAAATTTATAACCCTGCAGGGGCAGGAGAGATACATGGTTGTTGATTCACAAGTAGAACCTGTATTGGTAATTAACAGATTCTTAAAGTTTAAGGATAACGCAGGAAAGGCTCGAAATACGCTTAGAGCTTATGCGTATCAGCTATCATTATATTTTGAATATCTTGAGCAGAAAAAATTAGATTATCGAGAAGCAGTATTAGAGGATATAGCTGCATACATGCGATGGTTGCAGAAGTTGGAACGACAAGATGGAATTGTTGAGATGAGGAAATCTGGCAGGTCTTTAAGAAATGTAACTATAAATACCTATGTGTCAACGGTTACGGAGTTTTATTCGTTTCTAATGAGAATCGAAGATGATAAAAATAAATTATCAGAGAAGTTAAAGATTCAACTATCAAGTAGCAAAAGAGGTTATAAGGATTTTTTATATCATGTCAATAGGGGTAAGAACTTTGATGGAAGATATTTAAAATTAAAGGAAGAAAAAATAGAGAAAAGAGTGTTGGAACCGCTTGAGGTTCAACAACTAGTTGATGCTTGTAGAAATGGCAGAGACGCTTTTTTATTAACCCTCTTGTATGAGACGGGATTTCGCATTGGTGAATGTCTAGCGTTGTGGTTGGAAGATATTGATATTGTAGCAAGAACAATAACAATCATGGATAGAGGATATTTATCAAATAATGCAGAGATAAAAACAGTAACAAGTGAAAGAACGAT
>JBGVHB010000026.1:0-18008 GCA_045121975.1 Roseburia sp.
GAAGACTCGGCAGAATTGCAGCTGGTGGAAAAGCCCAATCTGGTACGTCTTGAAACAAGAAATGCAAATACGGAAGGGGTAACACCTATTTCGATTCGCGATTTGATTCGTTCGGCACTTCGTATGAGACCGGACAGATTAATTGTCGGTGAATGCCGAGGGGCAGAGGCCTTGGATGTTTTGCAGGCAATGAATACCGGACATCTTGTTTTCCGTTCTTGACTACACTGTCTCCCTCAGAGAAATCACTATTTTTAGTTACTTCTATGGTTATTACTTGTCCAGATTTAAGGAGCATATTAACATCTCCATTAGCTGGAAGCTCAATCCTCTCGATATAGTTGAGAATTCTGTCTCGGTCGATTTCCGTAAAGTTACGAAGTTCGGCAATAGCTGATTTAATTTCAGCAATCTTATCTGAAACATAGGAAACACTTAACTTATTGGATTCTTTGTCCTTGATGATTTCTGTAAGATTGTCGATTTCTTCAGTTATAGTATTGATTTTGGATTTGATGCGGTCTTTGGCAGCTTCAATAAGTCCACCTTTCGAAAGCTCATCAATTAAGTTGTTAAGCTGATTATTCTTGGTTCTAATTTGCTGTTTGAGTTTTGCTACCTCGTTACCATTGTTCTGTGATGCTTGTACGCACTCTGTAAGAACTGCTTCCAGCGTTTGACAAACTTCATTTTGCTGGTCGATAGTCCTTTTAAGTGCTTGTCTTGTTATCTCATCCATATCAGCTTCGTCAATACGGTTTACAGGGTTAGAACAGTCACCGTGAGATTTAATTCTGTAAATAGGATATGTTTTCTTTCTGTCTGCATATCCATGATGGTATGGCTTGCCACAAACAGGACAAAAAATTTTGCCAGCGTATTTGTGCATCCCCTGAAAACGAGCTTGAATTGTCTTTTTATCAGGCTTTTCATAGACAGTAATTCTTGTCTGATGAACACGCTGAGCCATTTCGAAGAGTTCGGTATCTACAATTTGCAAGTCAGGTCTTTCAACTAATACCCACTGTTCCTTAGGAAGCTGGATACGTTTGGACTTTGTTTGTCCTGTACCAAGCTTGCTTGTTCGCTTGTTGATGTAGAACTTGCCAATATATCTTTCATCCTGAATGAGATTAGAAACAGAACGACTGCACATTTTAATGCCTTCAGCCTTTAACATTCGCTCGATAGAAGCTGGAGTTCCGTTACGATAAACGTATTCTTCAAATATTCTGCGTACTACTTCAGCTTCTTCAAGATTTACTGTGATAGTCTTTGTGTCTTTATGCCAAACATAGCCATAAGACTGGCAATCCTTTGCTGAAAGCTCTTTGCGTTCTATGCGAAGCTCCTGAGTTTTCTTGCCACTTAAGCTCTGTCTCATAACATACTGAGCATCCATTGCAAAGGTAAGACTGTGCATGATGCCTGAGTTGAGGTCCTCGAAGTCGTGAATCTGATTATCTTCAAGGGTGTAAACAGTAGTATCTGTTTGAAGAAGCATATTCTTCAAATAAAGAGAATTGAATTCGTCACGATTAAGTCTTGAAAGAGCTTTTGTAATAATGAGGTCTATGCTCCCAGAAGAAATTTGTTGAAGCATTTCATTGTATTTAGGTCTTGTAAAATCATTCTTTCCGGAGATACCATCATCAACATAAGTACCGATAACCTGAATGTTTGGATGGTTTGCAACATATTTCATGGCAAGTTCAACCTGATTAGCACAAGATTCCTTCTGACCGTCATTGTCAGTAGAAACTCTGGCATATATTGCAGCTCTTATAGTGCCTATATTGCTATTCAGTTTTTCTCGTAATTCATTTGCTAAACTCACTAAATCATCTCCTTGTCGTATTTTAGAAACCCTTCCTGAAGGGAATATATATCTAAACTGAGCTGTTCTTTGACCTTACAGAAGTTAGCTGTTCTCCAGTGAACATCATTGAGGTTATGGACAAGAAGAAGGTTGTATTTATCCTTATTCTTAATCAGTTCCATAAGCTGTTTCTGTTCACCGTCATTCTGATGTTCACTTTCATCAAAATATTGGTCGATAACAGTCCATTGTGTTTTCTTATTTGCAAAAAGTTTTAATATATCGTTATTAACTGGGATAATCTGTTTCATTTCGTTTGGTGCACCAAACCTACAACAATAGGTTGCTACTCGTAACGGTTTATCAAAAGGTGCTTCTTCCCATGAGAAGCATCCGTTCTCTATGGAAAGTATCTGTATGCCCTTATCACGAAGTTCTTTCATAACAGACATACATTTCATTGTGTTCTTTGAGATATGGTAGAAGTCCTTTGTGACCAGGACATCATATTTATCTATATCCGACATAAATCTGTCGAACTCGGGTTGTTCGCATTTAAGAAGGCTTTTGTCACAGTAAATCTCACCTACAGAAAAGCCCTGAGAAATAGCGAATTGTTCTAAAATATTCAGCTGTTTTTGATACACTATTGGTCTCTTCTCAGAGCCATCTGTAAAATGATATATTGCTGCTACATTTGACATTGCTTCTTCTTAAACTCCTTAATAATTTCTTTTACTGCTTCATAAGGTGTTGGGTCGTTAATACCGCACATATCCTTACGGTTAAGCATTTCTTCCTTGATTTTGCGATTGTATCGCTGTTTGTTACGTGTTTTCATTTACTTTCTTTCAGGGCATACTAAATAATTACTTATGGATAACGGCGACATCCGATAGCCGGGAAACGCCGGGTTCAATGAACCACAATTTATTTATGCTGCCGAGGCTTTACTACCGTTGATTTTCTGGACTGCCTTGTCGTAAATTTCTTTGTCGATTACTTTTGTTCTTAGTAAATCGTTGAGCAGAAGTAATTCTAATGAGATATTTGTCTTTTCCTTCATATCGCTTCCCCCTTTCTGGTAATTTCTTCATCTTCTCCAAGGTAAACTAGGAGCTTGTTTTTGGTTATCTTGTATCGCTTTCCAACCTTTACAGCATGTAAGCTATTTGCCTTTACAAGTTTTCTTACAGTGTTTGGTGTAACACCGAGGATTTCTGCTACATCTGTTATGTTTAAGATGGCTGGATACTCATCTAACAAATGGTTCATTTCACGCCTCCAAATCTTAAAAGTTGTTTTAAGTAACAAATATGTTGTTATAACTATAATAACACATTAAATGTTAATGTCAACAACAAAAATGTTGTTTAAACGATTTTTGTTAACAAAAATGTTTTTGTAATAACTTTTTTTGTTGTTTTGAAACCTTGATTTGTGGTAATATAGCCTTGAGATAGTATCTTCAAATAGAAGGAGATGGATGATTATGTACGTATACAACCCTTTTGGAACTGCACCTGAAGATTTTGATAGAGAAACAGCTGGAAGTCGTATTGGTAGAAGAATAAGAGCTATAAGAGAAGAAGCCGATATGAAACAAGCTGAATTAGGTGAGGCTGTTGGTCTTAATGCAAATCGTATTCAGCAATACGAAAACGGAGCAAGAAATCCAAAGTTTGACTTGTGTAAGCAGATAGCAGAAGCTTTGGAAGTAGAAACCAGTGCTTTACTGGACCCACAGGTAGCAAGTTATATAGGGGCTATGTTTGCCTTTTTTGAGATGGAAAGTCTTTATGATTTGAGATTAAAAGAGGTAGACGGTCAGATGTGTATCTGTTTCGGTGAAAGCCAGTTTGATACTCGAGTTAGTACAATGAATAAAAATCTTAAGGCTTGGTTTGAACGCCGTAAAAAGATGGAAGAAGATATATTAAATGCTTTTTCTGAGGAAGAAAAGAAAAAGATAATTCATGAATATCACATGTGGGAATGGAACTTCCCTCATTCTATGGACAAAAATTATATTCCAAAGTCTGAAAGAGCAAAGAAAGAAAGAGCAGCACACTTCCTGGAAAGTGTATTAAATTCTGCAAATGATGATGAAGAATAAATTGTTAAGGGGGGTGTCTGTATGGCTGTTTTAGGCAAGAAGCAGATGTCGGAAGAAGATATTAAATTAAATTATATTACGCCAGCAATACAGCCTGGATGGCAAGGTCATATCACAATGGAGACCAAAATTACAGATGGTCGTATTAATATTAAGGGTAACCTTGTGGCTCGTAGTAAGCCAAAATTTGCAGACTATTTATTATACCTAAATAGTGGCAAGCCACTTGCTGTTGTAGAAGCTAAGGATAATAATCATTCGGTTTCCTATGGTCTACAGCAAGCTATGACCTATGCTCAGATGTTGGACTTACCATTTGCATATTCATCAAATGGGGATGCTTTCTTTGAACACGATTTTTTGACTGGTCAGGAAAGACAAATAGATTTGGATAAGTTTCCTTCTCAGGAGGAGCTTGTAGCAAGATATTATGCCGAATTAAATGGTGGTGCTGGTATCACTGATGAGGAGAAGAAGATTGTTTCACAACCTTATTATTCTTCTCAGAGTACATATCCACCTCGTTATTATCAGAGAAATGCTGTGAATAGAACAGTAGAAGCTATTGCTAAAGGACAGCAGAGATTACTCCTTGTAATGGCAACTGGAACAGGTAAGACCTACACAGCCTTTCAGATTGTCTACAGATTGCTTCGTTCTGGAATAAAGAACAGAATCCTTTACCTTGCAGATAGAAATATCCTTGTAGACCAAAGTATTCTTCAGGACTTTGCACCACTTGAAAAGACTATATATAAGGTGGATTTTTCAGATAAGGAATGTCTTAACAACATTGGTTCACATGAGGTCAATTTTGCCCTTTATCACCAGATGATAGGACAGAATGATGAAGAACACTTTAGACAGATTCCAGCTGGTTATTTTGACCTTATTATCGTGGATGAGTGTCATAGAGGAAGTGCAAAGGAAGATAGTAACTGGAGAAAGGTTCTTGAATACTTTTCATCTGCAACACAGATAGGTATGACAGCAACTCCAAAGGAAAGTGAAACCGTATCTAATATTGATTACTTTGGAGACCCAGTATATACATATAGCCTTAAACAAGGTATAGAGGATGGTTTCCTTGCTCCATTTAAGGTCATCAATGTAACTCTTAATATTGGTGATGGATGGCGACCTACATACGGTCAAAGAGATATATACGGTAATGAAATAGAGGACCGTGTATATAATAATAAAGATTATGATTATCCTAATGGAATTATCCTAGAAGATAGAATAAATGAGGTTGCTAACGAGATAACAGAATATCTAAAGGCAACTGGAAGGATGCAAAAGACAATCGTTTTCTGTGCAACCGAGGATGCTGCTGAAAGAATGAGAATTGCTCTTACTAACCTTAATTCAGATATGGTAGCAGAAAACCCTGATTATGTGGTTCGCATTACTGGTTCTGATACCTATGGAAAGAGTAAACTTGATTATTTTATTTCTGTATCATCTCCTTACCCAGTTATTGCGACAACATCAGAACTCCTTTCAACTGGAGCTGACTGCAAGATGACAAAGCTCATTGTTCTTGATAAGAATGTAGAAAGTATGACAACCTTTAAGCAGATTATTGGTCGTGGTACTCGTATTAGAGAAAAGGAAGGTAAGACCCACTTTACAGTAATGGATTTTAGAAATGTCACAAGACACTTCACGGATCCAGACTGGGATGGTCCTATCGAACAAGATGAACACTTCCATCATGGTGGAACACAAATACATCCACCTAAGCCACCTTATGGTGGAGATGACCCAATAGATCCACCAGAGAATCTTGGTGTTCCTATTGTAGATAAGGATGGATGTAGGGTAAAGATTATCAATAAGACCGTATCTGTATATGATGCAAACGGTAGATTGCTTCGCCAGGAGGATATTATTGATTATACAAGAACTAATATTAAGGGTGAGTATGCTTCACTTTCAGATTTTATCCGTAAATGGAAGGCTTCTGATAAGAAGATAGAAATAGAAAAATCATTTGCAGAAATGGGTATTGATATAAAGGCTTTGAAGTCAGAACAAGGTATGGATGATGTAGATGATTTTGATTTTATCTGTTATGTGGCATACGGTACTAAGCCTTTAACAAGAAAAGAGCGAGCAAACAATGTAAAGAAAAGAGACTTCTTCTCAAAGTATTCTGGGGATGCAAGAGCAGTCCTTGAAATACTACTGGATAAATATATGAACCAGGGAATAACAGAAGTAGAGGATATTAAGGTTCTTTCCCTTGCTGATTTTGCTAATTATGGTAAGCCTGCAAAGATAGTTAAGTTATTTGGTGGTAAGGCTCAATATGAGACGGCAGTAAGAGAACTTGAAGAAAATATTTATGATGAAATCGAGGTAGGATAAGATGGCTATGCAGTCAAGCTTTATAAAGCGTATTAGAGATATTATGCGTATGGATGCTGGTATTAACGGCGACGCACAAAGAATTGAACAGATGGTATGGATGCTGTTCTTGAAGGTATATGATACAAAGGAAGATGATTGGGAAATCAATGAAGATGATTATGTATCAATCATCCCAGAAGAATGTAGATGGAGAAATTGGGCACAAGCAGATAGCAACGGTCATGCTATGACTGGTGACAAGCTTCTTGACTTCGTAAACAATACTTTATTCCCTACATTAAAGGAATTACCAGTAACACCAGAAACACCTGTCAAAAAGGCTATTGTAAAGTCTACATTTGAGGATGCCAACAACTATATGAAGGATGGTGTGTACCTTCGTCAGGTAATTGATGTTATTGATGAGATAGAATTTGATGATGTAAAGGAAAGTCATGCTTTTGGCTTTGTTTACGAAGAAATCCTTAGAGATTTGCAAGCAGCTGGTTCTTCTGGTGAGTTTTATACACCAAGAGCGGTTACCGATTTTATGGCACTTATGATTCAGCCTAAACTTGGTGAAAGAATGGCAGACTTTGCTTGTGGTACTGGCGGATTTATCACTTCATGGCTTGGTCAGTTATCAAAGCAAGTAATCGATACAGATGCTCAGAAGCAATTTGACGATAGCATTTATGGTATTGAGAAGAAACCTTTCCCCTACCTTCTTTGTGTTACAAATATGCTTTTACATGATATTGAAGTACCTAAGATTTTCCATGAAAATTCATTGAAGCATAACCTTCTTGATTATACAGAGGATGATAAATTTGATGTAATCCTTATGAATCCTCCTTATGGTGGTAATGAGGATAAGTCTATTCAGGGATTCTTCCCAGATGACCTAGCTTCATCAGAAACAGCCGACCTTTTTATGTCTGTTATTATGTACCGCTTAAAGAAGAACGGTCGAGCAGCTGTTGTTCTTCCGGACGGCTTTTTATTTGGTGTTGACCAAACAAAGAAGAATATAAGAAAAAAACTAATTGAGGAATTTAATTTACATACAATAATTCGTCTTCCGGCAAGCGTTTTTGCTCCCTACACACCACAGACAACAAACCTTTTGTTTTTCGATAATACAACGACAACAAAAGGTGTATGGTTTTATAGATTGGATATGCCTGAAGGTTATAAGCACTTTTCAAAAACAAAACCGATGAAGGTGGAGCATTTTTCTCCTGTTATAGAGTGGTGGAGTAATCGTGAAGTCATTCAAGATGCGATGGATGAAGATAGTACAACAGAGTCTTGGAAAGCCCAATACATATCATCTGAGGAAATAAGAAATAATGGATATTTACTAAACTATTGTGGTTATCCTACGGAAGAAATTGTTGTATTGTCTCCGCAGGAAACAATTAAGACTTTTATAGAAAAGAGAAATAGTATTAACGAGCAGTTGGATTCAAAGCTAAGTGAACTCCTTACTCTATTGGAGGTGGAATAGTGTTATTAGCAAAAGAATTACGAGCGGCTGTTTTACAATCTGCGATAAAAGGTGAATTGACATCACAAAGTAACAGCGATACGGCTGTCTCAGATACAATATCTGAATGTTTAAAGAATAAAGGTATATGGATTGCAGAGAAAAGAACTCGAAAGGAAAAGGAACTTGAACCGATAAATGATGATGAAATTCCTTTTTCGATACCAACCTCTTGGAAATGGGTTAGGCTAAGTGATATTTGCAATGTGACAGATGGAACTCATCAGACTCCTACATATGTAGAAAAAGGTGTACCGTTTATCTCCGCACAGAATGTTAAACCATTTGCTTTTGATGAAAAGGTCTATGCGTATGTGTCGGAAGAGGATTATATTGAATACAATAAAACGGTATCTCCTGAAAAGGGTGATGTTTTAATGACCCGGGTGGGTGCTGGTATAGGAGAAGCGGCAGTTATAACGGCAGATTATGATTTTTCAATATATGTTAGTGTTGCATTGATTAAGCCATATATCCCGAATTTCGATATGAGTTATTTGGTTTGTGTATTAAACTCACCCTTTGGAAGAGATTATGCAGAGCGAAAAACTTTAGGAAAAAAGGCTTCACAGGGTAATTATAATCTTGGATTTATAAGAGATATGATTATTCCACTTCCTCCTATAGAGGAACAAAAAAGAATATGTGAACGAGTTTATGTTCTTATATCAAAACTGGATGAATATGAAGAATTAGAAACAGAACTAAATCGGATTGAGGAAGCCTTTCCACAGGACTTAAGAAATTCTGTACTTGCTGAAGCCTTTCAGGGATTATTAACAGAGCAATTAGAATCGGATACCCCTGTATCACAATTTATTGAAGAATTAAAAGGAATCAGAAAGCATAAGATAACAGAATTACCAGAAGGAGATTTCAGTGTTCCTGATACATGGAAATATCTGAACCTTATTGATGTTGCTGATATTTACACGGGAAATAGTATTCCTGAAGCTGTGAAGAAAGAAAAATACACAGATATTCCGGAAGGTTATCCATATATTGCGACTAAGGATGTTTTATTCACCAAGGTTGTTCAATATGATAATGGCGTAAAGATACCATATGAAGAAGGAGGTTTTAAATATGCATATAAAAACGCAACGCTCCTTTGTATAGAAGGTGGAAGTGCTGGTAGAAAGATTGCTATAATCGACAGACAAGTTTGTTTTGGCAATAAACTATGCGCTTTCAATCCAGTTTTAGTTAACAAAGAATATCTGTATTACTTTTTGCAAAGTCCTCTTTTCACCAATGTTTTTATGGATAAAAAGACAGGACTTATAGGTGGTGTAAGTATAAATAAAATACGAAAACTTATTATACCTATTCCACCTATAGAAGAACAGGCGAGAGTGGTCGAAAAGATAAAACAATTGCTACCATATTGCAAGTAGAGATAATGGCGGAGATGGTTGTTAATCTATCTCCGCTATTTTGATGTACTTATAAACGGAAGCCCTGGAACAATCCATGATACGAGCCATCTCGGAAATGTTAATATCACTAGATTTATACATTTGATAATATTTCCAAAACTTATCAGGTAGACTGTCTTTGGTAGTCTCTGGTCTTCCAATCTGCTTACCTTTTGCAGCTGCGTTCTTCATACCGGATTTCACTCTCTGTGATATGATGTTTCGTTCCATCTCAGCAAACACACCCCACATCTTAATCATGCCCTCTGTCATAGGGTCCATTTCCCCTTTTGAACAGTCCACAAGAAAAGAGCCACCGATATTAAGTATCAGCTTCTTGTCTTTTACCATTTGCAAAATTTCACACAGATGCTTAGTGGACCTGGTGAGTCGAGAGACCTCTGTGGTTACGATGGTATCTCCTTCCTTAACAATATCCAGAAGCTTCTGCAATTCTGCCCTATCTGTCTTGGTTCCGCTTTCGTATTCCCAATAAATATGTTTATCTTCTGTAAGACCCAGGGAATACAGCTCCCTTTTCTGTCTATCAATGTCTTGTCTTTCGTCGTTGGTTGAGCAACGAGCATAGCCATATACCATATAATCACCACCTATGATTTATTCTTAGCCTTTAATAATGGCTTCAATTTCTTGTAGATTTCACTTACTTTCTTCGTATCCTTGAAGTGCTTTACAAGACCATTATTGATGGCTACTTTTGTCTTGTATTGATTAAATACCTTTAACACCTCAGCTGGTTCATTATCCTTACCAATAAGCGTTTTTATTTCATCCAATGTAGCCAAATCTTTTGAAGATACTTTACTTTTCTTTTTAGGCTCTGCTTTTTTAGTTTCTTTAGTAGCTTCCTTTTTTGGAACTGCAACCGGTGCTTTCAATGAAATGCAGCTTACGGATATACCTTGTTCCTTCCAAAAATCTGCTACAACTTCAAAACCCTTATCATCTGATACTATGTAATAATTTGTATCCATGCCTCCTTGTCCTATCAGATAACCAAGATAAGAAGTAAGCTGGAAATCAAGTGCGTTCTTCGTACCCACCTTTACTTTGAAGCTGCTATATTTCAGTTTCAAAGCAATAATGCTATCTAACACATCCAGAGTGATACTCTTACAGTTTTCTGAATAGAAAACAACCATAACATCTCCTTCTTGCACTCCCTTCAAGTCTTTAATACCATCTGTTCTGACATTTTCATAATCAACTAAAAAGTAATTCATTTTACAATACCTCCCACAATACAAGTGTTCAAGAAAAGGTTATCTCAATTTCGTTTACAAATCAAGTCCCCTTTTCTTGAAATAATCACTGCATTTTTACTCACAATTCATTGTTCAGGAAAAGAGATGTTTTTCTGAACACCTTTTTCAGCTTCCCTCTTCGCAATAGCTTCAAGTCTATGCTGCTCAAATTTTTTCTCAGTTTCCGCAACTTTTTGAGCATTTGTTTTTACATTGGAAAATTTTCTATTCATATCACACCTCCAAATTTCTCACCGTGAGAAATAAATTTTGCTTTATAAATTACATTGAATATGCTTTAATATTATCTGTAAGCACTAAGCTTACAGCGTGTTACTGGCTATACGGTACAGTAAGACTCCACTATACGGGTCAGTGCGTCACTACTATACAGGACAGTGTTCCCTCCACTATAGCGAACCAGGGATATGTAGCAACGGCTGAACAATAGTTGCATTTAATTACAAAACACCAACGCAAATAAAATGTTGGAACCATAGGCGGGAATTTCCCGCCTTTTTTCTTGCAATAAATACGGAGATGGAAAGAAAAATTTAATGTGACAATCTCGCCATATCGGCTGCACAGCTCTGCATTACCCACATGACGAAGAATAAGCCAGCTATCACAACAACAACCATCATAATATTGCTGTAGAAGTTCCTTTTTTCATCAGAGTCCATGTTCTGAACCTTGCTAATGCCGACACAGATTAACGGAATGATGATATACCTTAACAAAGGAACCGCTACTTGCACCGCTAACCATAAGAGCAACAAATTGATAGGTGGTTGATAAAACAATTCAGATGCCATAGCCACAAACAGTATTCCGGATCCAACCATTATCCATCTGTTAGCCTTATCATAATATTTGCTTTTCAGATATATGATACTTCCACCAAATACCATTGCTATCGGAAGTGCATAAGCAACAACCATCATCAGAACTCCAACAAGTATATATATTACCCAATACAGAATAGTGGATGCTATCTCGTTAGAAATTCCATTAGCTACATTTGCAGCTGCTGGGGTCCATTCCATAAGAATTTCCCACATACCGACCACATAATCTTTTATCCAGATTCCTAACTGAACCGCTTCATGCCTGAAATAATTGGATGATAAAGCCTGGAGAACTAACCACATGATACAAAATACAAATGCCAATATATGCCAAGTCTCTTTTGCTGCATATTCACTTTTGTAGTAATTTTTATGCTTTTGTATCGTGGCTTTACAGTCAGCTTTTATAACAGATACCTCATGCTCTTTTGAAGCTTTAAGAGATGCTTTTGTATCTGCCACTTTCTTTTCAGCAAGCTTATCAATCTCTGTTTTTTCTTCTTTTAAGAGCCTTTGCTGTTCTGCTCTAAAGTCCTCTGCTTCTCTACGAGCCTGAGCAGCGGCTGCATTATCTCTTGCACACCGCCTTTCAGTTTCATTAGCCCTATCATTAGCAGCTTTCACTCTACGGGAACAATCAGCTTCAAGCTCATCCACCTTGCTTTCATATTCTTTTTTATCCTTACAAGCTTGGTCCTGAGTGATGGTAAGCTCTTCTTTCAGCTTCTCTTGCTCTTTCCTCAGCAGCAATCCTTGCTTGTTCCTCAGCTCGTCGTTCTGATTCACGAGTATGCGATTGTTGGTCGAGAGCGACTGATTGGTTTTCTGTGTGTCTGATAGTTCTGTCCTTAGTTCTGCTATCAGAGATTTCAGCTCTTGTATCTGAGATGAGAGCTTCCGTATCGTTTCCTGGTCCGCCGGTCTCCCTTCCTCCAAGAGCTTGTCCCTCTGTTCCGTGACTTGCTTCAATGCTTCCGACTGTTTCTCCAGCAATTCCATTTCCCTGGATGGCTGCTTCGACTTCTGCGTAGTATTTGTCGAGCTGTTCTGCTCGTTGTTTGTCTCGTTCTGCTTTTTCTCTGGCGAGACGGATTTCATTTTGTCTTTCAAATTCATATAACAATGCCTCCTTGTTAATGTCCAAAGAGAATGTTTTAGAAAGATTACTGTCACGGACTTTATCACCGTTTTCGTTTTGGAAGGTGATATGCTTTTTATTATCTTGCCAGGTGACAGACCAACCTCTTTCGTGCATCCTCTCAATAAAATCTTCTTTGCTACAACAATCTTCTTTTGCTTCCATAACAGCAATAGCACAATCTGCTACGAAGCTTTTTTTATCATCATGCTGGAATAAGTTATATTTATCTTTGCTCCAGGCAATAACTTGACCTTCTTCAATAGCTGTACCATCAAAATGTTTCCCTTTTTCAGTAAGAGAAAGCCCCCTTTCAAGACAAAGATTATTGGTAAATTCTTTTTGTCTTTCCAGATCTCTTTTGGTTTGATGTAGCTTCATTCCGTCAATAAAGGAAACGGAATTGGTAACAATGTGAATATGAAGATGGTCCTTGTCCTGATGAACACCGATTAAGCTTTGATGATTAGGGAAGAACTTTTCTACAAACTCTTGTCCTATTTCAAGAGCCTGAGCCGGTGTTATATCTTCATCCTTATGGAAGCTGATAATGTTATGTGCATACATTCTTCCAGAGTCCTTGTTCCATAATTTTTTCTCTTCAAGGAAAGCATTGTAAACATTATCCCAGTTGATTTGCTCTGGAGCATAAGGACCGGTAATTGCAACATAACCTTCTTTTACTTTCTTGTCCTGAAGAACGTATTCAATCACGTTCCTCATTGCTCCGTGCGATTTTGTTGATTTATTGACAACCTTATTAACAGCCATAAGTCTTCACACTCCTTTCGGTATTGACTAATTTCATCAGAAGCTTTTATCAATTCGCTTGTGGTAGGAAGTGCTCCATAAGCGTTAGCAATATGAGCCATCTGATTAACATTGGTAGCAAGTCCACGAAGCTGTTTAACTAAGTCTGCAAAGGACTTACTAATATCTTTTTGAACAGCAATTTCATCAGAAGATGTTATGGTAGCTCCTTTAATGGAACTGATGATATAGGCTTGCTGAGATAAACCTGATTCATCAACTTTTTCTAGCAAGGTCTTATATTCATCTTCATTCATTCTGATAGTGACTGCTTTGTTTCGTCTGCGTTTAACTTTCTTATTAAGCATGTGTATTACCTCCATAGATACAAAATAAACATAGTATGTTACAGTGAGTGGCAAATCATTTGTTGCATAGAGTGTTGCACTGTATGTAATAAATGATTACCAGGTTGCAAGGGTGGAACCTTTGCCGAGGGATGCAAGGGGCGAGTAGCCCTTTAGCAAAATGATGGAAGATATGTAGGAAGGTCCGGTGGACCTTTCGGAATATCTGGAAACATTTTGTGTGCCAAGGTGTGCAGAGGTAGGAGACCTCGCTGGGGGTTCCAAGGGGGCAAAGCCCCTCTGGCAAGTTTAGGAAACAGCCCAAAGGCTGGCTTCCGGTGTGTTGTGGCTTGCCACAATGCGAAACTTGCCTAACTACTTCACCGCATTTTGGTGATGGAGTTAGTGGTTTTGCAGTAGTAACGAATGGAATGAAGTACGACAAATGGGGACCGCTTTGTGGGTTACATTTGGAGTGCTGAATGTAATGAATTACTACTGCGTGGTTCAAAGGAAGGATTGAAGATGGAGAGAAAGTGGAAGGTCGCTTTTGTGACCTTTTGCTTTCTTGTAATCGGAATATCCTGACTGAGAACCACTACACGAGGATAGCGATTACAATTCAAGTTCAAACTTAATCAGACCAGATTTGTAATCATCCATAAATCTACGCAAAGCATATCCGAGTGTGACAGTCTTATATGGAACAGCTTTGTTAAAATCTTTCCATTCCTGTGCAATAGAATCTTCAATCATATAAGACTGTCTGTGGCATTCAACATCAGATTTCTTCATTTGTATAACAGTAGGTTTAGGTTTGACAGCATTACCTTCTGATGTTTTATGCCATCCGATTTCATACCCTCTGTCACTCAGGACACCTGTAAGATATGAGTATGAAAAATCGCAATTCATAACTTCACTAAAATCTTTGCCAGTATGTCCTTTAGCACCATCAATAAGGGCAAGAATCTCAGCATCAGATTTCTGCTGTAATTCTTCTTTAGTCATCTTCTTGTTTGTAGCTTCAGTAGAAGCATTTGCATTGTTTAACATAGTCTGTGAATCCATAATTAAAATCTCCTTTACATAGTGTGATACATACAATGTTGCATAGAGTGTATAACCCCTGATAATCAAGGGTTATACGATTTTGTTAAGAGTTTCTTCTATAAGCTCACGAGGAAGCATATTGTCCTGTCTCTTAGTGCGAGAGCAGTTCTTCCAGTCGTTTATAGTGATTTGTGATATACCCCAGCTATTAACCACTGATACAATTTCAGACTGTTTAAGACCGTCAAGAGCTGGTATTTGATAGAGACCTGAACGATACCCCATAAGGATAGAAAGAAGGATTTTTCGGTCTAAATCCTTGCCTATATAACCTTTAGTTTTTACAGTGGATTTCACCTTTACACGCTCAAGGTCAGCAGTAACTTTTACAAATTCATCATTCTGCATAGTGTTACGATAATTAAGAAATTCTTCAGCATCATCAAAGGGTCTTGTATCGTATTCAGCAATAACAGTATCAATATGATACTGACCATCAACGCTGGTATAACTAACAGGGGTATCAGTAGCAGTCTCAACAATAGGACATCTTTTATAATCAAAATTCATAGAAAGCTGTCTGATACTTTCGGTAACATGGAAGTCATGTTTACGCTCAACAATCTCTGAAAACTCAGTCCATACTTTTGTAGAACATTTAAGTTTTCCCTCACGAGAGAGAACAGCAATAATAAAAGCATCTCTATCAGCACGACTGTCCTTAACTTCACCTGTAGTGTAAGAATTATGAGCAAGTACACCTTTATCATTAACAGCAACATTTCCACGAGTTGTTATATTAAGGAAGGTGTCATTGATATGCTTAGGCTCCCATACTTGGTTAGCATCACAATCAGCTTTGGTCTGATTAAGGATATAACGACCATTTTGGAATACCTGAGCAAAACCGTAAGCATCAAGTCCACGAACAACATTTGTAGGAGCATCTGTAATAAAACCATCTGTTGTAACAGAGTAAACATGATAACCCATATCGTGAAGCTGATTGATACAAGCAATTAACATACAACGCACAAGAGCAGTAGTGTAAGTAGCGTGATAAGGACTTGTTACTGTGGAAGGCTCTGCATCCACACGCCCCATAAGCTTTGCATTGTATCTTGTCTTAGGACTAACATTCTGAGCTGTTTTTCCATAACAGGAATTAACCATTGTTTTAAGGCTTTTCTCTACAAGTGGATTGTCTTTATAAACCTTTTTAGCCATCATTCTATCTTGAACAAGGTTTGTAACAGCATAGGCAAGACACTGAGAAGGTTTTCCATCCTTAATAAGCATCTGACAAGTAAAACCACGGAAAATAGTGATTTTTGCTCCAAGCTGTAAAGCAAGAAACATATCAGGACCAGACATATATACATGCTTTCCATGTCGAGGATAAATTTTCATACCACCCTTCACAGGAACAGGGATATTAGGACAATAACAATCATCAGGAAAATCAAAATTACCAACAGCAACAGCTGGTATAAGAGGATTCATAAGGTCCTGTAATGTAAGCTCATAATTACGAGGAAAATCTCTAACATTCTTAGACCAATCAATATCAATAATGTTTGCCATTGCAGTAGGATAAGCATTTTGTAGGTCAAAGTCTGTAGTGCTATCCGTTATCCATCCCATATAAAAGGAAGTGTTAAAACCACCAGTGTAAGCTTCCTCAAAGTATTCAGAAACAAGTTTTGCATCAGGGTTATCTCTAATAGGTACATATCTCGTAGCTTTCAAAAATTTCATACATTCATCTTTAGATGGGATAATACCCTCGTCCAACATTTCCAACCCCCTATATATTCTGTCGTATTCAGATTTTTTCTTTACACCAAAGTATTCCTTGATACTTCCATACATTGAAGATGCAGCGGCACTTGATAAAGTCATAGGAACATTGTGGTTGCACTGGAATAACTCAGAACAGAAGGAAACAACAATGTCAGCATCATTCATAGCATATTTGTAATATTCCACAGGATTTGTAACAGCAAATGCAGCCATGTGTTCAATTACCTTTGGTGGAAGCTCAATCTTTGGTTTATGAATCACATTACCAAGTGATTTAAGTGATTTATTATCAGCTGGGGTTAAACCGAGAGTGTCACGAACACTTAGATTAACAAGCCAGTAATAATTGTAATTTTTATCATTCTCAGCCTTAAAACGAACAAGCTCTGTAGTCATCCAACCACCTTGTATCTCACCAAGCTTGCGTAGAAGGTCTACATCATACTTAGTTCTTCTAAAAACAGAAATATCAGCTTTACCTGTATGACAGATAAGAGTGATAGGAATAACACTGTCTTTCATAGCCTTAAAATCAACAACCTTATAAGGGTCGTGGTCTTTCCATTTCTTTTCCTTATAGAGAATGTCTTTTTTAAGCACTAAAGGAAAATCATTGAAATAGCACTTTTTAAGGTCATCTAAAATATCAGCAAGACAATACTTTAATGGGATTAACCCACCATCAGCTGTTACTTCCTGATAGCGAGGGTCCACAAGAAAGAAATATCTGATTATAATATCACCTACTGTAATAGACATCTGAAGCGAAAGAACTTTACGGTTCATATCAGAGCTGTCTCGGTAATCTTGAAACTCTGTATCAAAACCAATGTTCAAACTCATGCTGTCAGACTGAATAACTCTGAAAGAGGGAATTACATCTGCAATACTTCCAGTCTTTTGAACATCCAGCGGTGCAAGGAAAGGTTTGCTGTAAGTTTTGAGTTCAGTGGTGTCGGTGTCATTTGTTACACTTGCATCGCATAGGGGTGAAATGACACCACTACCTTGAACCCTTATAAACACTGGATTTTCTGAAGTTTCTGTTTTACCGAGGTTTGTAACTTCGGTAAAAGTTTGTGGTGTCAGGACTTCCTTGAAAAGAGTGTATTCATCTCTACCTTTAAGATATTCAAGACCATATCTCTTAAGAGCTTCTACAATCTTCCAATACTGGTCCCAAGTCCACTGTTTAATATCAGGAATTTGTACTACTTCATCAAGTTGTTCTGCTGATGTTCCACTAATTACATCAATCATATCCATCACCCCTTAATCTGCGAGAAGATAACAATTGACTGTTACCTCAGTAGTTTTGTTAGGATTTCTTCTGTCTGGGATTGATTTTTGATAGGTAAAAGATGTAAGAAACACCTTGTTTGATGTGTGGTCAAGATGCGAATACAGGACATGATGGAAGCCTTTCTACGGGACACGCAAATTCCTGCAAGGACATGCTCTCAAGACTTGAAACGATGGTGCTTATGGGAATGGAGCTTCCGCTGCCGGCAATTCGAAGCCAGATTGCATCGGGGATTGATATTCTT
>JBGVHB010000027.1:0-80345 GCA_045121975.1 Roseburia sp.
GCCTGCGAGATTCTTTGTTCCAGCACTCTTGCGTATCATCGGATTTATTGCTAAAATTAATTAATTTTAAGCAAAAAGAAATTTATTGAAAAAAGGAGTTCAAAAGATGACAAAACAGGAAAAAGCAATTGAGTTACATGATAAAGGATTTAACTGTGCGCAGGCAGTTGCATGTGCTTTTTGTGAGGAATTAGGTGTTTCCGAGGAAACAATTTTTGCAGCATGCGAAGGCTTTGGACTTGGAATGGGTGGCATGCAGACAACCTGCGGTGCTGTATCAGGAGCAGTGATGCTTGCTGGCTTAAAGAACAGTTGTAAGGATTTAGAACATCCAACCTCTAAAGCAGCAACCTATAAGCTTTCCAAAGAAATCGTTAAAGAATTCGAGGAGAAAAATGGCTCTCTTGTCTGTAAAGAATTAAAGGGTGTAGAAACAGGAAAAGTATTAAGAAGCTGTCCTGATTGTATCCGCGATGCGGTAGAAATTGCAGAAAAGGTATTGTTTTGATATTATATAAGTAATGAGGTAAAAGCTATGGAAATCACGATGAGTTCAGGCAATTATAAAATAATAGATAGCGGTCAGGTCTTTTTATTTGGAGAAGACGATGAACTGAGGATGGATGTTGATGCAAATAAAGACTTTACATTTTCTCTGATTTTTAAGTTTATGAAGGATGATTCAAAGGAACAGAAGATTGACAAGAAAATCATAGAAAATTCCATAGTATTTACATGTCTGAATTTTGAAGATTTGGGAACTGGTTTTTCTTTGCCTATGAGCATTGCAAAAATAGAAGGCAAAGAGATGTTTTTGATGCTTTGGTCATATATGGAGGGAGATAATGAAAGTGGAAAGGTCAGAAGCATAAAATATACAATATTTCTTGAGAAGTAGAGTGAAATGGAGTGAAAAATGCAGGAGAATTATCTTATTTCAGATGATACATTGACATTGACTACAAACGTTCCGTCAAGTAGGACAAATACAATTGTGTATGAGATTATGCATATGGAAAAAGTAGTTGCAGCTATATCTACAGTTGGACGTGTGACATTGCATAATGAAAAATTTATGCCATATGATTTGTATATAGAGAATGAAGATGACATAGATACATTATTGAATAATTTAAACAACTTTTATCATTGGTGTGCGTCACGTGTATTGTCATTAGATAGGAAATATGCAAAAGAAATTCTGAATAGTATTGGGGTAGCTCAGGCTGTAACAGATAAAGAACGTGCAAATATTTCATTATCATATCATTGTGTCTCACTGACAGATGTATATTGGGTGAGAAAGCAGGGCGAGTCTGTAACTTTTGAGAATATCAATTTGTATGATAATCCGCTGAATGAGGCTGTTGTTGAGCTTTCATTGAAGGGGCGTCAAATGACAGTTACAAATAAGGAATTAGCACCTGACTTATCGACAAAAGGGTGTTTCCCGAAAGCATGGATAAGGCAGGGAAATAGATTTAAATTGCTTAAAGATGGCGGAAATGACGCAGTGAAAAGGGAGCTGTTGGCAAGCAAAATCTGTCAGTGCTTTGATATTCCTCAAGTGAAATACAATAAAAGCTATTATGAGGACCAGTTGGTTTCAGAAAGTGATATTATAACATCGAAAGAATACTCTATGGTGTCAAAGATGGCATTTGAGGTTTATGCATGTAATCATGATTTAGATGTACTTGCTGAATGTGAGAGAATAGATGCACTTACTTTTTACGGTATGAATATTCTTGATTATTTAACCGGCAATACAGATAGACACCCGGAAAACTGGGGCTTGCTGGTTGACAATAAAACGAATGAATATATCTCATTGTATCCATTGATGGATTTTAACCAGTGTTTTTTATCATATGACAATATAAATGGAGCAAACTGCCAGACGGTTTTTCCAAGAAAAATGACACAGAGGGAAGCAGCTATTGAGGCTGTTCAAAAGATTGGACTTCCGCAGATTAAGGAAATGGATATGAGTGCTTTTGAAGATATGAGAGAGGAAGCAGAGATGTTCCAGCTTAGATTAAATGAGTTGAAACAACAACTGGACATTTTTTGCATATCATAGTATAGTAGTTGCGTTGAACATTGAAAACTAAATAACATTATATTTTCAGACACATAATTCTGTGACCACTAAGACAGACAATAAATTTTCTTCTAGCGCCATGCACCTGTTTTTGACAGGTTGACGAGGAAAAGGGTAATCGAAAATTCGGCGGATGCCCTTTCGTGCTTTCCCAGTGCGTGATGTAGCGGCAAATATGCAGGAGACTGCAAAACAAATTCGCTATAATGGGAATGCAAAAAAACAAAAGAGCTTGTCATTTTTGCAATCAGAGAAAGAAACAAAAAACTGCTGTTTGAAGCAACATTTTACAGCAGAAAAGAGAAAACATTTTAATTTTTTAATAGAAAAGAAGAGGAAATTTATATGTGTGGAATTATTGGTTATACAGGAAGTGAAGATGTCAAAGAAGTCCTGTTAGACGCTTTGGAATTGTTGGAATACAGAGGCTATGACAGTGCTGGTATTGCAGTAAAGGATTCTGCAACAAAGGAAACAAACGTATACAAATGTGCTGGACGAGTAAGTGATTTGTGTGCAATTTGTGAATCTAAGAAAATCTTAGCTAATTGCGGAATCGGTCATACCAGATGGGCAACACATGGTGGTGTCAATGATAAAAATGCGCACCCACATCAGTGCGGAGCAGTTACATTGGTTCACAATGGAATTATTGAAAATTATCGTGAATTAATTGCGCATTATGAATTGCAGGATATCCTTCAGTCAGAAACAGATAGTGAAGTTGTGGCTGCATTATTGAACCATTATTACAATGGTGACCCAAAGCATGCAATCAAAAAGACAGTCAGCAAATTAAAAGGAACATTTGCGCTTGTGATTATGTTTGCAGATATTCCGGATGTGATTTTTTCTATCCGTAATGTCAGCCCAATCGTTGCAACTACCTGCAAAGAAGGCTCTATGCTTGCATCAGATTTAACAGCACTCTGTCGTTTCACAAATGAGTATTTTGTCGTACCAGAGTATCATATTTTGCAGCTTCACAAAGATAAGATTGAGTTGGAAGATTTAGAGGGAAATGCCGTTGAACCGGAAATTTTAACTGTAGACTGGCAGTTAAACAGTGCTGGAAAAAATGGTTATCCATTCTATATGGAAAAAGAAATCATGGAACAGCCGGATGCAATCCGCAATACGATTGCAGGAAGAATTGTAAACGGACTTCCTGATTTTACAGAGGATGGCGTAAATGATGACGTACTTACAAACTGTGAAAGAATCTGTATCGTTGCATGCGGAACGGCAATGCACGCCGGATTAGTTGCACAGGCATTGGTAAAATCCATTCTTCATATGCACATTGATGTAGAACTTGCATCTGAATTTATGTACAATGACCCTGTTATTGATGAAAAAACATTAGTCATTGCGGTATCACAGTCTGGTGAAACAATCGATACCTTAGAAGCATTAAAATATGCAAAGAGTCATGGTGCAAAGGCACTTTCCATTATTAATGTAAAAGGTTCTTCCATTGCGCGTGAAAGTGATTACGTGCTTTATACAAATGCTGGTCCTGAAATCGCAGTAGCAAGTACAAAAGCTTATACAACACAGCTTTCTGTATTTTATCTGCTTGTTGCAAAAATGGCACTTTTACGTGGCATTTACACAGAGGAGCAGACGAGAGAGTATATTGCAGAATTAGAGCGTACGCCTGAAGTAATGCAGAAAGTTTTAGAGAAAAAGAGAGAGATTCATGTCATTGCAAAACAGGTAGTAGAAGCAAAAGATTTATTCATGATTGGACGTGGACTTGACCACTCTATTTTATTAGAAGGTTCTTTAAAATTAAAAGAAGTATCCTATATTCATTCTGAGGCATATGCTTCCGGCGAATTAAAGCATGGACCAATTGCTTTAATTACAACAGATACACCGGTTGTTGCAACTGTAACACAGGAAAAATTAATGTCCAAAGAATTATCTAATATTAAAGAAGTACGTTCTAGGGGTGCAAAAATTGTTCTTTTTATCAAAGAAGCACTTGCAGGAAATTTAGATACAGAATATCAGGTAGTAAAATTACCAGATATGCGTGATGAATTTATGGTATTACCAGCTTCTGTTGCATTACAGCTGCTGGCATATTATGTGTCATCCGATAAAGGCTTTGATGTAGATAAGCCAAGAAATCTTGCGAAAGTCGTAACAGTAGAATAAAAGTTGAAAAAGAAATGTCTGTTTTAGTGTCAGACAGGATTATGTGTCTGAGGATATAATGAAGGTAGGTTATGCCTGCTTTGTAATGAACCATATAGAAATAACTGCATAGAATATAGAGATATGTATGAAGAGGTTGTTCATGCCAAATATAAGATTGATGCAGAACGAAAACAATATTGATAAAGGTACATTGAGGGTAGGAGTAACAGACCGACGAACCAATAATCCTATCCGCGATGCCAAAATATCGATATCTTACACAGGAGAACCAAATTCAACCTTTGAGGAGGTAACCAGCAATGTTTCTGGAATGTCAGAAGAACTTACACTTGATGCGCCTCCACTTGAATACTCTATGCAGCCCGGGGAAGAGCAGCCGTTTGCCCAATATACTCTGCAAATTACAGCACCGGGATACCGGCCGGTCAACGTGTCGGGAGTCCAGATTTTCTCGGAACAGCTCGCGCTGCAGGATGTGCGGATGGAAGAGGAAGAGCGTCAGGAAAATTCACTCGATAATATCACGATTCCATTAAATACGCTATTTGGAGATTTTCCACCTAAAATTGCAGAATCAGAGATTAAACCAATTGCAGAAACAGGAGAGATTGTATTGAGCAGAGTCGTAATTCCTGAATATGTAATTGTACATGATGGCCCGCCAAATGATGCGAATGCGCCGGATTATTACGTCAGATATCGTGATTATATTAAGAATGTTGCATCCAGTGAAATTTACAGTACATGGCCGGATAGTACGCTTCGTGCGAACATTCTTGCAATTATGTCATTTACATTGAATCGTGTTTATACAGAATGGTACAGAAATCAGGGATTTGATTTTACCATTACAACTTCCACAGCCTACGACCAGAAATTCTCTTATGGAAGAAATATTTTCCAGAGTATTTCGGATGTGGTGGATGAAATGTTCCAGAATTATTTATCACGCCCAAATGTAAGACAGCCGATTCTGACACAGTACTGCGATGGACAGCGTGTTACCTGCAGCAACTGGTTAAGCCAGTGGGGAAGCAAGTACTTAGGAGACCAGGGATATGAAGCAATCGAAATTCTCCGTTACTATTATGGAAACAACATGTTTATTAATATTGCAGAAGAGGTTTCCGGGATTCCGGCATCCTGGCCAAGAGTAGACCTTATGGTAGGCTCAAGCGGTGATAAGGTTCGCCAGATGCAGGAGCAGTTGGCGCGTATTTCCAGGTCATATCCGGCAATTCCAACGATTACACCGGATGGTATTTTTGGAGAAGCAACGAGGGAAGCAGTGGAGAAATTCCAGTCCATTTTTGGTCTCCCGGTAACAGGTGTTGTCGATTATAGAACCTGGTATAAAATATCAGAGATTTATGTGGCAGTTACGAGAATTGCAGAATTGCAGTAGAATAGAATTCAAAGATGTGAAAGAGACAATAAGAAAAGGCAGAAATTTGAATGGAAAAATGGTTTGTAATGAATAAACGGGCAGATTTTAATGCCCTTGGAGAAAAATTTCGAATCAGCCCGGTAACAGCAAGGCTGGTTCGAAATCGTGATATTATAGAAGAAGCAGATTTTAAGCGTTATTTATATGGCACAATGAAAGATTTGTACAATCCGCACCAGCTGAAAGACGTGGAGAAGCTGACAGACATTTTAAAAGCGAAAATCATTGAGAAAAAGAATATCCGCATTATTGGTGATTATGATATTGATGGAGTAATGTCAACCTATATTCTTTACAAGGGAATTCTGCGGTGCGGCGGATGTGTTACCTTTCAGATTCCAGATAGAATGAATGATGGTTATGGTGTCAATGAGCATCTGGTGTCAGAAGCACATGCGCTTGGGACAGATACCATTATTACCTGTGACAATGGAATTGCAGCAATTGATGAAATTGCATATGCAAAAGAATTAGGCATGACCGTTTTAGTAACTGACCATCATGAGATTCCATACATAGAAGAAAATGGGGAACGTACCTTTTTAAGAAGCAATGCAGATGCGATTGTCAATCCTAAGCAAAAAGATTGCGCATATCCATTCAAAGAGCTATGTGGGGCAGCAGTTGCCTTTAAAGTGATACAGGTTTTATATGAGAAAATGGCAATTCCGGTAGAAGAGGCGGAAGTTTTTTTGGAGAATGCAGCGTTTGCAACTGTAGGCGATGTCATGGATTTGCGTGATGAAAACCGTATACTTGTAAAAGAGGGATTAAAGCGGATTCATCACACCCAAAATATCGGAATGCAGGCATTGATTTTGCAGAATGGATTACAGCCAGAGCAGGTCAATTCCTATCATTTTGGATTTGTGTTAGGGCCATGCATCAATGCAAGTGGAAGACTAGAGACGGCGAAAATATCGTTAAATCTTTTCCTTGAGGAAAATAGAGAAAATGCAGCACAGATTGCAAGGGAGCTTGTGGAGTTAAATACACAGCGAAAAGATATGACTGCAGACGGCGTAGAGCTTGCGCGTGCAGCAGTAGAAGAAAAATATATGAATGATAAAGTGCTTGTCATTTATCTACCAGAGGTGCATGAAAGTCTTGCAGGAATTATTGCAGGACGAATTCGTGAAAGTTATCACAAACCGGTGTTTGTTTTGACGAAAGGCGAAGACTGCGTCAAAGGCTCTGGGCGCTCCATCGAAGAGTATTCCATGTATGAGGAAATGTGTAAATGCAGGGAACTTTTTGGGAAGTTTGGTGGACATCCGATGGCAGCAGGGCTTTCCATTCAGGAAGAACTTGTGGATGTATTTCGTGAAAAAATAAATGAATGTTGTACTTTGACAGATGAGGATTTTATCCCTAAGATAAAGATAGACATTGCGATGCCGGCAGGCTATGCAGATACGAATCTGATTCGTGAATTTGAGTTGTTAGAGCCTTTTGGAAAAGGAAATCAAAAACCTCAGTTTGCAGATAAAAACTTATCCATTGCGCGTGCAGCAGTGGTTGGAAGAAATCAGAATGTTTTAAAACTTAACCTTTTGACAGAGCATGGAGAACAGGTTTCGGCTGTTTATTTTGGTGACGTAGAAAGCTTTAAAAATTATTATGCAGACAAATTTGGCATAGATGAGTTAGAAAAAGCTTTTCATGGAAAAAATAATAAAATTCGCATGCAGGTGGTGTACTATCCAGAGATAAATGAGTATAATGGAATAGAGAGCGTGCAGATAGTGATTCGTAACTATCAGTAAGTAGAAGCGGGAGGATATGGATGTTGTTTGGTGCAAAAAAAGATAAGCTGAACGCGGAGCTGATACAGCTTCGTGAGGCAAACGGCCGTAAGACAAAGGCATTAGAGGAAATCAGCAGACAAAAGGATATATTAGAAGAATGTTTTGCAAGCCTTGCAGTTTCTAATGCACAGATGCAGAAGGATTTAGAGGTTGCAAATGAAAATATCAGACAGCTGTTAGAAGCAGCAGGTGCTAATCAGGCAAGAGGTGAAAGGATTGGACAATCTGTTTTTACAGCCGCAGAGCAGACAAAAAAAGCAGGAAACGGACAGAATACTTTCTTTGATGCAATGAAGGAGCAGACCGCTCAGATAGAAGGAATTGTAGAAAAGAATAAACATTTTACAGCTCCAATGAAAGCGCTTTTAGAATTTCCGGCAGAATATGCCAGAAAGGAAGAAGATTTAAAAGTGCAGCTTGCACAGATGTCAGATTTGTCTAAAAATATGAGCGTTCTTTCTTTGAATGCTGCAATAGAAGCGGGCAGAATGGGCGATGCAGGAAAGAATTTTATTGCAGCAGCCGAGGACGTGCGTACTTTTTCGGAGCAGTATGCCAAAGGTGCAGCAGAAGCAGCTGCAATGCTTGCTGAGATGAATCAGAAAATTGCAGATTTAGAAGAGCAGACAAAAACGTTAAATGAACTGCTAAAAGAAAATAATATTTCCATGAGCAAGGTGTTAAGAGAGCAGACAAAACAGGTTACAGATTATGAAGCTGTTAAAGTAGATGTTTCAAGCCTGCTTTCAGAGGATGTGACACAGGAAACGGAGCAGTTTTTACAGGCAGAGGCGCAGGTGGCAGATTTAGGCGGTCGTTTGAGCAGCCAGCTTGCAGAAATGTCTAACAGTTATGCAGAACAGAAAGCCTGCACAGATGAGATGGAGACTGCATTCCAGAAAATCAGACAGAATGCCAGCAGATAATCATTCTTTCAAATTACATATCGGTGTCGGAGCATAAAATGATTACAGAAGATAGAAAGGGCAGAAAATATGGCAAGAGAAGAATTTTTTTCGTTTTTATCAAGCAATGGAAAAACAAAGATTCACGCGGTGAAATGGCTTCCGGAGGATGGAAATTACCATACCATTTTGCAGATTACACATGGAATGATTGAGTATATTGAGCGTTACCGCGGCTTTGCAGAGTATCTGACCGAAAGAGGTTTTATGGTGGTAGGCCACGACCATCTTGGTCATGGTGAGTCTGTTACAAGTGAGGATGAATGGGGCTTTATTGCGCTGCCTGACCCAAGTGGTACTAAGGTAGAAGATATGCATACGCTTCGTACTACCATTCAGAAAGAGAATCCGGGTGTGCCATATTTTATGTTGGGACACAGCATGGGCTCTTATATGCTTCGTAAATATCTGACATTACATAATGAGAATTTATCCGGTGCAATTATCATGGGAACTGGCTTTATGTCGCCACGTTTGATGGGATTTGGCATGTTCTTATGTAGAATCCTTGTAGCAATCCGCGGATGGAATCACCGCAGCAAATTTATCCAGTTTCTTTCTTTTAGAGGACCATATCAGAGATTTGATGTTACCGGGAAAAAACCGGAAAACAGCTGGCTGACGAAAGATGCGGATTGTGTGCGCGAATATTACAGTACACCAAAATGTTCCTTTATGTTTTCTTTGAACGCATATTATGGCTTAATGGATGCGGTGAAATATGACTGCAATCTGAAAAATGCCATGAAAATACCAACAGAACTGCCATTATTTTTTGTTTCCGGTCAGGATGACCCGGTAGGAAATATGGGAAAAGGTGTAAAAAAAGCATACGAGATGTATAAAAAGGCGGGAATTACAGATATTACTTGTAAACTCTATGAGAATGACCGTCATGAAATCTTGAATGAGACTGACAAAGAAAAAGTCTATGCAGATATCTATGCATGGATGTCAGAGAGGAATCATAAATAAGACGACGCAGCTTAAAATTCAGAGTTGGATTTTAGGCTGCGTTTTCTGCTTTTCCATAAAAACCTATTTGACATTCTATATTTCGGTGGTATAATAAACATGTGTTAAAAATGAAACTGTGTTTCATATAATGAAACTTAATTTTAGGAGGGTTAAAACATGGCAAAGAAAGTTGTTACATTTGGAGAAATCATGCTTCGTCTTGCACCAGAAGGATATTATCGTTTCGTTCAGGCTGCATCTTATGGTGCAACATACGGCGGCGGAGAAGCCAACGTTGCTGTTTCTTTAGCGAACTATGGAATGGATGCAAGTTTTGTAACAAAATTACCAGCCCACGAAATCGGACAGGCTGGAATTAATTCTTTAAGACAGTTTGGTGTAGATACATCCAAAATTGTACGTGGTGGTGACAGAGTTGGTATCTATTTCTTAGAGAAAGGTGCTTCCCAGAGACCATCCAAGGTTATTTATGACCGCGCTGGTTCTTCCATTGCAACAGCTACAACAGCCGACTTCAATTGGGATGACATCTTTGAAGGTGCTGACTGGTTTCACTTTACCGGTATTACACCAGCCCTTGGCGATAACGTGGCAGCTATCTGTTTAGAAGCTTGTAAAGCTGCAAAAGAAAAAGGAATTACCGTAAGCTGTGACTTAAATTACCGTAACAAATTATGGTCAAAAGAAAAAGCAGGACAGGTTATGGGCGAGCTTTGCAAATATGTGGATGTTTGTATTTCCAATGAAGAAGATGCAAATGATGTATTTGGAATCAAATCAGAAGGTACAGAAGTAACTGCTGGTGAATTAAATAAAGAAGGCTACAAAGAAGTAGCTCAGAAATTAACAGAGCGTTTTGGATTTAAGAAGGTTGCCATTACATTAAGAACTTCTATTTCCGCAAATGATAACCGCTGGGCAGCAATGCTTTATGAGAACGGCGAAAGCTACTTCTCAAAAGAATATTTAATGCATATCGTTGACCGCGTAGGTGGCGGAGATTCCTTTGGCGGTGGTTTAATTTACGCATGCTTAAGTGATTACGCTCCACAGGAAACTATCGAGTTTGCAGTAGCAGCAAGCTGTCTGAAACATTCTATCGAGGGTGACTTCAATCAGGTGAGTGTTGCTGAAGTTCAGAAGTTAGCAGGTGGAGACGGCTCAGGACGTGTCCAGAGATAAAAGATTCATTTTTCCTTAATATAATATAATTCCCTATGTATGAAAAGGCAGATTGCAGAAGTACTGTAATCTGCTTTTTTGATACTTTTGACACATAAAAAATGCACAAGCTTCCCCTGGTCTGCATTCTTGCAGTTTTCACAAAGTTGTCTGAAATCGCAAGAATTGACTGACATTTTACAAAAACGCGTGATAAACTAGAAAAGCAGTGAGTTTATAATGGTGGGCAGTTTATGCCAGCAAAACATTTGGAAGGGAGAAGTGGAAAAATGTTTGAAGTAGGCGAATATATTGTGTATGGCAGCAAAGGTGTGTGTCTTGTAGAAGACATCACGCATGTAGACATTCCGGGGGCAGATAAAGACAGATTATATTATGTATTAGGTCAGATAGAAAACGGCACAGGAAAAATATATGTTCCGATAGATAATCAGAAAATAACGATGCGTAAAGTCATTTCCAAAGAAGATGCAGCAGAATTAATTCAGGAAATGCCAAAGATTGAGCAACTTTGGATTGATGATGATAAGAGAAGAGAGGCACTATATAAAGAGGCAATGCGTACCTGTGATTATCATGAGTGGGTCAGCATTATTAAGACCTTATATTTTCGTAAAAAAGAGCGTACTGCGCAGGGAAAGAAAATTACTGCACTAGATGAAAAGTATTTAAAAGCTGCAGAAAATGAATTATACAGTGAATTATCCCTAACACTTGGAATCCCGAAAAATGAGATGAGTGACTATATCAAAGAGCAGTTAAAAATATAAAAAATATTCAAAAAGCAAACCGTTTTTTGTCTTTCATAGACAGGAAACGGTTTTGTTGTTATCGCAAGAGAATCTTAAGAATTTCATAACCTTTTATTGCTTGCTTTTTTGCGAAAAATTCTTTATGTTATGTAGTGTGTGAATGCATGAAATGATTTCATATAAAAATATAGACGTGGGAGGAACATTTATGAAGCATGGATTAACAAAAAAAGGTCTGGCATTGACATTGGTGGTATCAATGGGTGTTGGACTTACTGCCTGTGGTGGTAAATCAACAGGAGGAACGGCTGAGAAGAAACATTACTTCAAAGCAGATTATCTGGATAATCTTCCAGAAACATTTTCAGAGAATGTAAACACAGTAGTATTTGGAGATGATTCTATTTACTATACAGCTTACAATGATGAGTATACCAAAAGAGGTGTTTATTCTTACAACCTCATGAATTCCGAGGCAAAGACAATCTGGGAGCAGGAAGATAATTTAGACCTTGCAGAAGGTGAGGTAAGCACTGAAGAAACAAGAGACCCATCTTATATTGCAGTAGATAAAGATGGTAACGTTTATGTTTATTTCAGCATTAGTAAAGTAAATGAGGAAAGTTTGACAGCAGATTACAGCGGGGCTACTTTAGATGATGTTATTAATTATATGGTAGACAGCTGGGGCTATGATTCATCTATGGCAGAAGAAGAGTGGAATGACTATTTAGCAGAAAGCTATGTGGATGAAGAAGGTAATCCTGATTATGCAAAATTCATGAAAGAAATGGCAACAGAATATATTTATACAAACCTTCTTGAAAAATATGATGCAAACGGCAATGTTGTTTATACACATGAGTATGAGGCAATGGAAAATGGAAGTATCAGCTGTTATGGATTAGCAGTAGATTCTGACGGATATATTTACTCCTGCATCAATGAATGGAGCGATGACGGTTCTTCTGATACATTTTATGTACAGGTTATGGATGCCGATGGCAATGAAAAAGGAAAGATTGAATTTGATGATTATGTTTACCGATTAGTTGCACTTGCAGATGGTACAGTTGCTACAATTGGTTACACTGATGATGGAATGCAGATGACAGTCATTGACAAAGAGAAGATGGAAACTGGTGAAGGATTAGATGTTACTGCAGATAATGTGGTTGCTTTAGATGAAAAGAATCTGCTTCTTGGAGAAGGCGCAACTCTTTACAAATATAACCTTGATAATGAAACAAAAGAAGAATATTTAAGCTGGATGGATTGCAATATTTCAAGCTCTAGTGTTTCAAGCTTTGGTATGTTATCTGATGGAAGATTAGCAGTATTTTTAAATAGCTGGAGCAACTCTTCAGGAACAAGTACAAGTGATATTGCAGTTTTAACAGAAATCGATGAAAGTGAAGCTTCAAAAGTAACAAACATTGATATTGCTTGTATGTGGGTTGATTCTGAGGTAGAAGAAAAAGCAATCGAATTCAATAAAAAGCATGATGATTACAAGATTAACATCATTGATTACAGTTCTGATATGGATGAAGAGACTGACTGGGATGATATGTTAAATTCCTTCACAACAGCTGTTGCATCTGATAAAGACGTAGATATCGTTATCTTTAATGATTATTCACAGGTAACAAATTTTGCAGCAAAAGGATTAATGATTGACTTATATGAGCTTATTGATTCTGACCAGGTATTAAAGAGAGAGGACTTTTTACAGAATGTACTTACAGCTTGTGAGCAGGATGGTAAATTAGTAACTCTTCCAACAGGATTTAGTTTAAATACTGTAGTAGGTAAAACAGAAGACGTTGGAGCAGAAGCAGGCTGGACTTTAGATGAAATGCTCGCATTATTAGATTCTAAACCAGAAGGAACACAGTTATTCTATGGAATGACAAGAGAACAGGCATTAAGTATGTGCTTAAGCCTTGGCTATAACCAGTACATCAACTGGAACGATGCAACATGTAACTTTAACAGCCAGGAATTTATTGACGTACTTGAATTTGCAAATATGTTCCCAGAAGAATTTGAATATAATGAAGATGTAGATGAAGCTGTACTTATGAACGAAGGTAAAGTATTATTAACACAGTACTACCTCGGTGACTTTGAACAGATTCAGATGTATCAGGAAGTATTTGGCGGTGATTTAACATACATCGGATATCCTACAACAGAAGGAAATGGCGCAATGCTTTCATTCTCTAACATGTATGGTATTACCAAAAACTGTGAAGCAAAAGATGTTGCATGGGAATTTATGCGTGAGTTCTATCTTCCAACAGAAAAAGGTGAAGATGAAGAATATTATGGCTATTATGGATTCTCAGTTCGTCAGGATGATTTCGATTATTACTGTGAGCAGGCAATGAATAGCAGTGCAAATTCCGGCGGTACATGGGGCTGGGGCAGCTTTGAAATTGAAATTAAGCCAGCAACACAGGAGCAGGTAGATGCTGTAAAAGAATTAGTAAACGGTACAACAGCAGTAAATGGTGCAATTTCTAATGATATGTTTAATCTGATTAAGGAAGAAGCTGCATTCTATTTCTCTGGTGAGCAGTCTGCAGAAGATGTAGCCGCTAAGATTCAGAGCCGTATGGAGATTTATTTAAGTGAGACAAAATAGAGGTTTTAGCATGGCAAAAAAACCAGGTAAGAAAAAAATAAAGAAATCGGTGTCAGGATTATTCCTGGCACCGAGTGTTTTGGGAGTATTGACTTTTTTTGTACTCCCGTTTCTTGTGGTTATCTACTTTTCTTTTATTGATAATCCAATTTCCAAAAAATTTGTTGGACTTTTAAATTACATAAATATATTTCAAAACGGAGCATTCCGTACCGCAGTCGGGAATACCTTGTTATTTTCCCTGATTGCAGTTCCTCTCGCAGTAATTTTATCAATGGCACTTGCCTTTTTATTAGATGCCGGAATTCCTTTCAAAAGCCAGCTTAGAAGCTGTTTTTTGACACCATTAATGGTTCCAATCGCATCCATTGTATTAATCTGGCAGGTATTGTTTGATTACAAAGGTGTTGTCAATGAAGTGATACAGCATTTTGGAGGAGCACAGATTGACTGGTTAAAGTCCTCCGCGGGAATATTTGTTATTATTCTGCTTTTCTTATGGAAGAATTTAGGATATAACATGATTCTCTTTTTATCTGCAATGGGAAATATTCCGAAGGATATTATTGAAGTAGCACAGTTAGACGGTGCAGGAAGATTTAAGATTTTTATCCATGTAAAGCTTCGTTATCTGTCACCAACAATTATGTTTACAACGATTTTATCACTGATTAACTCATTTAAGGTATTCCGCGAGATCTATATGCTGACAGGTGAGTATCCGGTAGGAACGTTATACATGCTGCAGCATTATATGAATAACACATTTACATCCGCAGATTACCAGAAGCTTTCTACAGCAGCGATTTATATGTCCTTTGTTATGATTATTATTATGGGAGTTATGTTCTTAGTGGAGCATCATTTCGGAAAGGACTTGGAAGAATCATGAAAAAGAAAGCAAATGTTCAAAAAAAGAAACTCTGTGTTAAGGTTTGTATGACCATACTTGCTGTTGTAACAGCCGCAATTTTTTTGATACCGATTATTTTAACAGTAACAAATTCTTTTATGGCAGCGTCGGAAATTACATCCAATTATGGTGTTATTTTTCAGAAAACAGACACTGGTGGAAAAAGCTTTATCGCAGAAGCAGTAAACTTAAAATTTATCCCGGATATGGTAAGCTTTTCGCAGTACGCGACAGTCTTATTTAAAAGCCCGGATTATCTTCTGAAATTCTGGAACTCAATTATTATGGTAGTTCCGGTAGTTGTATTTCAGTTGATAGTTGCAGTATTAGCAGCATATGGTTTTATGAGAACAAAGGGAAAATTGTCAGCAATTGTCTTTTTTGCCTATGTAATCTTAATGATGATGCCATATCAGGTAACATTAGTTCCAAACTATCTGGTGCTTGATTGGATGAATCTGTTAGACACAAACTGGGCCATCTGGCTGCCGGGTATTTTTTCACCGTTTAGTGTGTATTTATTGACCAAGTACATGAAACGAATACCAGTGCCATTACTTGAGGCAGCAAAGATTGACGGAGCAAATGAATGGCAGGTTTTTTCAAAAATATGTGTTCCAATTTGTAAAGGAATGATTACATCCTGTGCAATTTTAGTATTTATTGATTACTGGAACATGGTAGAACAGCCATTATTGTTCTTTAGCAGCGCAGATAAATATCCATTATCCATCTACCTTGCAAGAATTAATGCACAGGAGGTTGGTCTTGCGTTTGCGGTAGCAACGATTTATATGATACCAAGCCTTTTAATTTTCTTATATGGAGAAGAATATCTGGTAGAAGGAATCGCTTATCAGGGCGGTGTCAAAGGTTAGCCGAAGAAGGGAAGAAAGACAAAAATGAGTGATAGAAAAGATAAAATTAAAAATATAGCAATTATTTTTCTGATTATTATGCTGATTTTAACATTTTTCTCAAATACGATTATGAATTATTCCTTAGTGGAAGTCAGCACACAGATGATTATGGATGATACCATTACCACAAAAGTACGTGGAAGTGGTACAGTAGAAGCAAGTGAGAACTACGCTGTGACACTTGCAGAAAGCCGCAAAATTGAAACCATCAATGTAAAAACAGATGCAGAGGTAAAAACAGGTGATGTACTGTTTACCTTAGTAGATGCAGAAAGTGAAGAACTTGTTGCAAAAAGAAAAGAATTAAAAGAAGCAGAAAGAACTTACGAAACTGCAGTTTTAACAGCAGGGCTTACAGTAGCAGAAAGAAATGCAATTGAGTCAGGAAAAGCAAGCAGCTTGTCTGAAAAGCAGAATACACTTGCACAGGCGCGAGCTGAAGTAGAAAATGCACAGGCAACAGTTGATGCATTAACAAAGCAGGCAGCACAGACTACAACAGTTGATACTTCCAGCGAGGAAGCAGCAGTCATTCAGGCACAGCAGGACCAGATTGCAGCACAGGCAGAAGTAACGAAGAAAGAAGAAGCAGTTACTGATGCAAATACAGCAGTGGATACAGCAGAAACAGCGTTAGCAGATAAAAAGTCTGACATGAACAAGAAAAAATCTGCTTATGAGAGTCTGGTGAAAGAGGGAAAAGCAGAAGATTCCTCTGAAGTAAAAGAAGCAAAAGAAGCTTATGAGAAAGCAAAAAAAGCTTATGAGAACGCAAAGAAAACATACGAAGATGCAAAGAAGGATTATGACAGTGCATGCTCTGATAAGGTAAAAGCAGACCAGGCAATGGTTGTTTATGACCAGGCAATTACAAATGCACAGACAGCATTATCTAATAAATTAGAGTCAGCCGGAACAGCAGTCAGCGCAGAACTTGAGCAGGCACAGAAAGCGTTAGAGGCAGTAACAGCGGACCTTGAAACAGTAACAACAAAGCTTACAACAGAAATTGACCTTGTGTCACAGTATGAGACCTTAACAGAGCTTCGTGAAGAAGTTGCTGAAATGGAAGCAGAATCCATTGATGCAGAAATTACTTCTCCAATTAATGGTACTGTAACAGAGATTTTATATACTGCTGGTCAGACAGTAAATGCAGAAGAAACAGTTATGATGATTCAGCCGGAAAACAAGGCATACATATTAAAATTTGAAGTAACTGCAAATCAGGCAAGAAAAATTAAACCGGATGATACAGCGACTATTTTAAATAACTGGTATGGAAATGATATCAGCGCAAAGGTACTTTCTATTAGAAAAGACCCGGAGAATAAAGAATCAAGTATTGTTACCTGTGAATTAACAGGTGAGGTATCTGCAGGTGATAACTATACACTTTCAATTGGAGAACAAAGCTCTAACTATGATTTAGTTGTACCAACCAGTTGTATCAGAGAAGATTCCAATGGTAACTTTATTCTGATTATAGAATCAAAGAGCACACCGCTTGGCAACCGATACTATGCAAGACGTGTCGATGTAGAGATTATTACCTCTGATGATACCAAATCAGCTATCAGCGGTGCTTTAGAGGGATATGAATATGTAATTACAACAACGACCAAGCCGGTTGAAGAAAATCAGCAGGTACGTCTGGCAGATTAAAGAAAGGGTTGGTTGACAATATGAAGCGGTACAGAAAAATATTGACAGTGATTCTGTTACTGTCCTGCACACTTCTTTTGACAGGACTAGAAAGAATCCTGACAAACCAGCTTACAACGCAGCAATTAGCATCGCGGTGGTCAGAAGAAACAGAATTTGCACAGATTTCATGTTTTTTTACTGACGAAGCAGATTTTACTGCAAGCCAGGTTGTTCCATTAGAAGCAGTATTGAAAGAGTCATTAGATGAAGCTTCTGTAAATGCAGATAACAAGACTGGACGTACCTGGGTGGATGCATATAGTACTCAGGGAGAGTTGATAGTAGCTTCTAAACGTTCAAGTGGAACATTTCGGGCATTTGGAGTGTCAGAGGATTTCTTCCTTTTTCATCCGTTAAAGCTGCTTTCCGGAAGTTATCTGACAGCAGATGATTTAAATGAAGACAGTGTAATTTTAGATGAGAATGTAGCATGGCAGTTATTTGGTTCTTCTGATGTTGCCGGACTGACGGTACAGATTGGCGGACGCGCATATGTGATAAAAGGTGTTGTCCGCAGCGATTCCGGTTACTTCAGCAAGGCAGCAGAGGAAGAGAATGCAACTATTTATGTTTCCTATGAGGTCATGAAGGAAAACTTGGAAACGGAAGATAATGAATTAACAATTGACTGTTATGAGCTTTTGATTGCAAATCCGGTAGAGGATTTCGGCATGACAACTTTAGAAGAAGCACTTGAAATGGAAGAAACAGACTATGAGATGGTTGAAAATTCTACACGATATGGATTAAAAAATAAAATTACCATGTTAAAATCCTTTGGAACACGTTCTATGGGAATGAAAGGCATTGTGTATCCTTATTGGGAAAATCGTGCAAAAGGATATGAAGATGTGATTTTACTTTTGTTTGTTGTAGAAATTCTCTGTCTGATTTATCCGCTTATCTTACTGGTGAAAAAACTGCACTGGTGCTGGAAAAATAAGAAAAAAGCAGGAGACTTTTTGAAAGAGTGTCTGATTGCTTTTTACAAATGGGCAGTACCGGCGGTAAAAAAGATACCGGGTTATATCAAGCGTGTGAATAAACTGCGTAAAGGCACAAAGAATGATGCAGACGCATTATAAAAGAAAGATTTTGGATGGAGCTGCCATATGAAAAAAATAATTATGTTTGTTGGCGGAGTAGAGACGCTGGACTATTTTTCCATGCAGATGGGAGAAGAGTTTGAACGAATGGGGTATCGCATTTTTTATTATGATTTAAAAAATGATATACAAAGTGCAAAAAGGGTACGCAAATTTATCAATCCGGGTGAAACAGTTCTGATTACATTTAACTTTGAAGGACTTGAAAAAGAAGAGGGAGTGTATCATCCGGCATTAGGTTACATCTGGGAAAGCTATGGTATTCCTTGTTATAATATTGCAGCAGACCATCCATACTATTATCATGATAGATTAAGCGAACTGCCGAAAAACTATCATCATATTAGTATTGATAAAGAACAGGAGAAGTATTTTAAGGATTTTTATCCAGAATTTCATCATCAGGGTTTTCTGCCATTGGCAGGAACTAAGATAGAGGAAAACGGAGCGGAACGTATAGTGGATGTGATTATGACCGGAAATTATACACCACCATCGTTTTGTGAGCCATATATTCACTGGATAAATGATGAGTACGCAGCCTTTTATCAGGGAATCATTGATGATTTGATTGCAAACCCTGACCAGACGGTGGAAGAGGCAGCCCTGCGTCATTGTGAGCGCGAAATGGGGAAAGTGCCATATGACGAACTGAGAATTGCCATGCACCGGATGATATTTATTGATTTGTATGTGCGCAATTACTGGAGAGGTGCAGTTGTAAAAACTTTAGTAGATGCAGGAATTGTTGTGGATGTGATTGGAAAAGGCTGGGATGAGCTTGCATGCGAGCACCCGGAGAATTTAAGAATTCATCCGCAGACAGATTCGTTAGAGTGTTTAAAACAGCTGCAGCGTTCGAAGATTTCGATTAACGTGATGCCTTGGTTTAAAGATGGTGCACATGACCGCGTGTTTAATTCTATTTTAAATGGAGCTGTCTGCCTGTCAGATAAGAGCAAATACCTTTGCGAAGAATTACAGGAAAAAGAAGGTGTCTGCTATTATGATTTGAAGCATTTAGAAGCATTACCGGAGAAGGTACAGCTGCTGTTGGCAGATGAAACACTGCGTCAGGAGATTATCGCAAAAGGAAAGCTACATGTTTTAGAAAAACATACCTGGGCAGTACGTGCAGGAAAACTTGCAGAATGGATAGAAGCAGAAAGCACGAAAAGTATTCATGAAAAGTATTCATGAAAATCATGCGTGAAAATAGAAGATAGGCTTGCATTTTCACTGCAATAAAGTTATAATACTAAGCAGTTGGCGAAGATGAAAGCTACGATTTGGGAACTGTCTCAGAGAGCCGGTGGCAGGTGTGAACCGGTACAGAAGAAGAATCTTTCCACTTTCGGAGTCGGTGATGAAAGTCACAGAGTCGTACCCTTTAACGTACGTTTGAGAGGTCGGATAGATTATCCGGCAAATTGGGTGGCAACGCGGAAGATATAACCTTTCGTCCCATGTGCAGATACCGTTATGGTAATTGCATTGGGACGAAAGGTTTTTTGTTTTATAGGATTTGAGTGTCATCTTCATTGCTCAAAAGAAACTTTTTGCAATATTATTTGTGCGATTTGCCGGTATAAAAGAGTAGGTAGCGCTTTTGACACACGAATCTTTATAGGAAGGACCTTGCCACACGAATGCATGAAAGTTTCTATGCGGAATAAAAACAAAAGGAGAAAAGAAATGATTGATTTAAAATTTTTACGTGAGAATCCAGAAGTAGTAAAAGAAAACATTAAGAAGAAATTTCAGGACCACAAATTACCAATGGTAGATGAGGTTATTGAATTAGATGCAGAAGCAAGAAAAACACAGCAGGAAGCAGATGACCTTCGTGCAAAGAGAAATCAGCTGTCCAAAGAAATCGGAAAATTAATGGGACAGGGCAAAAAAGACGAAGCAGAAGAAGTGAAAAAACAGGTTGCAGAAGGTGCAGCACGTCTTGCTGAATTAGAAGAGAAAGAAAAAGAATTACAGGAAAAAGTTACAAAAATCATGATGGTAATCCCAAACATCATCGATGAATCTGTTCCAATTGGAAAGGATGATTCCTGCAACGTAGAAATCGAAAAATTCGGTGAGCCGGTTGTTCCTGATTTTGAAGTTCCATATCATACAGACATTATGGAGCGTTTTGACGGAATTGACTTAGATGCTGCAGGAAAAGTTGCAGGAAACGGCTTCTATTACCTGATGGGAGATATTGCAAGAGTTCATTCAGCAGTTATCTCTTACGCAAGAGATTTCATGATTGAGAGAGGCTTTACTTACTGCATTCCACCATTTATGATTCGAAGCAACGTTGTAACAGGCGTTATGAGCTTTGATGAAATGGAAGCAATGATGTACAAAATCGAAGGCGAAGACCTTTACTTAATCGGTACATCTGAGCATTCTATGATTGGTAAATTCATCGATACTATCAACGATGAAGAAAAGCTTCCACAGAAATTAACATCTTATTCTCCATGTTTCCGTAAAGAAAAAGGAGCACATGGTATTGAAGAGCGTGGTGTATACCGTATCCACCAGTTCGAGAAACAGGAAATGGTTGTTGTATGTAAACCGGAAGAATCCATGACATACTACCATGAGATGTGGAAAAACACTGTAGATTTATTCAGAAGTCTTGATATTCCGGTTCGTACGTTAGAGTGTTGTTCCGGTGACCTTGCAGACTTAAAAGTAAAATCCTGCGACGTAGAAGCATGGTCTCCAAGACAGAAGAAATACTTCGAAGTAGGAAGCTGCTCTAACTTAGGCGATGCACAGGCAAGACGCTTAAAAATCCGCGTAAAAGGAAAAGATGGAAGCAAATACTTTGCTCATACCTTAAATAATACAGTAGTTGCACCACCACGTATGCTTATCGCATTCTTAGAGAACAACTTAAATGCAGACGGAAGCGTAAACATTCCAAAAGCATTACAGCCATATATGGGTGGAAAAGAGAAATTAATTCCAACAAAATAATAAACTTAAACAAAAAGGAGCTATTGCAGAAATGTGATATGCTTCTTTTTTGATGCAGCCCCAATCCTCAGGTTTACAAGTTATGTCATTTACATTGATTCTTTCGACAATCAATTGTTTGCGAGACGTGTCAAAAATCTTGAAATTCTAATGCTCACTCCGATGAAAGCGTTATCTTTTATGTCCGCTCAAGGTCTTTACAGATAAACAAAAAGTGTTCGCATGGTGACGGAAATCTTGTTTCGCAGGTTTCTTAGTACATCTTGCAGGCTTGCTTTGGCAAAACGGAATCTGGCGGACGCAGGAGAACACTACTTATATTTTTTAATAAAAGTAACGCCCTCCTTTGCGGTAGCCAGATTCCTATATCGACTTTGCCAAAGCGCACCTGCTAGATGTACTTGAAAGCTGTAGTCCAAGATTTTCGTCCCACTGCGGACACTTTTTGTTTATCAGTAAAACGCAATGAGCGGACACAAAACGTATATTCATCGGAATGAGCAAAGAATTTCTAAGATTTTATCCAACGTTTCGCAAACAGTCGCTTGCAAAAGAATCAATGTATATGTTTAAAATTTGTGAACCTGAGGATTGGGGCTGCATGACAAAAGGAGCATATCACATTTGGTGATAGCTCCTTTTTGTTTAGATTCTCTTTTTGAGGAAGAGAAGAAATTTTTTGAAGTTCATTGGTGTGCCCTGGATTTCTTCGACCTTTAAGCGGTTCTGTTCGTTGAAGCCGACAAGAATATTGTGGTTGGCTTCTGCAAGGTAATCAATAATACCGTCGATGTCTGATTTTATATTTTTCGGGCACTGGATATACAAATGCTTGTTGGCACTGATATGCAGTGTATAGGAAATACTGAAATGATACCAGAAGAATTTATGAAGCGTAGAGTACTTATAAATCCAGATAATTTCATCAATTGGTACGATAGCATTTCCATAGATGGATGTTTCAATAAAAAAGTGCTCCGTAATAAACATGTCCTCTGTTGCAAGCTGTGGTAATGTTGCAAGCTCGTCCTCCGCCTGTGCAAGCAGCTTTTTAGGATTGCCAAATAAGGCAAGGTCCTGACATGGCGGTGAGAGGAATGGAAAACAAATATAAAGCACAAACAGAATAATGCTGAGTGAAGCATATCCACCAGTAAGAAAAATAACTGCAAGCAGGAAAATGTTCAATGGTTTATTATAATCCGGCTCACTTAGGTAATAGCTGGAAACCTTGCTCTGAATGCCAGCTTCTGTCCAGTTTAAATCAGTAGAAAGATTAGAAAGCAGACGGTTAAAGGAAGTTGAGCCTTTTATGATTTTTCCTGTAATAGTTGTAGATTCAATATTCGGAAGCCCCTGTTCACATGTCTTAGGAGAGAGAAGAACGATAATACATTCTTTATTCCGAATCGCATAATAATAGTAACCTGTAGTGCTGCCAAATGTCGTTTCGGTATAACCGGTAAATTTTAAGTCCGAAAGAGAAGCCTGTACATTGAATTCCTCCTGATAAGCAGCTCCTAAAGTGGAGTATTCAGAGAGGAGGTGTGGTGATAATAAGTCTGATAAAGAGAAAATGTACCAGAGAACTATCACTAATATTAAATAAAAAATCGGAGCAAAGAGCCGCCGTTTATAATAGGCTTTGATGTTTTTTGTAATATAATGTTCGTAATTTTCCAGCATAAAAACCTCATATTAAGTTCTAAAATGAAATCAAGTACTTATGATACGAGATAAGTATATATGTTGTAAAAAAAATAATCAAGCCACAGCAGCACTTAAGTTTTGAAATCTGATTTTAAAAGAATTAATGCGCTTCTAATGACCATAAATTTTTCATCTGCTTTTGCAGAGTATCAAAGTCCCA
Organism: Roseburia sp.; assembly: GCA_045121975.1. GTDB lineage: Bacteria > Bacillota > Clostridia > Lachnospirales > Lachnospiraceae > Roseburia. The sequence continues at coordinate 23,557 of JBGVHB010000027.1, forward strand.
TTGTTTTTGGCTGTTGCTCTTTCTGTTTGGGTCATTAACGAAAAATCCGTTTTCATCATAGCCACGCACTAAAATATAATGTCCGCCGTCTGTAAAATCGCCAGGCGACATACTGCATACAATAAGTCCATTGTTGTCTAAGACTGATTTCATAACGGCTTCGTCTAACGAAAGCGCTTTACCATAAAGTCCAAGGGAAGATGCACCCTCTGTCCAAAAGAGCCAGCTTGTCCCCTCGGATGAATGATAGCCTGCGCTTTGTGCATATTCAGCCATTTTCTTCGGATTCATAGTAGTGTCGCCTGTAAAATATAAATATGCCATTGTCATACAGGTTGGCCCGCAGCCAGCAAGTCCTATCATGGAATCACCATATAAATCGTAGCCCCAGCGTTTGTCCCACTGCATAAGAAGGGGAACAGTGCCTTCTTTGTAATCTTTAGACAAGTCGATGGTTTTTCCCATATATTTTTCACGATTTGCATAGTTTTTGACAAAATCATAGGTTTCCTCATTTTTTTCTAATAATTCCAACAGCTCGTCCGGGCAGTCCCCTTGTGCTTTTAACTGTTCTGCTTTTGCACTTTGGCTGAGAAATGGAATTTCGGTAAACCTGTTGGTAACGAAGCATAGACCTGAAAGAAGAATGACGCATAAACCTGTGGTGCAGAAAATGAGCCGTCTTTGTCTGCGTTTTCTTTTTCGTATTGCTTTTATGGTGCGTTTCTGCTGTCTGGATAATTCACTTTTCCTTGGAGTCTGTTTTTTTCTGTTATTATCGTTTCTTTCTACAGAGATAAACTGTAGTTCGCTGCTTTGTGCTGACATCGTAAAACCGCCTTTCAAAAATCTGTTTTTATTATATAGGAAAGCGTTTTGGAATGCTTTTAGACTTTCCGTTGATTTGATTAAGGTTTGATGAAGTTTTCTTTAAGAGAAAAGTATATGGGGAAAACATACCGTTTTTGGAAATTAAACGTGGAAAACTTGCTTTTCCAAAGGAAAGTTGGTAGTATAACATAGGTAATAAAAGTATGGAAAATAGGTGAGAACATTGGAAGCATACAGCAGTTTTGCACAGGTCTATGACCTTTTTATGGATAATGTGCCTTATGAAGAATGGAGCAGCTATTTAATTGGGCTGTTAAAAGAATATGGAATAGAAGATGGCTTGGTATTAGAGCTTGGCTGTGGAACTGGAAAGATGACAAGGCTGCTTTCGGCGGCAGGTTATGACATGATTGGTGTCGATAATTCTTTTGATATGCTGGAAATGGCGCGGGAAGCGCAGTATGAAAAAGCTGACAATGAGATTTTATATCTGCTTCAGGATATGAGGGAATTTGAACTTTATGGAACGGTAAGGGCTGTGGTAAGTATCTGTGATTCCATGAATTATATTTTAGAAGAAGAGGATTTGCTTTCTGTTTTTAAACTTGTAAATAATTATCTTGACCCACAGGGAATTTTTATTTTTGATTTGAACACGCTATATAAATATAGAGAGCTTTTAGGAGAAACAACCATCAGCGAAAACCGCGAAGAAGGAAGCTTTATCTGGGATAATTATTTTGATGAAGAAGAACAGATAAATGAATACGATTTGACACTTTTTATCCGGGAGGAAAATGATTTATACCGCAAATATGAGGAAACACATTTCCAACGGGCATATGAGCTGGATACGGTGAAAAAGCTCTTAGAACAGGCAGGAATGGAATTTGTGGCAGCCTATGATGCTTTTTCGAAAGAGCCGGTAAAAGAGGACAGTGAGCGTATTTACGTGATTGCAAGAGAGCATGGGAAGATGCAGACAAATAGCCTGTAAAGGTATAAAAATGACAGAGAAAAGGAGAAATAACATGAACGATTATATTGTAAGAGCAATTGCGGCGGACAGTTCTATCCGCGCATTTGCCATCACTTCAAGAAATATGGTAGAGGAAGCAAGATGTGACCATAATACAAGTCCGGTTATTACAGCAGCCTTAGGACGTTTGTTATCCGGTGCGGCAATGATGGGTGTGATGATGAAAGGAGAAAAAGACCTTTTGACCGTTCAGATTCAGTGCAGCGGTCCGGCAAAAGGGCTTACTGTTACAGCAGATTCCAAAGGACATGTCAAAGGTTTTCCAATGGCGGCAGATGTTGATTTGCCTTTAAACGCAGCAGGAAAATTAGACGTGGGCGGTGCATTAGGACTTGGTGTCATGAGTGTTATTAAGGATATGGGATTAAAAGACCCATATGTGGGACAGATTGCATTGCAGACAGGAGAAATCGCAGAGGATTTGACTTATTATTTTGCAACTTCTGAACAAGTACCGTCAGCAGTAGGTTTAGGTGTACTTGTGGATAAAGACTGCTCTGTAAAACAGGCAGGTGGATTTATTATCCAGTTAATGCCATTTACACCGGATGATGTCATCGAAAAATTAGAAAAACGTATTTCAGAAATCGCATCTGTAACAGAGATGTTAGAGGAAGGCAAAACACCGGAACAGATTTTAGAAACAGTTTTAGGAGATTTTGGTCTTGAAATTACCGATACGATGCCAACAGCATTCCAGTGCGACTGCTCAAAAGAACGTGTCTCAAGAGCAATTTCTACTTTAAGCAAAAAGGATTTAGATGACATTATCAATGACGGAGAAGCAATTGAAGTAAAATGCCAGTTCTGTAATACTGCATATCAATTTTCCGTTGATGAATTGAAGGAGATGAGAAAGTAGTGAAACATGGCTTTATCAAAGCGGCAGCAGTTACACCACAGGTGGTTGTTGCTGATACAGATTATAATGCAGATGTGATTTGTGACTGCATTTTTGAAGCAGAGCGTAAAGGCGCAAAAATAATTGTACTGCCGGAGCTTTGTATTACCGGATATACCTGTGGAGATTTATTTTTGCAGGAAAAGCTGTTACGTGGGGCAAAGGATGCACTTTTTAAAATTGCAGGATTTACTGCAGATTTGGACTGTATCGTATTTGTAGGACTTCCATTAGAATATAATGGCAAGCTTTACAATGTGGCAGCAGCCATTTGTAAGGGTGATATTTTAGGGCTTGTTCCAAAGACATATCTGCCGAATTATAATGAATTTTACGAGGCAAGACATTTTACAAGAGGAATGTCTGAGGTTGTGCAGGTAAAGCTTTCACAGGATACGACTGTTCCAATGGGAACAAAACTTTTATTCTGTTGCAGCAGCATCCCGGAATTAAAGATTGCCGTAGAGCTTTGTGAGGATTTATGGACACCTGAGCCTCCAAGTATCCGCCATGCGCTAAATGGTGCAAACCTTATCGTAAATTTATCGGCATCAGACGAGATTACCGGAAAAGAGCAGTATCGTGAAGAATTAGTAAGAGGACAGTCTGCACGCCTTTTATGCGGTTATATTTATGCAAGTGCAGGAGAAGGTGAGTCTACACAGGACGTGGTATATTCCGGTCATAATATGATTGCAGAAAATGGTCATATGCTTTCACAGGCAGAGCTTTTCACAAACGAGGCGGTTTATGCGGAGATTGATATACAAAGAATTAACACAGAACGCCGCAGAATGACCACCTTTGAGATGCGAAACGATGGTTATTTAGAGACTATTTTTTCTTTAAAAGAGGGAAAAACAGAATTAACAAGATATGTGAATCCTATGCCGTTTGTTCCTGCAAATTTAGCAGAGCGTGAAAAACGCTGTGAAGAGATTCTTACCATTCAGGCAATGGGATTAAAGAAGCGTTTGGCACATACACACTGTAAAACGGCTGTAATTGGAATTTCCGGCGGACTTGATTCTACACTAGCACTTCTTGTTACGGTAAAAGCATTCGATATGCTTGGCATGGAGCATAAAAATATTAAAGCAGTTACAATGCCGGGCTTTGGAACAACAGACCGTACCTATGATAATGCAGTAAAATTAATTAAGCATCTGGATGCTGATTTTATGGAAATCAGTATCAAAGAAGCAGTAAATGTTCATTTCCGAGATATCGGGCATGATGCGTCTAATCATGACGTGACTTATGAAAATAGTCAGGCAAGAGAACGTACACAGATTCTGATGGATATTGCAAATAAAGCAGGCGGCATGGTAATTGGAACTGGTGACTTATCAGAGCTTGCATTAGGCTGGGCAACCTATAACGGCGACCATATGTCAATGTATGCAGTGAACGCATCCATTCCAAAGACGTTAGTGCGTCATCTGGTGCGCTATTATGCGGATACCTGTGAAGATGCAGGCTTAGAGGAGGTACTGCTTGATGTCCTTGATACACCTGTATCACCGGAGCTTTTGCCACCGGAGGACGGAAAGATTTCACAGAAAACAGAAGACCTTGTCGGTCCATATGAATTGCACGATTTCTTCTTATATAATATGCTTCGTTTAGGTTATGCACCGGAAAAGATTTATCGTCTTGCAAAAATTGCTTTTGCAGAAACCTATGACAATGAAACTATTTTAAAATGGTTAAAGACCTTTTACCGCAGATTTTTCAATCAGCAGTTTAAGCGTTCCTGCTTACCGGACGGACCAAAGGTCGGAAGTGTTGCAGTCTCTCCACGTGGCGACCTGCGAATGCCTTCCGATGCCAGCGCATCCATCTGGCTTGCAGAAATCGACCATCTTTCTTAAAAAAACAGGAACTATCGTAAAAGTAAATGTTTACGATATGTTCCTTTTTTATTTAGATAAATCCGGTTATTCAAAGTTTATGTCATTCACATAGATTCTTTCGACAATCAATTATTCGAAAAACGTGTCAAAAATCTTGAAATTCTAATGCTCAGTCCGATGAAACCGCTATCTTTTATGTCCGCTCAAGGTCTTTACATACAAGCTCAAAGTGTTCGCATGGTGACGGAAATTTTGTTTCGCAGGTTTTCTAGTACATCTTGCAGGCTCGCTTTGACAAAACGGAATCTAGCGGACGCAGGAGAACACTACTTATATTTTTAAATAAAAGTAACGCCCTCCTTTGCGGGAGCTAGATTCCTATATCGACTTTGCCAAAGCGCACCTGCTAGATGTACTTGAAAGCTGTAGTTCTAAATTTCCGCACCTCTGCGGACACTTTGAGCTTGTATGTAAAACGCAATGAGCGGACACAAAACGTATATTCATCGGACTGAGCAAAGAATTTCTAAGATTTTATCCAACGTTTCTCTAATAATTTCTTGCAAAAGAATCCATGTGAATGTTTTAAGTTTTGAATAACCGGAATTATCCCAACAAAAAAGGAACATATCGCAAGTATTTTTACGATAGTTCCTGTTTTTTTTAGGAAAGCTGACGAACTTTTCCGCGTTCGTATTTGCGCGCTGGCACGTTTGCAAACATATTGCCGTAAACAATGGAGTACATAAATACGGCAAGAAGGATTGCAGTAATTACGTCGAATACGGAATGCTGTTTTAAAAACATGGTTGCTAAGACGATGCTTGCAGTCAGGATAGTTGTAATGATGCGGACAGGGTAGTTCTTTTTGAAATTGTCTGCATGAAATACAGCCATACTAATAGCAAGTGAGTTATATACATGAATACTTGGGAAAAGGTTTGTGGAGGTATCTGTGGAATACAGCCATTTTACCATTTCCGTAAAAATATTGTTGTGTTCAAATGTAACAGGGCGTAAGTAGTGGCCATTTGGATAAATGCTTGAGATAATTAAAAAGAGTGTCATCCCTGTAAAAAGAACGGTACATAATTTATAATATTCATCTCTGTTCTTTAAATAAAAATAAACAATTCCCCATGCAACATAGGCAAACCAGAGAAGATATGGAATAATAAAATATTCACAGAATGGAATATAATCATCAAGCGGTACATGAATCACATGGAAATGAGTAGTAACCGTTTTTTCCAAATGTGCGAACCAAGGTAAATACAGTAACCAATATAACATCAAAAGCGCGTGCTTGTTTTTTTCTAAAAAAGTGGTAACAGATGCTTTTGTCTTCTGTTTCATGAATTCATCCTCCTTTTTTGCTTACCTTTGCGATTATAGCACAGAGAATATGAAGAAACAATTATCTTTGTTTTTTTTTAAGAAAGATTCTCAAATTTTTAAGGAAATATTACGTTTTTGGGAATTTGTTGACAACCAGTAGGAGAGCCATATAATAGAATATGTGCATTTGTGGGCAATTAGAACTATAGAATTAAAAGAGAAAAGATGTTTTTTGTGGCATAGCCACGCTGCATTGCATAAGATAAAACAGATGAGGTGGCATTTGTATGAAAAAGGCAGGTTTGACTGTAGTTGGTATTGTTACCGTACTTGCAGTTATTTATATGGGAATCAGCATTTATTTTCAAAGTCATTTCTGCTTTGGTACGACCATTGATGGAATAAAGGTTGGCGGAAAGACACCGGAGCAGGTGGAAAAGCTGATTCAGCATGAAATAGAGAATTATTCGATAAGATTAAGCGGACGTGAGGGCGCAAATGAAATCATTTCAGGAAAAGATATTCAGATAGAGCCGGTATTTGACGGTGAGGCTGCTGATTTGTTAGAAAAGCAGCAGGGTTTTTACTGGGCAAAATATCTTTTTACAGGTCAGGCTCTTGAACTAAAAAGAGTTGTTTCCTATGATGAGAGTTCTTTGGAGAAGGAATTAGATAAGCTTTCCATTACAGACCAGTCAAAGCAGCGTGAACCGGTAAATGCGGGTTGGGAATACAAGGATGAAAACTATGTGCTTGTTCCGGCAGATTATGGTACTGTTATTAATAAAAATACGTTGAAAAGAATGGTAGGCGAAGCCATTTTAGTATTAGCAGACGAACTGGATTTAGATGAGGCGAACTGCTATGCTGCACCGGAAATCAGTGATGATAATCCAAAGCTTTTAGAACTTTTAGAGAATTTAAACCGCAGTCTCTGCATGATATTTACATATGATTTTGACGAATCAACCGAAGTGATTGAGAAAGAAACAATAGCAGGCTGGCTTTCCGCAAGTGATGATATGGAAATACAGGTCAATGAGGAGGCAGTAGCTGAATATGTCAAAGCGCTTGGAAAAAAATACAACACAGCATATTATCCAAAAACATTAGAAACCTCTTATGGAAGCACTGTAACAATTCAGAATGGCCATTATGGCTGGTGGATTAATTCTGCGGAAGAAACAGCGCAGCTGATTTCCGATATTAAAGCAGGAGAAGATGTGACAAGAGAGCCTGTGTATTCGCTTCGGGCAAATAGTCATGGGGAAAATGATTATGGAGATTCCTATGTGGAAATCAATCTGACGGCACAGCATTTATTTGTTTACAAGGACGGAAAACTGGTGGTGGAATCCGATTTTGTATCCGGTTGTGTAGCAAAAAATCATGCCACACCAACAGGCGCATTTGCAGTTACCTATAAGACGAAAGATGCTGTTTTGCGTGGCGCAGATTATGAAACACCAGTGAATTACTGGATGCCATTTAATGGAGATATTGGTATGCATGATTTGACTTCAAGAAGAGCATTTGGTGGAGATATTTATCTGACAAATGGCTCACATGGATGTATTAATTTACCTCTTTCTGCTGCCAAAACAATTTATGAAACAATTGAGCAGGGATGGCCTGTTTTAGTATATCAGCTGCCGGGAACACAGAGTACTTCTGTGATGCAAAGCTCGGCAAACAAGGTGATAAATGCAATTAATGCGATTGGTGAAGTGAGTTTAGCAAGTGAAACTGCAATTACGACAGCAAGAACCATGTATGATGCATTAGATGCAAGTACAAAGACTTATGTAACGAATTATGATGTGTTAGTAAGCGCAGAGACGCTGCTTGCCCAGTTAAAGGCAGAAACAGCGTCTCCGGCTGTAGAAACACCGGAAGTTACGGAAACGCCGGGTGCTGCAGAGACACCGGGAGTTACAGAAACGCCGGGTGCTGCAGAAACGCCGGGAGTTACAGAAAATTCGGGCGTTTAAATGGATGTAAGAATAAGAGTTCCCCAAGGTGCTAAAGTAAGCGTAGTGCCTGCGGGAACTTTTTCATTTGTGAGTAAGTTGATTCCGTCAAAGGCAGTATGTAAAACGTTTTCTTCGTTTCCTGAATAATTGAAGTAAAAACGCACTTCTTTTCCAAAATCATTGATACCGCGTTTGATAATCACAGGAAATGCGGCTGTGTTTTCTTCTAACATTTTTTTGAATGTCGGAATGGTTTCTAAGTAGTTTCGAAGGATAGTCTCTAACAGTTCGTCCTCAAACATGGTAGAAAAATAGAGCGTAGAGCCATTTCCAAAGTTATTTTGGGAGACGGCGGAATATTTTCCCCATGCAGGATGCGTGTAATTTACCAGTGATTTGGCGGTGTCACAGATGACCATATCCATCCAGTGCTTAGCTGTGCCTGTTAATTCGGAAACAGTGTTTTCTTCCTTGACAGCAGAAGTGGTATTAGCAAATTTATCTGCCGACAGCTGGATTGTTACATTCTCAGGGTAGGTAAACTGGTCATAATGAAGTCCTAAGCATTCATGTAAAATATGTGGCTGCGTGTCCGCATAAATTTTTAGCTGTTCATCAGAAAAGCCGCTGCGGAAGGTAGTGATTAAGTGGCCGCCTGCTTTTACATAGTCCGATAATGCTTTTAAAAGCTCTTCAGAAGCACTGTAGAGTGCAGGGACAACGATACACTCATAGCCGGAAAAATCGCGCTTATCCGAAGAAATCATATCGTATTCGATATTCATCCGGTAAAGGGCATCACCAAGCCAGCGCGCAACGGTATTGTAGCTTTGTTCGCCGATACTTGGAAATGGGAATAAGCGTAAACCGGTCTGGGAGCTGTTATCTAACATAAGTGCGAGTTTATTTTTCTTTTGCAGATTTTTTATGTGCGCACCGATTTGTTTCCATTCTTTTCCAATACATGCTGCTTCGCGGTAGGTTTCATTTTCAGAAAAATCATGGGAAAGTACGCCCTTCCAGTAGCTTTCAATGGCATTGTGAATAGAGTGCCAGTGCCAGTACATAACGCTGTTAGAACCATTTGCAATGTGGCTGTATGCCTGAAGGCGGAGCTGCCCCGGATATGGAAGCCATTCAATATTTCCCTGTGCCTGTGTTTCTAGGACAAGGTAATTGTCTTCCTTTAAGCTTCTTGAAATGTTTCCGCAGAAGGTAATTTCTGCACCTGTTAAATTATCCTGTGACGGATGGTAAATATCACATCCTGCGGCTGTTAAAGGCACAGCGGCATCATACTGGTCAACTTCCGGCTGATAGCCAAAGGAATGGTTTATCCATGCATAGTCGAAGTTTTGCGTTATAAACTGGTCAGGGCGCGCATATTCTTTTACAATATCCGCCTGCCATGCTAAAAAGCGTGTGACAAGAAGACGCTGGTATTTTTTGAATTCGCCGCCAAGACTCTGGTTAATCGTTCCGCGGACATCCGGGAAATCAGACCAGTCATTGACGCGATTGCTCCAGTAGTCAAGACCAAATTCATGGTTGAATTCGTTAATATCCGGATATTTTTCTTTTAAATATTCCACGAACATTTCCTGTACACGTGGGCCTGCGGTATCGTAGCTTTTTGTCTCGTTGTCTAACTGATAGCCGATAACGTGCGGAATATCTTTTACATGCTCCATTAGTTTTCGAATCACTCGCTCTGAATATTTTAAATATTCCGGGTGTGTGATATCCATATTTTGTCTGTGCCCGTAAATTCCCTGACCGCCATGTGTGACAGCAATGATGTCAGGAAATTTCTTTACAAGCCAAGTTGGAATCGCATAAGTAGGAGTTCCGATGATAACGGAAATATGATGCCGGCTGGCAGCCTCAAGCATTTTATCAATATGTGTAAAATCAAAAACTCCTTCCTGCGGCTCTAACGTGCTCCATGTGGATTCTGCGATACGGATAGTGTTCATACCGGCTTTTTCCATCATTTCCATATCCTTTTCCACGCGGTCATATGGAAGATATTCGGAGTAATAGGCAGCACCAAATAGTAAATGTTCTGTTTTCATAAAAACCTCCCAAGGTATTTTATCAGCTTATTTATCAGCGCAAAGATATACTCACTTGAACGTGGTCGAAAGGGTAACGTGAGCAACCGTTTGCGCAATATTATTATATCATCCCTCACTTCTGATGTAAACAGAGAAACCCTGAAAACAGCAGATTCTTTTTTTACAAGGATTTGAAAATAGGCATTGATTTTTTTCTTATTTGGTATAATAATAATGATGTTGCGCAACATAGTGCAATTACGTTATTTTATTATATAGAAGAAACTATCAGGGGGTTTAAGGATAGTTATGAACCGAACAGAGAATAAAAACATTACAATCGCAGATGTGGCAGAGGCACTCGGAGTATCGAGAACCACAGTTTCCAGAGCCATTTCAGGCAAAGGAAGAATTGGAAAAGAGACAAGAGAGCGCGTACTTGCTTATATAGAAGAGCATGATTATAAGCCAAATGTTATCGCAAAAAGTCTTGCACAGTCGAAAACCTATAACCTGTGCGTCGTCATGCCGGGCGATTATGACATTGTAGATTTAACCTTTTTTCAGGAATGCCTTTTTGGGATTCAGGAAATTGCCGGAATTATGGAATATGATATTTTACTTTCCATTTGCAGAAATGCGGACATATCTTCTTTAGAACGCATCATTTCCAATCGTAAGGTAGATGGAGTAATTCTGATGAGAACATTTATTGAAGATTCTCAGATTGAATTTCTACAGACTAAATCAGTTCCTTTCGTTACCATAGGCAGTACCAGATATAAGAATATTATACAGATTGACCATAATCATAAAAGTGCCTGTAAGGAGCTGACATCCATTGTTTTAATGAAGCAGATGAAAAAAATTGCTTTAATTGGTGGAAATGAAGAGCACATGGTTACACAGAGCCGTCTTCGCGGTTTTAGAGAGGCTTACGAAAAGATGGGACAGGAGTTTGACGCAGGCCTTATTTTTTTAAACATTGAAAATAATATTATGATTGATAAAAAGGTAGAAGAGATTATTGAGCAGAAAGCGGACTGTATTTTATGTATGGATGATGCAATCTGCAGTCGGGTTTTGAAGAAGCTGCGTGAAATGCAGGTAAATGTACCGGATGATATCCGCGTTGCTTCATTCTACAACAGTTCAGTACTGGAGAATAGTGTGCCCTCGATTACATCATTATCCTTTGATTCGAAGGAGCTTGGAATGGTGGCATGCCGGACACTTCTGGATTTGATTGAAGGACAGGAAGTGAAAGAACGTACGCTGCTTCCTTATGAGGTTGTACTTAAGGAGTCTACAAAATAGAATGAGAAAAGAAATAGAACGAATCATTTAAAAATGTAACCATAATGTCAAGCGTCTGTTGAAAAAAGTTGCGAATATTTTGAGAATATGGTAGAATTGTTGTAATTATTCGGAATATTCTATAAGTTAGTATTAACAAATAAGGGGCGGGTATTATGAAACAAAAGAAGATGCAGGAAACACATAGGATAAACTTTGCGGTATTATTATCGTATACCGTGTTTACATTTATATTGCTTATCGCATATGTTTTAGAATTTGTGAAAGGAAGCAGATCATTAGGGTACACATTGGTGTTTGCAATACTAAATCTTGCTCCGTATAGCGTATATTTAATGCTGTACATGAAAGACAAAACAACAACTAGGATTAAGTATGTTTTAAGTATTGGTTTTTCTGCTCTCTATGCTTTTGTATTATTGACGGCAGCGGTTCCGACCACGTTTGTATACGTGTTTTTGGTGTTTTTTATGATTATTCCGTATGGAGATGTGAATTTATGTTACATTACAGGAGGGATAGCAGTTAGTGCCAATATCGTGTCGGTGGTTATTGGTTTTACTAATGGTTCACTTATGCCGGCTGATTTGGCAATGGTGGAGATTCAAGTTTTATCAGTCGGACTAGCTGCATTTTTCTCGGGACTTGCAACCAGAGTAATAGGTCAGGTAAATACCCAGAGAATCGCAGAATTAAATGAAGAAAAGGAAAAATCAGAATCATTGCTTTCCAATACTTTAGAGTTGTCAAAAGGAATTTCAAAAGATATTGAATCTGTTTCTGTAAGAATGGAGCGTTTAGAACAGTCTGTTGATACAACAAGAGATTCCATGAATGATGTTTCGGTTGGTGCGAACCAGACGGCAGAATCAATGCAGGATCAGTTGATACAGACAGAAGGAATCGTGGAGCAGGTAAATAAAGCGAAAGAGGTATCAAGAAATATTGCAAAGAATGTAGGACAAACAGAGGATACTGTCCTTGTTGGAAAAGAGAATATTGAGCATTTGCTTTTCTATGTTAATCAGTCTGAAAATGCAAGTTCAATGGTTGCCTCTAAGATGAATGAACTAGCGGAAAATACGGAAAAAATGAATTCTATCTTGGAAATGATTAATTCCGTTACCAGACAGACCAGTTTGTTAAGTTTGAATGCATCTATTGAAGCTGCAAGAGCAGGTGAAGCGGGGAAAGGATTTGCAGTAGTTGCCGGGGAAATTTCGAGTCTTGCCAATCAAACAAGTGATGCAACAATTAGTATCACAAAATTGATTGAGGGTATTACGATGTCTATTGATGAAGTGTTTAATGCAATTAATCAGCTTATGGAAAGTAATAAGGAGCAGAATCAGGCGGCAGAAACAACGGCTCTTAACTTTGAGAAAATTGAAGCCTGCTCAAGTAATATCTATGAAGTGAGTGCTGATTTAGAGAATGTAATCAGCGAACTTGCAAAATCGAACGAGGGCATTGTTAGAAATGTTAACAATGTATCTGCTGTTACACAAGAGGTATCGGCTCGTGCGAATGAGACACGTACAGAGAGTGAACAGAATGCATTAGTCGTGGAGGAAATTGCAAAAGTGATGGCAGAGTTAAATGATAAAGCGAAACAGCTAAATCAATGAGAGTATAATATAAAGTGCGTAAGTTACCGGTAATAACTTACGCACTTTATTTTTGTAATAGGAAAGTGCTCATACGTGGTGTGCGTCAGGTGAAAACGCGAAGCGTTTTCGGAAGCGTCGCGCGGCGACGCTTTGTTCTATAACGACATAAAAAACGTATTTTTAATTGTTATCTATGAAAAAAGTCCGAGGGAGTTCCATAAAATTCCAGATACTTTTTATCATCATTCTAAACAGGTGTTTGATAGTGGTTTAGAGCTTAATTTGTTACAGGAATATATCATGATTCCGCTTGACATTTATAGAAGGAAAATGCAGAATAAAAGTATAAAAACGATGTTTGAAGCATGGCTTACATTTTTATCTGAAGATAATCCGGAAAGGATAATATCGTTGATAGAACATTATCCGGAATTTAAGCCAATGTATGAGACGTTGTATCAGTTGTGCCAAAATACGGAGAGGGTGATGGAATTGTTCTCAGAAGAATTGCGGATATTAGACAGAAATACTGTAAAATACATGATAGAACAGCAACAGCAGGAAATAGATAAGCAAAAGCTGGAGTTGCTCCAGAAGGATGAAGAACTCAGCCAGAAGGATGAAGAATTAAGTCAAAAGAATGAGCAGTTGCAGGCACAGGACGAGGAATTGAAAGAACTTCGCAAACAGCTTGCACAACTTAGGAAAGAGTAATATAAAAACTGTCAAATGATACTGCCAATATTTCAATAAATATGATTTGAAATTTGGAAAGGTTGTTTGGCAGTTTTTGTTTAAAGAGGGTATGTACGTTTACATTTTTTTGGGGGAAAACAGGTCAGGTGTGATTGTTTCTGCAAAGGATATCTTTTGTCGTGTAGTGCTGAACTAACAGAAAAGACAGCTGGCAGATAAACTAGTACGAAAGAAGTGATTTGTATAGATAATTTCGAAAATTTTCGAAATTTTGAAAAAAATAACCAAAAGGACTTTATTAATTAAAAAAAATGTGATACACTTTTACTATCTTCCGTAGAGACAGGAAAAACGGAAGAGTTTTCCGGAAGATGTCCGGAGAAGGAAGGGAGAAGGGTATTATTATGAGAAGAAGAATGAAAGCCATGTTTATGGCAATGGTTCTGCTTGTAATGACTGTCGTACCATCGTTTATGGATGTGTTAACAGTAAAAGCAGCAGGGGAATTGACACTAAAGCTTCATTATCACAGAGAGGATGCCAACTATGAAGGTTGGGATGTATGGCTTTGGGATGATGGCGGAGATGGCGGTGCATATGCTTTCGCAGAAGAAAACGGTGAGATGGTTGCAACAAAAGTAATCAGTCCGGGTGTAGCTTCTGTTGGCTTTATCGTAAGAACAGCAGACTGGACCAAGGATATCGATGCAGACCAGTTCATTGATATTTCTGAAATGGTTTCCGGTACAGTACATATTTATGTAGAATCCGGTATTGAAGGATATACAAAAGAGTATGGGGATGATGCTGTAACAGGAACAAAGCTTACAAAAGCAAGATATGATAATGAAACTCAGAACATTATTGTAAACATGACAGGTTCAATCGAAGGGGATTTAGCGAGTGTATTTACAATTACAGGAAATGACGGAATTGTTGCAATTGCAGAAGTGACAGAAGGGGAACAGTTCCAGTTCGCTGTAAAAGTAGAAAGCCCGTTAGATTTGACAAAAAACTATAACATCACATATGAAGGGAACGAGTATAAGATAGTTATGCCAAATATTTATTCAACAGACGCATTTGAAGCGGAGAACACATATGCGGGAGATGATCTGGGTGCAACCTGGAGCAGTGAAAAAACAGCATTTCGTGTATGGGCTCCAACAGCAGGTGTAGTAAAAGTTAATCTTTATGAATCAGGAACTGCTGGTACGGATGATTTAATTGAGCAGTTAGAGATGCAGAAAGATGTAAACGGAACATGGGTAGCAGAAAAAGAGGGCGATTTAAACGGCACTTATTATACCTATGTGGTAACAATTAACGGAGAAGAGACAGAAGCATGTGATCCATACGCAAGAGCAACAGGTGTCAATGGAAAACGTGCCATGGTAATTGACCTTGCATCTACAAATCCGGAAGGATGGGAGAACGATACAAACCCACATGCTGGAGAAAATAAGACAGATGCAGTGATTTATGAGCTTCATGTAAGAGATTTATCCTCTGATGAAAGCTCAGGAATTGCCAATACAGGAAAATTTTTAGGCTTAATCGAAACAGGAACAACAACAGAGTCAGGAATTCCAACTGGTTTAGATCATATCAAGGATTTAGGAATTACACACCTGCAGTTGATGCCATCCTATGACTATGGCTCAGTAGATGAGTCACAGTTAGATAAAGCACAGTTTAACTGGGGATATGACCCGGTAAACTTTAACGTACCGGAGGGTTCATATTCTACAGACCCATACAAGGGAGAAGTAAGGGTTAAAGAAATGAAACAAATGGTACAGGGGTTACATGAGAATGGAATCAGCGTAGTTATGGACGTTGTATACAACCACGTATATAATGCGTCAGAATTCTGCTTTAACCAGATCGTGCCTGGATATTTTTCACGTGTTGATGAAGATGGAAAATATTCAAACGGTTCTGGCTGCGGAAATGACACAGCATCAGAAAGAGCGATGGTTCGCAAGTACATTGTTGAATCAGTAAAATACTGGGCAGACGAATACCACATTGATGGTTTTCGTTTCGATTTAATGGGATTGATTGATACACAGACAGTCAATGAAATTGTAGCAGAAGTACATAAAGATCATCCGGACGTTATTTTCTATGCAGAAGGCTGGACGATGGATACAAAGCTTACCAAAGAAGGCTATACAATGGCTACACAGGTAAATTCAACAGAAACACCGGAATTTGGATATTTCAATGATAACTTACGTGATGGATTAAAAGGAAGCGTATTTAATAACGAAGTTGGTTTTGTATCAGGAGCGCAGGGATTAGAAAGCACAATTTCAGATAGCTTTTTAGGAGCACCGGTATGGTGTACATCACCATCCCAGACAATTAACTATGCATCCTGCCACGATAACTTAAGCTTAATGGATCGTATTTCACGTTCTACACCAGCTGTTGCGAAAGAAGACAGAATTCGTATGAATAACCTTTCGGCTGCGATATATATGACAGCACAGGGTGTTCCATTTATGCAGGCTGGAGAAGAAATGCTCCGAAGCAAAGTAAAAGAAGATGGTGGATTTGATGAGAACAGTTATGCATCACCAGATTCTGTAAACAGCTTAAAGTGGGATAATTTAAACGAAGAAGAATATCAGAATACTTACAATTACTATAAGGGACTGATTGCATTCCGTAAAGAACATCCGGCACTTCGCATGACAACAGCGGAAGACGTAGCAGCAAACATCACAGCAGTAGAAGATTTAGATGCTAACGTAATTGCTTTTGATATCAAAGGTGGAGCAAATGGTGACAGCGCAGAGGGAATGTACATTATTTTCAATGCAAATGATGAAGCAAAACAGGTAAAACTTCCGGCAGGTTATGCATGGGATGTATATGTAAATGGTGAAAAGGCAGGAACAGAAGTAATTGAAACAATTACAAATGGAAAAGCAGAAGTTGCACCGATTTCAGCATTAGTACTTGTAAGAGGTGAAGAAGTAGACCAGACAGAACAGGCTGCATCAGCAGAAGGTTCAAACGGTACAACTGCATCTGCAAATAAAGGGGTTATTGCAGCAGTTGTAGCAGCAGTCGTAGCAGCAATCGCAGCAGTTGGGGCAGCAGTGGTTGCAGTTATTCGTAAGAAAAAGAAATAATGGAATCTGCTTTTAAGAACAGATTATAAAAAGAAAGATGTTTTCAGATGATGAGAAATCATTGTCCGGAAGCATCTTTTTTTTATGCAGATTCCTATTGAAAATTATTTTCAGATAGATATGCTTGACAAACCATATGAGATTAGGTATCATAAACGTGAGTTAGGAAAAACTAACCGAGGAGGAAGAATGAGTACAGAGGTATTTGAACTTGTGCAGGAAATGGATTTAAAGGACGCTTCAACACAGCTCGTGCTGCAGTGCTCACCTTTAATCACCGGCATTAAGCTTTCGAATCTTTTGATTATCCCAAATGAGAATCTTGAGAGAGTGAAAAAAGTTTTAGCTGGAACAAATATTTCTTATTACATCCTGTTGGAAATGGAATATAAGACGACACTTCTGCTTTACTGTCGCAGAAAGCTGGAGAAATATCTGATGAATCCAAAGATAGCTACTTTTTTGCAGGAGAACGGATACATAGATTTATCCCTCGAAGCAGTCTTTCCTATGTTTCAAAAACGTTATCAGAAATACATGGAAGATAACAGGGATTTTCCACATGAGATGGGCGTTCTTTTAGGATATCCCCTTGAGGATGTAGAGGGATTTATTAAAAACCGGGGCAGAAACTTTTTATATGCCGGATATTGGAAGGTCTATGATAATCTTCCAAAAAAGCTGAGATTATTTGAAAGCTTTGAACTGGCAAAGGAGACGCTGATTCAGTTAATCTCCTATGGGGCAAGTATTGAAGAGGTTATCGATATTTACAGTGATACACAATTAAAACAAGCAATATAAAAACATCGCCAGAGGGATGGCAGAAAGAAGGTAATTATGGATAAAATTTATGTAGTTTACTGGTCACAGTCAGGTAACACACAGGCAATGGCAGAAGGCGTTGCACAGGGAATCCGCGATGGCGGAAAGGAAGCAGAGGTTGTAGATGTAAGCAGTGCTTCTTTAGATGAATTAAAGGCTGCAAAAGCATTTGCATTAGGCTGCCCTGCAATGGGTGCTGAGGTTCTTGAGGAAGGCGAAATGGAGCCTTTTGTATGCGACGTGGAAGGTTTTGCCGCTGGAAAAACAATCGGCTTATTTGGCTCCTACGGATGGGGAGACGGACAGTGGATGCGTGACTGGGTAGACAGAATGAACGCGGTTGGAGCGACCGTATTAAACGGAGAAGGTACCATCTGTCAGGAAATGCCTGATGATGCGGCTTTAGCAGAGTGTAACAGCCTTGGAAAACAGCTCGCTGCTATCTAATACACAAAGGAGAGGTAAATATGAGTGTAGTAATCGTGGGTGGTCATGACAGAATGGTCAGCCAGTATAAAAAAATCTGTAAGGGATATAACTGTAAGGCAAAAATTTTCACACAGATGTCTGGAAATTTGAGCAGTCAGATTGGCTCACCAGACGTGGTAATCCTGTTTACAAACACCGTATCCCATAAAATGGTCCGTTGTGCAGTAACAGAAGCGGAAAAGTGTAATGCAGATATTATCCGGTGCCATACCAGCAGCGGAAATGCATTAAACGAAATTTTAGAGAAGGTATGCTGCTAATTAGCAAAAAATATTCTGTGATAAATGAGGCATTGTAAAATCATTTTATAAATCAGGTAAAATGGTGGTACAATGTCTTTTTTTTTCAAAGCTTTTGGGCGTAAACACTAGGATTTTCAGGAAAAATGTGCTATTGTAAAAGAAGGTGAATTTATAGGGGATAAAGGATAAAATGTATGAAAAAATACCAAAAAGAGTGGGAGAGTTTAAAGACATTTCTTCGGGGAGATGCACTAGATAACTGTAAGGAAAAAGTCGCAGAAGAAAACTACAAAATGCTGGTTTTAGTTGACTTTGCAATTTTTCTTTTTTCTTTTGGGTTGTTTTTGTGCGCGGTTTTAACCAATATGGACCAAATGTTGTTAGAGACATATGGTTTCTTTTTTGTGGTTTCAATTGTGATTTACTGGGTGCTGCGTTATATTATAAAACCACATTCCAAACTAGTTCCAATTATGATTGGTGTTGAATATATAGTGGTCAACAGCTGTCTGTTACGAATCGGACTTGTGTATCATAAGGATACACCGGCGACTTCTTTTTACATATTTTTGGCATTGGGGTTATGCTTTTTTATGAAGCCGAAAAACCTGATTCTTTTACAGACGTTTTGCGGCGGTTTGTTTGCTGTGCTGTCTATTTTGCTAAAGCCATATTCAGTTGCGGTTTTAGATGCAGCAAATGCTGTTATGATGGTGATTATCAGTGTTGTTTTAGGAAGTACCATTCTGCATTTCCGAATTAATGCGATGCAGAAGCTAGAGCAGAGAGACCAGGCACTGAAGGTTTCTCAATTATATCATAGTGTCTTAGATGAGACACAGACAGGTATTGCAGTGCACGATATTCAGACTGGAGAGATATTCTATGGCAATCAGAAAATGAAAGAAATCTATGGAATATCGGAAGATGTTTTGGAGTTTAAGAAAGACAGTGCATTGTATCGGGAGCGTGGTAGAAAGCATCTGAATTTGGATGTTGCGGAATTGCGGAATGGGAAAACTATTGAAGCTACCGAATATCATAGAACTACCGGACGTTTTTATCAGGTAAAAGGAAAATGCATTGACTGGTATGGACGTGAGGCTTATGTGGAATATCTGTCCGATATTACGGACAGTAGGAGATTTAATGAACAGCTCCGCCATGCCCATGAAGAACTGCAGAAGAAATATCAGGAAGCGTTGATGTATCGTGAAAATGCGGTTACAGATGATGTCATTGCCAGCAGCCGTATTAACTTAACGCATGGATTCGTTGAAGAGATGCGTATTGGAAAAGAAGAAGGTTTTGAGAAGCAGTATCATTATGCGGTGGACCTTTTAACGCGTGCAAGCGCATTTACAAGAAAGAACTGGATTCTGCCGGAGCAGGCGCGAAGAATGATGCCGGAACATCTGTTGGAGGGCTATGCAAACGGTAAAACACGTTATGCAGAATTGTATGCGGCAGAACTTAAGGATGGAAGACGTGTCTGGTTAAAAACAGAGGTAACGTTAGTAGAAAGACCGGAAACAGCCGATATTATTGCTTTCAGTTACAGCCGTAATGTAACACGAGAAAATGAGCTTTCGCATATTTTAGAGAAGATTATGTCTTTTGAATATGATGAGATTTATATTATCGACTCCATCAGTGGAAGAATTTCAGCAGTTGCAGAAGGTATGTATGCAATGGACAGCGAGACAAATGATGGTACTTACGAAGAGAAGTTAGAAAGCCTAAAGGCACGTACCAAGTCAGAACAGGATGCTGCAGATATTGGTAAGAAATTGAGTTTAAAACGAATCTGCCGTAAACTCGAAAGAAGTACTACTTATGTTAAGGAAGTACCGCTACGCTCGAAGAGAGGTTATATGCGTTTAAAACAGCTGCGGTACATGTATCTGGATAATGAGATTGGGACAATCTTATTTACTATGAAAGATATTGATGCGGTTGTAAAAGAAGAGAAGGCGAAGCAGGAGAGACTGCAGGTTGCATTGCATATGGCAGAGGCAGCAAATAAGACGAAGACAAACTTCTTAGCAAGCATGAGTCATGAAATCCGAACACCTATGAATGCCATTATCGGATTAGCTTCAATTATGAAAGAAGAGGCAGCAAATGAGAAAACTGTCTTAGAATGTACCGATAAGTTAGACTCTGCATCCAGATATTTATTGTCACTTTTAAATGATATTCTGGATATGTCTAAGATTGAAAGTGGTAATGTCATACTGCAAAAACAGCGTTTTAAGACAGACGAGTTTTGGCAGAGTGTGAATACATTAGCTGCGGCGCAGGCAAAGCCGGCTGGAATTACTTACGAATACGTGGCAGAAGGTGAATTATCAGACGCATATATCGGAGATGGAACAAGATTACAGCAGATTTTTGTCAATCTGATTAATAATGCGATGAAATTTACTCCAAGTGGAGGTACGGTAAAAGTAACGGTAAGTGAACCGGAGAAGCTTTCCGGAAGAGTGCGTTTAAGAACACAGGTTTCTGATACAGGAATTGGAATATCAGAGGAATTTTTACCTAAGCTTTTTGAAGCATTTATGCAGGAGCACGATGGACGTACCAGCACCTATGGTGGAAGCGGTTTAGGACTTTCCATTGCAAAGAGTTATGCAAATCTGATGGACGGTGATATTACTGTAAAAAGTGAGCTAGGAGAAGGAACAACTTTTCTCGTAGAAGTATGGTTAGATATGGTTGAGGAAGCAAAACGAGCTTTAAAGAAAGAAAAAAAGGTTGTAGAAATCAACGAGAGCTGTTTTGTTGGAAAACGAATCCTGTTAGCAGAAGACCATCCATTAAATACGATGGTTGCAACAAGACTTCTCGAAAAGAAAGGCATGATTGTTGCGCATGCGGAGAATGGTGAAAAAGCAGTAGAAATGTTAGCTGCAAGTGATGAATTTGAATATGCCGCAATTCTTATGGATATTCGTATGCCTGTGATGGACGGAATTGAGGCTGCAAAAGCGATTCGGGCACTTGAGCGGGCAGATGCAAAGGCAATACCGATTATAGCCATGACTGCAAATGCGTATGATGAAGACCGTAAGATGACAAGTGATGCAGGCATGAATGCACATCTTGCAAAACCAATTGAAACACAGCTTCTTTATGAGATACTGTATAAATACATGAAATAAAAAATCCGTTGCACGTTTTGATTGAAACGTGCAACGGATTTTTTGTAAGGAATAAGCTAAGTTAGAATGCGGGTATATTTATTTTGTTTCCAGATGAAAACCAAAGTAACGGACTGCATTGTTATAAGAGATATTTTTGGTGATTTCTCCTAAAATCTCGTAATCTTCTGGAAATTCTCCATTTTCAACCCATGTTCCTAAGAGGTTACAAAGGATTCTTCGGAAGTATTCGTGGCGGGTATAAGATAAGAAGCTTCTTGAATCTGTCAGCATACCCACAAAGCCGGAAAGATTTCCTAAATTAGCGAGAGAAATCATCTGGTCCTGCATACCAGTCTTGTGGTCATTGAACCACCAGGCAGAGCCCTGCTGAATTTTAGCAACAGCCGTAGAATCCTGGAAACATCCTAAGATAGTGCCGATTGCCTGATTATCATTTGGATTTAAGCTGTAAATAATTGTTTTTGGAAGCGCATCTGCTGTTACTAATGCATTCAAATAATCGGCAATTTCAGAGGATGGAGCATAGTTATTGATGCAGTCATAGCCGGTATCCGGGCCGAGTTTATCAAACTGTGCGGTATTATTATCACGTTTGCATCCATAATGAAGCTGCATAACCCAGTCGCGTTTTGCATATTCTTTTCCAACGAAAATCATAAATGCTGTTTTGAATTTCAATTCTTCTTCGCGGGTGATAGCAGCACTGCTTAAGCGTTTGGCAAAAATTGCTTCAACTTCTTCGGCAGACGAAGGAGAGTACATGACATATTCTAAACCATGGTCTGATACGTTACAGCCCATTGAAGCAAAGAAATCCATACGAATAGATAAAGCTTTGCATAAGTCTGTGAAAGTGGCAATTTTGATGCCGGAAACTTCGGATAAAGAAGCAAGATATTCGATAAAAGCAGGTTTTTCGATGTTCATTGCTTTATCTGGCCGCCATGCTGGAAGAACCTGCACATCAAAGGTGGTATCCTCTGCAATTTTTTTGTGCCATTCTAAAGAATCTATTGGGTCGTCGGTGGTACAGATTAAAGTAACGTTTGATTTCTTGATAATGTTTCGGGCTGACATCGATGGCTCAGCAAGTTTTTTGTTGCAGATTTCCCATACCTCTTCAGCAGTTTTTTTGTTTAAGACACCATGATAGTCGAAATATCTCTGTAATTCCAAGTGACTCCAGTGGAAAAGCGGGTTTCCGATTGCTTTTCCAAGGCATTCAGCCCATTTTAAGAATTTCTCCTTGTCTGGTGCTGCTCCGGTAATATAATATTCTTCTACGCCGCAGGAACGCATGAAACGCCATTTATAATGGTCACCGCCAAGCCACACCTGTGTGATATTTTCAAACTGGCGGTCTTCGGCAATTTCCTGTGGGTTAATGTGACAGTGGTAGTCAAGCACAGGAACTTGTGAAGCATATTCGTGATAGAGCTTCTCAGCCGTTTTTGTGGAAAGTAAGAAATTTTCATCCATAAATTGTTTCATTGATTTTCCCTCCATTATATATCGTTAAAAATTTTCCTGGTTCTGAACTTAAAAAAGTGTAGTCCCACGTTTGATGATTTTCCCGGAAAAAATAGATTGTTCCGGCATTTCTTCTCCTGATAAAACACCAAGCAGTGTCTGGACTAATTGATGCGTTTGTGTTTCCAAACGATTGTCAACAGATGTAAGTTCTGGTGTACAACAGGTGGTCAGCATAGAATTATTATACCCAATTACAGATAAATCTTGTGGAATACGGATGCCTTTTTTCTGCGCATATTTGATAACGCCAATTGCAAGGGAATCATCTGCTGTAATGACACCATGAAAAGTGCAGCCGCTGTCTGCGATTTTTTCCATAAAAGCGGCAATATCACTGAAAGAATCCTTTTTTCCATCATAAAAGAAAATCCTGTCTTCATAATTGGAAATTCCTGCATGTTTCATTGCCTCGATAAAGCCGGAAAGCTTTTTCTGCCCGCTGTAAGAGTTGGAATCGTAGAGATAAAGAATATCTGAAATTCCTGCCTGTACCATAGAAGAAGCAGCATCTACCATTGTTGTATAGTCATCACAAAACGTGCTGTATACATTTGGATAATCAAAAGATGCATTTAAAAGCATAATGGGAACTTGCGCGGATGCGTCTTTGATATACTGGTTTTCTTCTTCTGTTGTTCCAATAAAGTTTGAGCCGACTAGAATAATGCTGTCAACTTTCTTGGAGAGAATCAGATTCAGGTAGTTTTTACGGACATCAAGATTATATCCGGTGCAGCAAAGAAGTGATTCGTAGCCGTTTGCCTGAAGCTCCTGCTCTAAGAAATAAACCGCCTTTGCTAAAAAAATATCAGAGGAGTCGGCGCATAAGATGCCTATCGTTTTTAAGGAGCGAAGCCCCATTCCTCTTGCAAAAGCATTAGGGGTATAGTCATATTTTTCAATTACGTCCATAACCTTCTTTTTGGTGGAAGGGCGGACGTTATCACTTCCATTTAATACACGTGAAACGGTTGCAATGGATACCCCCGCTTTTTTGGAAATGTCATAAATTGTTAATGCCATAATTGACCTCGAATTTTTATGAAAGCAGTTACATTGTTATTAAGAATATTATAATAGATAAGGCACAAAATGTAAATGTAAACACTTACATTTTGTGCCTTGATTTGTGTGAAATGTATAGGTCAAGCAGAAAAAACACAAAGAGCGTTTCCTATAGTTATTCGTAAATAACAAGACGATTGCGTCCGTCTTTTTTTGCCTGATAAAGAGCATTATCTGCAGCTGCAAACAGAGCTTCGAAATTAGAGGCTGCATTAGAAGTGAATGCAATTCCCATGCTTGCATGAACGGTAATAGAAATATTGCGCTCTGTTATTTTTTTGTAAATTTTCTGCCGGAGCAGTTCGGCATGTAAAAGGACGGTGGAAGTGTCGTCAACATGCTTGATAAAAACAAGAAATTCATCTCCGCCGATTCTTCCGCAGAAGCAGTCATCATTAAAGTAATGCTGAATATCTGCTGCAACTTCTGTTAGAAGCGAATCACCGATAAGATGGCCAAGTGTGTCATTAATCTGTTTAAAATGGTCCATGTCAATGATAAGAAGAGCTGAAATGTTTGATTCGTCCATCTCATCAAGATATTCTTCCACAAAGAATTGAACCGTATATTTGTTTAACAGATTCGTCATCGGGTCAAGCTTACTCTTTTCCTCAAGCTGGGAAGAGAGTGATTTGGTCTTGTGAATATGCTCAATGTGCTCTAAAGTGTAATTTTTCGCAGAAAGCAGCTCCTCATCATATGGAGAAAAGAGGTCGAGCAGTTGACTTACTGTCTCAAGGTAAATCTCTTCCGGGCAGAACTTCTTGGCATATTCAGTTTCTAAGCGCTGTACATAGAAACGCAGAAATGCCTGAGGAAAATCTTTGGTACAGTTATTCATATGGTCTAATATCAGACGGGACTCTTCTTTGCGGTCAGCGTCGAGCAGAAGACCACAGATATCAATATAAAATTCAGAGGAAAGTAAAAAGTCCTCTCTGGAATTTGCAAACTGTAAAAATTTTGAAAGATGCTCCTGAAACTTCTCTTCGTCATTCTGGTAATAAGCAGTCCGAATTGCAAGATTTCGTATGGAGGCATCAAAATAAAAATCATCATGTTCTTTTTGGAGCGCTTCAATCTGCTGATAAATCTCAAGTGCTTTTTGTGAATTGCCGGATTTAGAATGAATCATTCCCTGATAACCAAGGCAAATCAGCTTTAGATGAAATAATGTTTTCGAGTTATCTTCTATCAGAGAAAACGCCATTTCTTCATATTCAATTGCACGCGTATAATTATCCAGACTAAAATAAAGATAGCCTAGATTGATATAAGCAATAATAAGCTCTCTATCAAGATGATAGCTCTTGCAAATACGGATGCACTTGGAATATTCATCATTTGCAATGACCTCCTGATTAAGATAAGAATGAATTAATCCGGCGGCATTGTGGGATAATGCATCATATATTTTTAAGTTATTGCTCTTCGGGGCATGTATACAACGGTTGAAGTAACCCAATGCCTGATTAAAATCTCCGGTACGGAAAAAATATACGCCCTTATAAAAAAGCAAATGAGAGATTTCGTCGGAATTGCTTGAGTCTATGATAGAGTTATATGCCTCAAAAGTAGCATAAGTATCTGCTGAAATTGGCAGTGTACTTTCCTTTTGCATCTGCTGAATCAGAAGTTCTTTTTCTTTTGTCATAATAAAACCCCATTTCTAATCCAATAGTACTACATTCTTTTATTATAAGTATAATTAAGGCATCTGACAAGATTTTCGTAAACGAAAAAAGCCGAAAGTTTAGTAAAAATGATAAAAACTCTCAAAAAGAAATGTCAAAAGTGGTCGTATTGCACAACCTTGTATACAAGTTTCGTAAATTTTCGGTTAAACGATTGCGCGTTGGAAAAATGAGGGAGGTTGTTTTTGGTCAAAAATTGTTGTAACAGTTATAAAGCCCAGTGTTTATAGTACTTTCGGAAGATTGACGGCGAAAAAAATGGTGCTATAATAAGCAGGTAATCAAAAATTAGTTGCGCAGTTAATTGCGCAATCTGCAGAAGACGCAAAAATGTTTTCTTAATTGTAGAGAGGTGAAAGAAATGTTTGAAAAGAAAGTTAAATTTCACGATACAGAAGATGTAAGAGATTTTGTGAAAACAGCAGAGAAATGTGACTTTGATATTAATGTATCCTACGGCAGCACATGTATTGATGCAAAATCGTTACTTGGAATGATTTATCTTGGATGTAGCAAAGTGCTTACCATCCAGTATGGTCATGAAGATGTCTGTTTCGAGAATGCAATTAGCAAATATGCAGTAGCTTAAATAAGAAAGAGAATGCGGCTTGGCGAAATTTTCGCCAAGCCGTATTTTTGTGCTGTTGCAAAAAATTGATAGCGTTTTATCATGTCATAATTTGCATTATCAGAAACTTTTAACATTTGTATGGATTCTTTTGTAAGAAAAAGTTTTAAGAACGTTAGATAAAAACTTAGAAATTCTTTGCTTTTTCCGATGAATAAACGTTTTGTGTCCGCTCATTGCGTTTTACACCCACAAAAAGTGTCCGCATTGGAACGGAAATTTCGGTCTACAGCTTTCAAGTACATCTAACAGGGCGGCTTTGGCAAAGTCGATATCAGAATCCGGCTACCGCAAAGGAGGGCGTTACGTTACTTAATTAAGATAGGTATTGTTCTCCTGCGTCCGCCGGATTCCGTTTTGTCAAAGCTGCCCTGTAAGATGTACTAAGAAACCTGAGAAACGCAAATTTCCTTTTCCATGCGAACACTTTTTGTGGGTGTAAAGACCTTGAGCGGACATAAAAGATAGCGATTTCATCGGAAAAAGCATTAGAATTTCAAGTTTTTTTTCACCGTTCTTTAAACTTTTTATTATCAGAAGAATCCATACGAATGATGTAACCTTGTGATAATGCAAATTATGACATCACGAGACATTATGAAATTTTTTGCAGCAGCACAAAAATTCCGTCTTGGAATCGGAAGTGCATTGGTTGCGATTCCGTTGGAATAGAGTATAATGGTTTTATGCGAAAAGAGAGAAATGAAACAGAGAAAACGACAATTAAAATATCCGTCCGAAACTTAGTAGAGTTTATTTTAAGGGAGGGCGATATCGATAACCGTCATGGAAAAGCTGCATCACCGGAGGCAATGCAGGAGGGCAGCAGAATCCACCGGAAGATTCAAAGACGTAAAGGTACGAATTATCATGCAGAAGTGCCGTTAAAATTAGTATTGGAAGACGAAAATTATTGTCTTGTGATTGAGGGCAGGGCAGATGGAATCCAGATAGACAGCATTGATGGAACGGAAATTTCGTATGCGGATAATTTTAATCATATGGAAATTAATGCCAATATGCGCGTCACGATTGATGAGATAAAAGGTGTTTATATGCGCTTAGACCGCCTGTTAGCTCCGGTTGGCGTGCATTTAGCGCAGGCAAAATGTTATGGCTATATTTATGCCCTGCAGCATCAAATACCAGAAATTGACGTGCAGATGACCTATTGTAATCTTGATACGGAAGAAATCCGTTATTTTAATGAGCATTATTCTTTTGAGGAATTAGAAAGCTGGTTCTTACATTTGGTGGAGGAATATAAGAAGTGGGCAGATTTTCAGTATGCATGGAAAAGACTGCGTCAGGCATCCATCAAAAAAGTGCAGTTTCCATACGAGTACCGAAAAGGGCAAAAAGAGCTTGCGGCAAATGTGTACCGGACGATTCAGCGGAAAAAGAATTTGTTTATTCAAGCTCCCACAGGGGTTGGTAAGACGATTACAACCGTTTTCCCGGCAGTAAAAGCAGTAGGTGAGGAATTAGGCGACCGCATCTTTTATCTGACTGCAAAAACGATTACGGCGACTGTGGCGAGGGAAGCGTTTGAACTGCTCCGTAAGAATGGTTATCAGGCGAAGGTGATTCAGATAACAGCCAAAGAAAAGCTGTGTAAATGCGAAGAGATGGATTGCAATCCGGTACACTGCCCGTATGCAAAAGGTCATTATGACCGCGTAAATGATGCAGTTTTCGAACTTTTACAAAGGGAAGATGTGTTTACCAGAGAGGTGCTGTTAGAGCAGGCAGAAGCGCATATGGTGTGTCCGTTTGAAATGTGTCTGGATGTGGCAAGCTGGGCGGATGCAATTATCTGCGATTATAACTATGTGTTTGACCCGAATGTTTATCTGAAACGCTTTTTTGCAGAGGGGGTAAAAGGTGAGCATCTGTTTTTGGTGGACGAGGCGCATAATCTGGTGGAGCGCAGTCGGGAAATGTATAGTGCATCCATTTATAAAGAAGATTTCTTGGAAATAAAAAAGCTGGTTAAGCAGTACGAGCCGAAGTTAGAAAAGGATTTGAATAAGTGCAACAAGATTTTACTGGATTATAAGCGCGAGTGTGAAAATTATGTGCTTTACGATAATATTGGAAATTTAATGCTTGCTTTGATGCGTCTTGCGTCAAATTTAGATGAGTTTCTGCAGAAAACGGCAGAATTCCCGGAACGGAAAAAAGTAACTGAGTTTTATTTAAATCTCAGAAATTTTATGAATATTTATGAGCGTGTGGATGAGCATTACGTGATTTATTCTGAGCATGAGGAGGATGGGCGTTTTAAATTGAAGCTTTACTGCGTTGACCCGTCTTTGAATTTGCAGGAGTGCTTAGACAGGGGAAATGCAACTATTTTCTTTTCCGCAACCATGCTCCCGGTCAATTATTATAAAAGCCTGTTATCCACAAAACAGGATAATTATGCGGTTTATGCAGAGACGGCATTTCATGATGACCAGCGTCTGCTTTTGATTGGAAGAGATGTCAGCAGCAAATATACAAGGCGTAATCAGCAGGAGTTTGCTAAAATTGCATCCTATATTTTAAAAACAGGGCGTGTCAAAATCGGAAATTATATGGTATTTTTTCCATCTTACAAAATGATGCGTCAGGTTTATGAGGAATTTGAAGTATTGAATTTCGGTGAAATGGATGTGGTCATTCAGGAATCCGGCATGAAAGAAGCTGAGAGGGAAGCCTTCTTAGAGGAATTTCAGAAAGAGCGGGATAGAACATTAGTGGCATTCTGTGTGATGGGCGGTATTTTTGGAGAAGGCATTGATTTGAAAAATGAACAGCTGATAGGTGCTTTGATTGTTGGAACTGGCTTGCCGCAGATTAGCAATGAGCGTGAAATTTTAAAGAATTACTATGATAAACGCTCTGGTGACGGTTTTGATTATGCATATCGTTATCCGGGCATGAACAAGGTGCTGCAGGCGGCGGGGCGAGTCATTCGAACGATTGATGATGTTGGAGTGATTGAGCTTTTGGATGAACGTTTTCTGCAAAGTGATTACCGAAATCTGTTTCCAAGAGAGTGGGAGCAGAGGGACATCTGCACATTAGAGACAGTGGACGGCTATTTAAACCAATTCTGGTATTGAAAAATAGGGACGCAGCCTAAATTTCGAAATTTAGGCTACGTCCCCATTTTTCGAAATTTAGGCTACGTCCCTAAATTTCAAATTAGCGGTAATCGCCCATGTAGACGAGGCAGACAACGCCTGCACCGGTATGAGCACCGATAGTTTGTCCCACATGATTGATTAAAAAGCTTTCAATGCCAAAGCGGGCTTTAATCTGCTCTGCAACAAATAGGGCATCTTCTTCACAGTCGCCATGAGAGATAAAGACAATATCGTTTTTGTCTTTCCATGAGCCCATCTGTTTTTCCATGCTGTCGACTAAGGAAAGCAGAGATTTTTTACGTCCACGTACCTTAGAAAGAGCAATCAGATGACCTTCATCATCTACATGAAGAATTGGTTTTAAATTAATCATGCTGCCAAGAAAGGCTGCTGTTTTGGAAACACGTCCGCCGCGGTAAAGGTGGAAGAGGTCATCAACAGTAAAATTGTGTACCGCGTGAAGTTTATTTTCTTCTACCCATGCAGCTGTTTCTTCTAAAGATTTGCCAGCATTTTTCATAGTGAGTGCTTTATGTACGAGAAGACCTTCGCCCATACTTGCAGCTAATGTATCAATGACGATAATTTTGTTATCAGGATATTTCTCTTCTAACTCCATAGCGGCAATACGTGCACTGTTGAAGCTTCCACTTAAGCCGGATGAAAAAGCAATATGGAGAATGTCAACATCCTGTTCTTTAATAATTTTTTCGAAAATTTCTGCAGCTTCCTCAGGATTGACCTGTGAAGTAGTTGGCAGTGAGCCGGCACGCATTTTATCATAGAATTCTTTGACAGGCAAAGGATTGTACCAGTTGTAGGTTGCACCGTCAATTGTATAAGTTAAAGATAAAAGTCCAATACCGTTTTTTTCAATATAATCAGCAGGCAAATCTGCTGCTGTGTCAGTTGTAATAACAAATTTTTTCAAAACTTATCCTCCCGTTTCTATAGAATCAGTTCTGCCAAATTAATCTTCCTCGGTTTCTTTTTTCTCAGGTTTTTTAATGTAAATTTTTTCAATACGATTTTTATCCATCTGTTCTACGCGGAGTAAAATGTCATCATCTGTGATAATGATTTCGTTTTTCTCTGGGAGATGGTCTAAAAGACCAATCAGATATCCGCCAATTGTGTCGTAATCATCAGATGTAAAGTTTAAATCTAATGTTTCACAAAGGTCGTCTAAGTTTGTAGAACCCAGCACTATAAATTCACGTTCATTTAACTGAACAATTGGGTCTTCCTCGTCAGTATCATATTCGTCGCGGATTTCTCCAACGATTTCCTCTAATAAATCTTCTAAAGTAATGAGTCCGGCAGTCGTACCATATTCATCTAATACGATGGCAAGTGAGATAGAAGATTTACGCATTTCCATAAATAATTCCGCTGTGTTTTTGTGCTCATATGTAAAATATGGCTCGTACATAATATCGCGGATGGAGAAGTGCTCTTTATCCTTATATAACAGCAAATCTTTCATATTAAGAATACCGACAACATTGTCTGTGGTATCTTCATAAACCGGAAGTCGTGTAAACTTATCTTCCTGAAAAATTGCAATCAGTTCGTCATAAGTCGCATCAATTTTGGCAAAGGTCATATCGATTCTTGGAATCATAACTTCTTTTGCCTGAGCGTCACCAAAATCGAACAGGTTATTAATCATTTCGTGTTCTTCTGATTCGATAACACCGGATTCCTTACTAACATCCACAATAGTACGAAGCTCTTCTTCTGTCATCTGGCTGTCTTTGGCATTTGGGTCTACACCTAATAAAGAAATAAAAGTATTCGCAAGCTTATTGATGATAAAAATAACAGGTGTGAGAACCTTCATTAAAAATGCAATAGGGGCAGCATAAGCAAGTGCGATTTTCTCTGCGTTCGTGGTGGCAAGCGTTTTTGGAGAGATTTCGCCAAAAATCAAAATCAGAATTGTTAAAACACCTGTTGCGATTCCCGCGCCAACACTTCCGAAAAATTCGATTGCAAGAGAAGTAGCAATAGAAGAAGCTGACAGATTCACGATGTTATTACCGATTAAGATAGCACTTAGCATTTTACCGGAATCATCTGTGATTTGAAGAACCCGCTTAGCCTTTTTATTTCCATCTTCTGCAAGGGTACGCATTCTGATACGGTTTACCGTAACAAGGGATGTCTCTGCGGAAGAGAAAAATGCGGATAATAAGAGTAGAATAACTAAAAAAACTAACTGAAATATGTCTCCTGTGTCCAAAAAATTTCACCTCATTAGAATAATAATTTTCCGGCATCACAGGGATGCCGGAATGCAATTTGACACTATTATATAGGAAAATGGGATTATTCGTCAATACTATAGTTTGGAGCTTCTTTTGTGATGTGAATGTCATGTGGATGACTTTCTTTTAAGGAAGCAGCAGAAATCTTAACGAATTTGCTCTTTTCTTTTAAATCTTCGATGGTTGGGCAGCCACAGTAACCCATACCAGAACGGATACCACCAACTAACTGGAATACAGTATCTTCTACGTTGCCCTTGTAAGCAACTCGTCCTTCAACACCTTCTGGAACAAGCTTTTTTGCACCTTCCTGGAAGTAACGGTCTTTGCTTCCGTTTTCCATAGCTGCAAGAGAACCCATACCGCGGTATACTTTGTATTTTCTTCCCTGATATAACTCGAATGTACCAGGAGCTTCATCACAGCCTGCGAAGATGCTTCCCATCATACATACGTTAGCACCAGCTGCTAAAGCTTTTGTCATATCTCCTGAATATTTAATACCACCATCAGCGATGATTGGAATACCAGCTTCTTTTGCTGCATTGTAGCAGTCCATAATAGCTGTAATCTGTGGAACACCGATACCGGCAACAACACGTGTTGTACAGATAGAACCAGGTCCGATACCAACCTTAACTGCGTCAGCACCAGCAGCGATTAAGTCGCGTGTAGCTTCACCAGTTGCAACGTTACCAGCGATAACCTGTAAATCTGGATAAGCAGCTTTGATTTTCTTTACAGCTTCTAAGATATTTCTGGAATGTCCATGAGCAGAGTCAACAACGATAACGTCAACGTGAGCTTTTACGAGAGCTTCTACACGTTCCATCATGTTTCCAGTAATACCAACACCAGCACCGCAGAGAAGACGGCCCTGAGCGTCTTTTGCAGAAAGTGGATATT
Source organism: Roseburia sp. (assembly GCA_045121975.1). Classification (GTDB taxonomy): domain Bacteria; phylum Bacillota; class Clostridia; order Lachnospirales; family Lachnospiraceae; genus Roseburia. The sequence continues at coordinate 56,277 of JBGVHB010000027.1, forward strand.
TAATCTGTTTTTCAATATCTTTGATTGTGATTAATCCTTTTAAGTGGAAATCTTTATCAACGATTGGAAGTTTTTCTTTTCTTGCTTTTGCAAGAATGCTCTTTGCTTCTTCTAAAGTGATTCCTTCTGGAGCAGTAATTAAACCTTCAGAAGTCATGCTTTCTTTGATTTTTTTAGAGAAATCTGTTTCGAATTTTAAATCACGATTGGTGATAATACCAACTAATTTTCCTCCTTCACAGATTGGTACACCAGAGATGCGGAATTTACGCATTAAATCTTCAGCGTCCTGTAATGTATGTTCTGGAGAAAGGAAAAATGGATCAGTAATAACACCGTTTTCGGAACGTTTTACCTTATCTACTTCATCAGCCTGAGCCTGGATAGACATGTTTTTGTGGATGATACCGATACCACCCTGTCTTGCCATTGCAATTGCCATTCTATGTTCAGTGACAGTGTCCATTGCGGCACTCATCATAGGGATATTTAATGTGATTTTTTTTGTAAGTTGAGTAGATAAATTAATCATGTTTGGAGTAACTTCAGAATACTGTGGCACTAAAAGTACGTCATCAAAAGTAATTCCTTCACCGATAATTGTTCCCATCTTTTTTTCCTCGCTTTCTGTATCTTATAATAGTTGTACATGTTAATTTTCAGTATAATAGCAAAAAAAAATAGCTCTGTCAATGGAATGAAAGACCTAACTTATAAAAAATACAGTTTTATAAGTAAAAATAATAAAACTCTTTACACAATTAAATTTAACTACCATGTAAAATGTAATTTGGAAATTTAGAAGCTATTCGTCAGCGTGTATTGCCAGTGAAAAATCTTTTAAAATGCGAATGGCACATTCACGCTGTTTTTGTGTCATAGAATTTAGTAATTCTAAAACCATATCTGTTTCAAATCCCTGCTCTTTTCCGAGTACGATATAATCAGCAGAAATGTTGGCATTTTTACATATTTTATATAAAGTCTTTGTGGTAATACTTTTTTTTCCACTTTCTACAGCCGCAAGAAAACTGTCCGAAATACCACACATTTCACTGAATTGCTCACGTGTCAGCATGAGGGCTTCACGTACTTCACGAATACGCAATCCAACTGTTAAATTAAAATCTTTGTCAATTTCCATTGAAACATCTCCATAAGAATTTAGGTTCATAGTATTTCCTATATCTATTGAGTGTATCAAAAATTCTATTGTCAAAATATATCCTATAGAGTATGTTAATATATTCTATAGAGTTGACAAGCAAAATGAAAAGTGGTAAATTATTCCTACGAAAATAATGTCAAGACAAAGGAGGAAAAAGTTGTGACAGAATTGAAACTTAAATTAACAAGAGCTGGCATGAAACGTGCTTTTGCATGGCTTCTTGCACTGTGTTTATGCTTTTCGACAGTGGGAATGGATGTAAGAGCTGCACAGGGAATGGATATGGTGATGAGTGATGAAACTCAGACACCAGGTGATGGAGGTCAGACACCAATTGACGGAGCTCAGACACCAAGTGATGGAACACAGACACCAGATGATGGAAAAGAAGTGGAGCAGGTAGCCTTATCTGAAACAGAATTGAATATGTTAGTAGGAGAGGAAGCTACACTGACAGCAGTGGTTACTCCAGAAGATGCAGAAGATGCAACGGTAACATGGGCATCTGATAATGAAGAAGTAGCAACAGTAAAAGATGGTGTTGTAAAAGCAGTAGCAAACGGAACAGCAACCATTACAGCAACAACAGCAAATGGTAAGTCTGCATCCTGCGTGGTAACAGTAACAACAGATGCAGAAGCAATCAGTTTATCAGAAACAGAACTTGCATTAAAAGTTGGAAACTCAGCAACATTAACAGCAACAGTAACACCAGCAACAACAAGCAATGCAACAGTAACATGGACAACATCCGATACAAAGGTAGCAACAGTAGAAGATGGTGTTGTAAAAGCGGTAGCAAACGGAACAGCAACCATTACAGCAACAACCGTAAATGGAAAGGCAGCAACCTGTAAGGTAACAGTAACAACAGATGCAGAAGCAATCAGCTTATCCAAAACAGAACTTGCATTGAAAGCTGGTAAATCAGCAACATTAACAGCAACAGTAACACCAGCAACAGCAAGTGATGCAACAGTAACATGGACATCATCTAATACAAAAGTAGCAACAGTAAAAGATGGTGTTGTAAAGGCAGTAGCAAACGGAACAGCAACCATTACAGCAACAACAGCAAATGGAAAGACAGCAACCTGTAAGGTAACTGTTACAACGGATGTAACAAAAGTAAAAGTATCAAAAACATCCCTGACACTTGCAGTGGGTAAAACATCTACACTAAAAGCAACCATTACACCTTCTACAGCAAGTAATAAAAAATTAACATGGAAATCTTCTAATACAAAAGTTGCGACTGTAAATGCATCAGGAAAGATTACAGCAAAGAAAGCCGGAACAGCAACTATTACTGTTAAAACAGCAAATGGAAAGACAGCAACTTGTAAGGTGACAGTTGTTGATGTGAAGTTAAATGCATCAAAAATCACTTTACAGGTAGGAAAGAGCACAACAGCGTTAAAGGCAACAAGCACATTATCTACAGATAAGGTAAAGAGCTGGAAATCATCTAATACAAAGATTGTAACTGTAAACTCTAAAGGAAAGATTACAGCAAAGAAAACTGGAACAGCAACTATTACAGTAACAATGAAGAGTGGTGCGACAGCAAGTTGTAAAGTAACTGTTCAGAAAGGTAAAGTCACAACAAAGAGTCTTTCTATCAGTGATAAGAAACTGACAATTTTGAAGGGCAGCAAAGCAACTTTAACAGTGACAAAGAATCCAATTACTGCAACAGAAAAAATTACATGGACATCATCTAATACAAAAGTAGCAACTGTAAATAAAAATGGTGTTGTAACAGCGAAAAAGGCTGGAACAGCAACCATTACAGCAAAAACTTCAAATGGAAAGAAAGTTACATGTAAGGTAACAGTAAAGAATCCATCTGTTACATTAAAATCAAAATCTGCAACTATTAAAGTGGGCAAAACAACTACAATTAAGATTAAATCTTCTTTCCCATCAAACGATACAGTAAAATCTTACAAGAGCAGCAATACAAAGGTTGCAACTGTAAATAAAAAAGGTGTTGTAACAGGAAAGAAAGCAGGAACAGCAACTATTACAGTAACAATGAAGAGTGGTGCAAAAGCTACCTTCAAAGTTACCGTAAAAAAATAGAAAAGAATCATATCACTGGAGGGAGGGTGTTCTAAGAACACTCTCTTTTCCATTTTAGGAAAGTTGGAATGAAAAAGAGAGGGGAAGTATGTCAGATAAAAATTCAAATCCGTTATATGATATTATGCAGGGGATTACACAATTATTTTTATTTTTTATGATTGTATGTTTTCCGCTATATTACCAAAATAATTATTTGAATATTTCGTTGGCAAAGAAAAATTTTTTTCAGATAGCAGCGGGAATCTTTATTTTTTTTGGAATTGTAATAGGGATACCTGCAGTTTTTGAAAAAAGAAAGACGGATAAAAAAATCAGAGTGAGCAGGACAGACTGTTTCGCGTTACTTTTTTTGTGTGTATTGATAATCTCATGTATCATCAGTCCGGAACAATCGGAAGCGTTCTTGGGAAATGAGGGGAGAAAGCTTGGGGGACTTTTTTTACTTTTATGTATTATTGTATATTTTATAATATCCAGATTCTATCGAACGAGTCAGATAGTGTTGTGGGGGTTTTTACTGACAAATATTAGTATGTGGATATTAGTAATTCTTAATTTTTTTGGAATAGATATGCTTCATATGTACGATAATCTTGTGTCGTATGAACATAAATATTTTATTGGAACTATGGGGAATATCAATGTAAATGCAGCATATTTCGGAGTTACAATATCCATTATGATGGCATTTTATTACAATAGCAGGGAAAACCTTTCAAAAGGATGTTTTTTTTGGGCAGTAATGATTGGTATTTGTGCGTGTTTTGCAACAAGAAGTGAAAGCTGGATTTTGGCATTGGCAGGAGCATATTTTGTACTTCTCTATTTTGCAATGAATGAACGGAAACAATTAAAAAAATGGTGGAAACTATGTCTTGCTTTCTTTTTATCTTCTGTAATCGTAGCAGTTGTAGAAAAAGCAGATTACATATTAGGGTGGCAGCAGATACGAATGCAGGGCTTGCGGGAAGACAAAATATTATATACGCTTTTAGAGGAAAAAGTGCTGTTAGCAGAAGGCATACTGTTACTGCTTTTTTTTATAGTGTTGAAAAGCAAATATATCTCGATTGTGGAAAAATATGGTAGGAAAATATTAATGATTGTTTTACTTATAACGGTAGTTATATTAGTGGCAGGCATTTTTCCAATGGAAGATTCTTTTGGAAGCAATCGGGGATATATATGGAAACGGAGTGTACTTAATTTTAAGGAATTTCCAATTTGGCAGAAACTGTTTGGATATGGTCCGAATTGTTTTTTACAATCTATGGAAGAAAGATATGGAGCAGAGATGCGCGCATTGTATGGAAATCCATTTGCAGATGCGCATAATGAGTTTTTACAGTTTCTTACAGTGACGGGTATCTTAGGAATGATTGCATATTTTGGAATGCAGTTGTCTCTTGTTATTCACTGTATCTTAAAAAAGGAAGAAAATCCATCAGGTATTGTAGGGTGTGTTGGAATCATTGCGTATATGATGCAGGCAATGGTAAATAACCCTCAAGTTTTTACGATGCCATTATTATTTATTTTTCTAGGAATTGTCGAAAACAAGTTAAGAAGATGCGAATAATATTTTTTTGTTGAATTTGCTAACTTTTTTGATTATTATAGACGTGAAAGTTTAAGGAAAGTAGGAGAGTATTTATGGAATTTCGTCCTTGTATCGACATACACAATGGAAAAGTCAAACAGATTGTCGGAGGAAGTTTAAAGGATGCCGGAAATGTGGCGGAAGAAAACTTTGTTTCTGAGCAGGATGCAGCATTTTATGCTTCCTTATATAAAAGGGAAAATATCCGCGGTGGTCATATTATTCTGCTGAATGCAAAAGACAGCGAGTACTATGAATCAACCAAGGCACAGGCGTTAAAGGCACTGGCTGCTTATCCGGGCGGTCTGCAGGTTGGCGGCGGAATTACTGCGGAAAATGCCAAAGAATTTATTGATGCAGGCGCAAGCCATGTAATTGTAACCTCCTACGTTTTTAAGGATGGAAAGGTCAATTATGAGAATCTTGGCAAAATGGTACAGGCAGTTGGAAAAGAGCATCTGGTGTTAGATTTAAGCTGCAGGAAAAAAGATGGAGCTTATTATATTGTGACAGACCGCTGGCAGAAGTTTACAAAGGAAGTTGTAAGTGTTTCCTTATTAAATAAGCTAAGTGTCGGCTGCGATGAATTTTTAATTCATGCAGTAGATGTGGAAGGAAAAGCAAATGGAATTGAAGAAGAACTTGCAGAGCTTTTAGGAAGCTGGGGCAAAATTCCGGTGACTTACGCAGGCGGTGTAGGAAGCTTTGAGGATTTAAGAAAGTTAAAAGAACTTGGACGAAATCAGTTAAATGTTACGATTGGAAGTGCATTGGATTTATTTGGCGGTTCAATGGCTTATGATAAAGTGATGGAATTTGTGAAGCAGTAGAAAAGGAGAGACATTATGAGCAAGTACACGAAACAGGATATTATCCGCATGGTTGATGAAGAGGATGTTGAATTTATCCGTTTACAGTTTACGGATATGTTTGGAACATTAAAAAATGTGGCAATTACCTCCAGTCAGTTAGAGAAAGCATTAAATAATGAATGCATGTTTGACGGTTCTTCTATCGAGGGATTTGTAAGAATTGAGGAATCGGATATGTATCTTTACCCGGATTTAGATACCTTCTGTATTTTCCCTTGGCGGCCACAGCAGGGTAAGGTGGCAAGAATTATCTGCGATATTTATACCACAGAAAAGAAGCCATTTGAAGGTGACCCAAGATATGTGTTAAAAAAAGCAGTTGCTGATGCAGAAAGCATGGGATATCAGTTCAATGTCGGACCGGAATGTGAATTTTTCCTTTTTAATCAGGATGAGGACGGACAGCCAACCACAGAGACGACAGAGCGTGCTGGTTATTTTGATTTAGGACCGGTTGATTTAGGAGAGAATGCAAGACGTGACATGGTGCTTACGTTAGAGGATATGGGCTATGAAATCGAAGCGTCTCATCACGAAGTTGCTCCGGCACAGCATGAAATCGATTTTCATTATGATGAAGCATTAAATGCAGCAGATAATATTATGACCTTTAAGCTTGCAGTAAAGACGATTGCAAAACGTCATGGAATGTTTGCGAGCTTTATGCCAAAGCCAAAGTATGGTGTCAATGGTTCTGGTATGCATATTAATATGTCTTTGGCGAAGGATGGCAAAAATATTTTTGCAGATGAAAAAGACGAGCTTGGCTTAAGTAAGGAAGCGTACTGGTTTATCGGCGGTATTATGAAACACATGAAAGGCATGTCAATCATTACTAATCCATTGGTCAATTCCTACAAACGTTTTGTACCGGGCTATGAAGCACCGATTTATATTGCATGGTCAGCAACAAACAGAAGCCCATTGATTCGTATTCCGGCATCTACAGGCGAGTCCACACGAGTGGAATTAAGATGCCCTGACCCATCTGCCAATCCATATCTGACACTGGCTGTATGCTTAGAGGCGGGCTTAGATGGAATCCGTAATCAGATTGAGCCTCCGGCAGCAGTAACAGAAAATGTATTTGAAATGCGTTTGGCGCAGAAGAAAGAGCTTGGCATTGAAGCACTGCCTGCTGATTTGGCAGAAGCGCTTGATGAATTTGAAAAAGATGATTATATTAAGGAAGTTTTAGGCGGACATATTACAGAAAAATACTTAGAAGCGAAAAGGGCGGAATGGGCAGAATACCATGCGCAGGTAACCAACTGGGAAATCGAAAAGTATTTATACAAAATTTAGTCCAGAAAGCATAGGGGAAAAAGATTGACGAACATAATTGTAGCATTTCCAAAGTTGGAAAATGCAAAAAGCATCAAAAAGATTTTGATGCAGAGTGGTTTTCGTGTCGAGTCGGTCTGTACCACTGGTGCGCAGGTTTTGCAGAATGCAAATGAACTTGGAGGAGGCATTGTAATATGCGGACACCGGTTTGTTGACATGATGTATTCAGAACTGTATGAGTACCTGCCGCCACAGTTTGAAATGCTGCTTGTGGCATCTCCTTCGAACTGTAATGAGCGTGATTTGAAGAATATTGTCTGTCTTTCTATGCCGCTTAAGGTAAATGAACTTCTTCAAACGATAGAAATGATGGAATGTACCATCGCAAGGCGGAAAAAGAAGCAGAAACAAAAGCCAAAGGAGCGTTCAGCAGAAGAAGTTGCACTGATTAACGAAGCAAAAGCAGTTTTGATGGAGAGAAATAATCTCACAGAAGAAGAAGCACATCGTTATATGCAGAAGAGAAGCATGGATAATGGAACAGGTCTGGCAGAGACAGCCCAGATGATTTTGAGTTTATTACATACATAACTTCCGAAAGACAGAGTGAAAATTGATTCCAAGTAAACAAAAAGTATTGCACCTGAAAAAGAGGTCTGCTATACTATAGCCAGAAATAGAGAGGAGTACGCAGATGTTTAAAGTTAATGATAATTACCAGAAATTACCAGGCAGCTACCTTTTCAGCACTATCGGAAAGAAAGTAAATGCCTTCAGTGAAGCAAATCCAGATAAAAAAATTATTCGTCTTGGTATTGGTGACGTTACCCAGCCAATCGCACCAGCAATCGTTGAGGCGATGCACAAAGCAGTAGATGAGATGGGCGATGCATCTACTTTTCATGGTTATGCACCAGACCTTGGTTATGAATTTTTAAGAAGCGCTATTGCAAAAAATGATTATGCAGCAAGAGGCTGTGATATTTCCGCAGACGAGATTTTCGTATCTGACGGAGCAAAGAGTGATTCTGCAAACATTCAGGAGATTTTCTCTGTAGATAACAGAATCGCAGTATGTGACCCGGTTTATCCTGTTTATGTTGATTCTAACGTAATGTCAGGAAGAACAGGCGTATATGACCCTAAGACAGAGATGTGGAGCAATGTTATTTACATGCCATGTACAATGGATAATGGTTTCGTACCAGAATTTCCAAAGGAGACACCGGACATTATTTACCTTTGCTTACCAAATAACCCAACTGGTACAACAATTACAAAAGAGCAGTTACAGACCTGGGTAGATTATGCAAATAAGAACGGTGCAGTCATTATTTATGATGCAGCTTATGAAGCATATATTTCAGAGGAAAATGTAGCACATTCTATTTACGAGTGTGAAGGTGCAAAAACTTGTGCCATCGAGTTAAAGAGCTTTTCAAAGAATGCCGGATTTACAGGTGTTCGTCTTGGATACACTGTTGTTCCGAAGGAGTTAAAATCAGGAGATGTTTCTTTACATGGAATGTGGGCAAGAAGACATGGAACAAAGTTCAATGGTGCACCATACATTCAGCAGCGTGCAGGTGAAGCTGTTTATTCCGAAGCTGGAAAAGCACAGTTAAAAGAGCAGGTTGCTTATTACATGAACAATGCAAAAGTAATCAAAGAGGGATTAAAGGATGCAGGATACACAGTATTCGGCGGTGTAAACGCACCATACATCTGGTTAAAAACACCAGATAAGATGACATCCTGGGAGTTCTTCGATTACTTATTAGAGAACGCTAACGTGGTTGGTACTCCAGGTTCAGGCTTTGGACCAAGCGGTGAAGGATACTTCAGACTGACTGCTTTCGGAAGCTACGAAAACACAGTTGCAGCTCTTGAGCGAATCAAAAAACTTTAATATTTAAGACAAAAAAGCAGAAATTTTCATTGCTGATTAAGCTGTGAAAATTTCTGCTTTTCTTTTGCGTTAAATTTCCGGCAGCAATTGTAAAAATTCTTCCGTTGACTGCGCAAGTGGAAGCGTAGGATTAATAGCTGCGACCATCTGGCGGGATGGCATTTTTTCTTTTGTTTTTACGATATAAAGCTCTTTAGATTCCTGATTTAAACAGTAGTCCGGGATAAAGGCAATGCCAAGACCGATGCGTGCAAGGTCGATAAGCAGGTCATTACTGCTTAATTCGATTTCAGGAATTAATTCCAGCTGATGCTGTAAAAACAGATTGTGCAAAAATTCACTCGTGGTACTTTTCCGGTCAAGCATCAGAATCGGATACTGCTTTAATTCGGATAAAGACAATTCCTGCTGCTTGAGATTAAAGTATGCAGGATTTGCAATAAACACATCATGAAAATCGCAGACTGTTTTCTGAATGTAGGAATGATTTAAGTTGGAGTTTGGAAAGTTTGTGACAATCAAATCAACCTTTCCCTGCTCTAACAGCTCTACACAGCTTAAAGAGGTCGCATTTGTTACCTTAATCGGCACATTCGGAAACTTTTTATGGAACTGCTTTAAATATGGTACTAAAAAATAACGGCAGATGGTATCGCTTGCGCCGATATGAAGCTGTCCTAAACCAAGGCTGCCGGAATCAAGAAGCTGATTTTCTCCACGCTGAATCAGGTTCATGGCAGGCTCAATATGCTTTAATAAAACCTTTCCAGCTGGTGTCAGCTGGACTTTTTTGGTGCTTCGGATGAAAAGCGGCTGCTCTAATTTTCTTTCTAAGGTCTTAATTGACTGGCTGACAGCAGACTGCGAGATAAACAGCTGCTTGCTTGCCTCCGAAAAGCTCAAAGAAGTTGCGACATAATAAAAAACCTTATATAACTCATAATTAATATCCATAGTCCCTCATTTCTGTGGATAACCACAAAGCTTTGATTTGATGCTGTCCGCAAATCTGCGAAACACGCAAAGTATGCTCTTGATTTCTTATCGTTTATAAAATAACTTGTTTAAATTATAAGACCTGCTTATAAGAGTGTCAAATAAAACTTATTTTGCGTATGTAAACAGAAGAAATTTGTACAAAAGTACTAAAATTTAGTGCGACAATTTAGCAAAAATATAACTAATAATATGCGAATAGTGTAAATTGGTTGAAAAAATAGTACTAATGATATATAATTTTTTTAGAATAATTTCGACTAAAAAGAATGGGAGGACTGTGGATGAGACGTATTCATAAGGGGATTGCAGCAGTAGCTCTGGCTGCATTATTTTTATCCGGCTGTGGTGAAGAGAAGGATGTAGGTTCTGTTTATTATCTGAACTTTAAACCAGAAGCAGCAGACACATGGGAGAAGATTGCTGAAGAGTATACCAAAGAAACTGGTGTTGAGGTAAAAATCTTAACATCTGCCAGCGGTAACTATGAGCAGACATTAAAAGCAGAAATTGCAAAACGTGATATGCCGACATTATTCCAGATTAATGGACCTGTTGGATACAGCACATGGAAGAATTACTGTGCAGACCTTAGTGATACAGAATTATATTCATGGCTGTTAGACCAGGATATGGCGGTAAAAGATGAGAACGGTGTTTATGGTATTCCATACGTTGTAGAAGGATACGGAATTATTTACAATGATGCAATTATGCAGAAGTATTTTTCATTATCCTCTAAGAGCACTCCATACAGTAGCATGGAAGAAGTGAATAATTTCCAGAAGCTGCAGGCGGTTGTAGAGGATATGACAGCCAATAAGGACAAGCTTGGAATCGAAGGTGTATTTGCATCCACATCCTTTAGTTCCGGTGAGGACTGGCGTTGGCAGACGCATCTTGCAAATCTTCCAATTTATTATGAATTTGCAGATAAAGGAATCTCTGATAGTGATACCATCGATTTCTCTTATGAAAGCAATTTCAAAAATATTTTCGATTTGTATATTAACAATTCCTGCACAGACAGAAAGGACCTTGCATCTAAGACAGTAAACGATTCCATGGAAGAATTTGCACTTGGAAAAGCAGCAATGGTTCAGAATGGTAACTGGGCATGGGGACAGATTTCTTCCATTGAAGGAAACGTGGTAGCAGAAGAAAATGTTAAGTTTCTGCCAATCTATACAGGTGCCGCAGGCGAAGAGACACAGGGCTTATGTACCGGTACAGAAAATTATATCTGTGTAAATTCCTTTGCATCAGAAATTGACCAGCAGGCATCCATTGACTTTATTGAGTGGGTATACAGTTCTGAGATTGGTAAGCAGTATGTTACAAATGAACTTGGATTTATTTCACCATTCAATACGTTTTCAGAAGCAGAAAGCCCGACAGACCCACTGGCGAAGGAAGTACTTGCATACATGGCAAATACGGAGCTGACTTCTGTTAGCTGGAACTTTACCGCATTCCCAAGCCAGAAGTTTAAAGATGACTTTGGAACACTTCTTTTGAATTATTCTAAGGAAGAGATAGAATGGGATATTGTAGTAAAAGATGTAAAAGAATACTGGGCAACTGAAAAAGCAGCACAATAGGAGGGGAATATGAAGCAGAAATCTATACGTTCTAAAATTGCATTATTAATGGCTTCCACATCTATTTTGCTGATTGTGGCTATTTTAATTGTTTCTTATGTTGTTAATAAGAAAAATATCGTAGATTTGTGTGAAAGCTACTTATATGACACCTGTATTTCCGCATCTGACACATTATACGAAAGCTTTTATGGTGACAGTGAGCGAAATGATATGAGTGTTCGTCTGGAATACATTCTTTACAATGTAGGTATCGATACAATGGATTCCAGTAAAGGTTATCTGGTAGATACAGATGGTACATATCTTTATCACGAGAATAAAGAGATGATTGGAACACCGATTCAGGGGAATGCTGTTATTGATGAGGTTCTTTCTAATTTACAGGCAGGCTACATCACAACAGCAGATGTAAGAACCTGTACCGTAGATGGTGAGAGAGTTTATGTTGCATTTATGTGTACAGTTAATGACTGGGTTATCTTCGTACAGGCAGATGAAGCCGATGTATTAAAACCAGTAACAACGATTAATACCTGGTGTATGGTTGTTGGTCTTTGCTTGTTGGCAGTGACACTTGTTGCAGGCTACGTCATTACAGCAGCAATTACCCGTCCAATTACCGGACTGACACAGGTTATCAATGATATTTCAGAACTGAATCTTCAGAATGATTATAAAGTTCCTAAGACACATGATGAAATCGGTGTGATGGGAGCAGCCGTTGTACAGATGAAGGAGCGGTTAGCAAAGATTGTTGCAGAATTAAATCAGATTTCCGAGAAGCTGGTTGGAGATGCCAATACCTTGTATGATATTTCTGAAAAAGTAAATGCAGCTTCAACTGATAACTCAGCAACCAACGAAGAGTTAGCAGCCAGCATGGAAGAGACATCCGGTTCTACCGATTCTGTTAATAAGAATATTAAGAATATGAATGGCAACGTTGTAAATGTAGCAGAGAAGATTAAAGACGGAAGCCAGCTTACAACAGCAGCCATGAATAAGACTTATGAGATTCGAAGAAAAACAAAGGATGCCAGCGAAGAAACCATCAAGGTATATGGAAGCATCCGCGAAACATCCAATGTTGCAATCGAAAAAGCAAAAGAAGTGGAAAAAATCAATGGACTTGCATCTACCATTCAGGAGATTGCAGAGCAGACAACACTGTTATCTTTAAATGCTTCCATCGAGGCAGCACGTGCAGGAGAGCAGGGACGAGGCTTCGCAGTTGTTGCAAGTGAAATTGCAAAACTTGCATCTGATTCTACTGATACAAGTGCAAACATCGTTACAATTGTAAATGAAGTAAATGCATCTGTTGGAACATTAACCAAGTGTCTGATTGAGGCATTAGACTTCCTTGAGAACAAAGTAATGAGTGACTACTCAGACTTTATGACATCTAGTGATGAATACAGCGAGGCTGCTCGTTCTATCGAAGAGTTTATGAGCCTTGCAAATGATGAAGTCAGCGAATTAGAGCTTGGTATTGCACAGATTACCGATGCTATGGAAGGAATCAGTAACAATATCAATGAATCAGCTATTGGCGTATCTGATATTGCAGAGAAGACAACAGACGTTGTTGGACTTACCTCTGAGACATTCGAACGTACAATGAACTGTAGAGATTCTGCTGAGAAGTTAAGAGACATTACATCAAGATTTAAATTGTAGAATAATTGATTTGACAACAATTTTAATGTGTTACTTAAGACTGCGGACTGGAAAAAACAGCCCGCAGTTTTTTGCGGAATTTTAATAAAAAGAAAGATTAATATAGCTAATAAATCACATTAAATATATTAATTATGCTTATCTAGTGCAGTGTGCTATACTTCTATCATCAATGTTAGTGTATTATAAAATAATGCATCAGGAACTAAAGTGAAAGATTTTTGTGGCGGCGTGTTGCCACGTGCAATGATTGAGGAAAACACGCAGAAAGAGGTAAACATGAGTAGCAATGTTCGCAGAGTTTATGTAGAAAAGAAACCAGCATTTGCAGTAAAAGCAAAAGAACTTCAGGCTGAAATCAAAGGATATCTTGGAATCAGTACTGTAACAGGTGTTCGTGAGCTGATTCGTTACGATATTGAGAACATTTCAGAGGATACATATAAAAAAGCACTGGTAACAGTTTTTTCTGAGCCACCAGTAGATGATATTTACGAAGAAACCTTTGACTTAAAGGGAGCAAAAACATTTTCTGTAGAATTTTTACCAGGACAGTTCGACCAGAGAGCAGATTCCGCAGAGCAGTGTGTGAAATTATTAAATGAAGAGGAAGAACCGGTTATCCGTACAGCGGTAACATATGTTATCGAAGGAGATATTACAGACGAGCAGTTAGAAGCAATCAAAAAACACTGCATCAATCCTGTAGATTCCCGCGAAACAGGTTTAGAGAAGCCTGAAACATTAGTACAGAGCTTTGATGAGCCAGAAGACGTAATCGTTTTTGAAGGCTTTAAAGATATGCCAGAAGCAGAATTAAAAGAGTTATATGATTCTTTAAATCTTGCTATGACATTCAAAGACTTTTTACACATTCAGAATTACTTTAAGGGCGAAGAGAAACGCAATCCTTCCATGACAGAGATTCGTGTGCTTGATACGTACTGGTCAGACCACTGCCGTCATACAACATTCTCTACAGAGTTAAAAGACGTTCAGTTTGACGAAGGCTTCTACAAAGCACCAATCGAAGCAACTTACAATGATTATTTAGATACATTCAAAAACCTTTACGAAGGACGTTCCGACAAATTCGTATGTTTAATGGATATTGCACTTTTAGCAATGAAACGTCTGAAAAAAGAAGGAAAATTAGATGACCAGGAAGAATCCGATGAGATTAATGCTTGTTCTATTGTTGTTCCTGTAGAAGTAGATGGCGAAATCGAAGAGTGGTTAGTAAACTTCAAAAATGAAACACACAACCACCCAACAGAAATCGAGCCATTTGGTGGCGCTGCTACCTGTCTTGGTGGTGCAATTCGTGACCCATTGTCAGGACGTACTTATGTATATCAGGCAATGCGTGTAACAGGTGCTGCTGACCCAACAGTTTCTGTAAAAGATACCATGGACGGAAAACTTCCACAGAAGAAATTAGTTCGTGAAGCTGCTCATGGTTACAGCTCATACGGTAACCAGATTGGTCTTGCTACCGGTTATGTAAAAGAAGTATATCATCCAAATTACGTTGCAAAACGTATGGAAATCGGTGCTGTTATGGGTGCTGCTCCAAGACGTGCTGTACAGAGATTAAACTCTGACCCAGGCGATAAGATTATCTTACTTGGTGGACGTACCGGTCGTGACGGTATTGGTGGTGCAACAGGTTCTTCGAAAGCACACAACACAGAGTCAACAGCAGTATGTGGTGCAGAAGTACAGAAAGGTAACCCACCAACAGAACGTAAAATCCAGAGATTATTCCGTCGTGAAGAAGTAGCTTACATCATCAAAAAATGTAACGACTTCGGAGCAGGTGGTGTATCTGTTGCAATTGGTGAGTTAGCAGCAGGACTTCGTGTTCAGTTAGATAAAGTTCCAAAGAAATATGCTGGTCTTGATGGAACAGAACTTGCAATTTCAGAATCTCAGGAGCGTATGGCAGTTGTTGTTGCTCCAGAAGATGTAGATAAATTCTTAGGCTTTGCAAAAGAAGAAAACTTAGAAGCAATCGAAGTAGCAGTAGTTACAGAAGAGCCAAGACTTGTATTAGAGTGGAGAGGAAAAGAAATCGTAAATCTTTCCAGAGCATTCCTTGATACAAACGGTGCGCATCAGGAGACAAACGTATCTGTTGATATGCCTGCTCCAGAAGATAACTACTTCAAGAAAATTGCAACACCAAAGGTTGCAGAAGCAGTCAAAGCTGGCGATATGAAAGTAGCATGGACAGCAGAACTTGCAGACTTAAACGTATGCTCACAGAAAGGACTTGTTGAAATGTTCGACGGTTCTATCGGAGCAGGCAGTGTATATATGCCATACGGTGGAAAATATCAGTTGACAGAGACTCAGTCTATGGTAGCAAAACTTCCAGTAGCAAAAGGTAAATCAGATGCCGTAACAATGATGTCTTACGGATTTGACCCATATTTATCAAGCTGGAGCCCATACCACGGAGCAGTTTATGCAGTATTAGAGTCCTTATCAAGAATCGTAACTGCCGGTGGTGATTACAGCAAGGTTCGTTTCACATTCCAGGAGTACTTCCGCAGAATGAGCGAAGACCCAAAACGTTGGAGCCAGCCATTCTCCGCATTACTTGGTGCTTACAGTGCACAGATTGGATTCGGACTTCCATCTATCGGTGGTAAAGACTCTATGTCAGGAACATTCAACGACATCGACGTTCCACCAACATTAGTATCTTTCGCAGTAGATGTTGCAAAAGAAAAAGATGTAATTACACCAGAATTAAAATCTGTTGGAAGCCAGTTAGTACTTTTCAATATTGAAAAAGACCAGTATGACCTTCCAGTTTACGAGCAGGTTATGAAACTCTACAATGCAGTACACGAATTAATTCAGAAGGGTGCTATTATTTCCGCTTATGCATTAGATGGAAAAGGACTTGCAGCAGCAGTCAGCAAAATGGCATTTGGTAACAAGCTTGGTGTAACAGTAAGCGAAGAGGTTACTGCAGAAGAATTATTTGCACCAGGATTTGGTAATATTGTTGCAGAAGTTTCCTTAGACAAAGTTGCTATGGTAAAAGAAGTATTAGAAGCAGCAGGACTTGCAGGAAACGAGAAGTTAGTCGGATGCGTAAATGAAGAAGCAAGCTTTATCTATGGCGATATGAAGCTTACAATGGATGAAGCATTAAACGCTTGGACAACTACTTTAGAAAAAGTATTCCCAACCCGCGCAACAGAAGACAAAGAAGAGATTAAATCCGATATTTATAAAGCAGACAGCATCTATGTATGCAAGAACAAAGTAGCAAAACCAACCGTATTTATTCCTGTTTTCCCGGGAACAAACTGCGAATACGACAGTGCAAGAGCATTTGAGCGTGCCGGAGCAGATACTATCGTAAAAGTATTCAAGAACATGAACGCAGAAGACATCCGTGATTCTGTTGATGAGTTTGTAAAAGCAATCAACCAGGCACAGATTATCATGTTCCCAGGTGGATTCTCCGCAGGTGATGAACCAGAAGGTTCTGCAAAATTCTTTGCTACTGCATTCCGTAACGCAAAGATGACAGAAGCAGTCAACAAGCTCTTAAATGAAAGAGATGGACTTGCTCTTGGTATCTGTAACGGATTCCAGGCATTAATCAAATTAGGATTAGTACCATACGGTGAAATCCGTCCACAGTCAGTGGATTCACCAACATTAACATACAACACCATTGGCCGCCACATCAGCAAGATGGTATACACAAAGGTTGTAACAAACAAATCTCCTTGGTTAGCACAGGCTGAACTTGGAAAGACTTACTGCAACCCAGCATCTCATGGAGAAGGACGTTTCGTTGCTCCTAAGGAATGGCTCGACAAGTTATTCGAAAACGGTCAGGTTGCAACCCAGTATGTAAACGAAGCTGGTGTTCCAACCATGGACGAAGAGTGGAACGTAAACGGTTCTTACATGGCAATCGAAGGTATCACAAGCCCAGACGGACGTGTGCTCGGTAAGATGGCACATTCTGAAAGACGTGACAGAAGTGTTGCAATGAACATTTACGGAGAACAGGATTTGAAATTATTCGAATCAGGTGTTGCTTACTTTAAGTAAGATATAGTTCATACAGACCCGATACAGAGGAAAACTCTGTATCGGGTCTTTTCTTAATGATTCGGTATTGACATTGCCCTAAGGGCAGGGGCTAATTTATAGAAAGAGGAGTTCTTAATTAGGCCTAATGACAGGAAAATCTCTGACGAATATACCTATGTTTAGAAAGGACTTGTTATAAATATGGAAAAAGGATTTTATACAGCAGGCGAACTGGCAAAACTTACGGGAGTGTCCTACAAAACTATCCGTCATTATCAAAAAATCGGTTTGTTAGAACCAGATGGATACACAGAGGGCGGCTACCGACTTTTTCATAAGGAATCTGTGGAAACATTGCAACGAATTATTATGTTAAAATATCTGAACTTTTCTTTAGAAGAAATTAAGGAAATTCTTGAAAAGGAGGATACGAAAGAGACATTTTATGAGCAGGAAAAAATGCTGAGAGCGCAAATGCGGCATTTAGAACAGGTACTATCAGCAGTGGAAAAGATGCAGAAGGTGTCAGAGGATGAGCAATGGGAACAAATGCTTAAGATTATTCGGATGACACAGCAAAAGGAAGAAATTATACGGCAATATTTAGAGCGGGATAATTTACAAAAACGAATAAATATCCACATATACAGCACATCAAAAATGGAATGGTTTCAATGGGTTTTTGAGGGTTTGGAATTAAAAGAGGGGATGAAAATTCTTGAAATTGGGTGTGGCAATGGAAAGCTTTGGACAACAATGCATAAACAACTGCCATGCAATTTGCGAATTATTTTAACAGACAACTCAGCGGATATGTTAGAGGCGGCAAAGAATGAACTGGGAAAATATAAAAGCTTGTTTGAAGAGAAAAATATTCAGTTTCTTTTTCTGCAAAAAGATGCAGAGAATTTCTTTATAGAGGAAGATAGTTTTGACCGGGTTATAGCAAATCATATGCTTTACCATGTGTCAGATGAGAAGCGCCCGTTGTTGTTAGAGACTTGTGCATCTCTTTTAAAGGAAGATGGCATGTTTTATGCATCCACTGTTGGAAATACCCATATGCAGGAAATCTATGAGCTGATAAAGGAATTTGACAAAAGAATAGAAACCCCGGATTGGATATCTGCTGGTTTTGAGTTAGAGAATGGAAAAGAGCAGCTAGAAAAGATTTTTTCCGTTGTGCATATGGAGGAGATGGAAAATAATCTGCTTGTTCCGAATCCACAGGCTGTTTTTGACTATATCCAATCATTGCCAGGGAATATCAAAGAGACATTAACGGGCAAAGAAAAAGAATGTATGGACTTTCTGAAAAGCAAAATATCAGAAGAAACGCCATTTTTTATACATAAGTCAACAGGGGCATTTCGTGCTTATAAAAAATAAATCCCCTATAACGAAGGTTATTTTGCCGGTTGATTTTATAACTTTAATGACGGAAGAAACGTAGAAAAGTTGTGAATTGGAAAAAAGCATTTGGAGTGGTGTCCAAATGCTTTTCTTTGTACTTTACAGCGGAAGAAATTGGGCTTTTCTCTTTTCAAACACCGTAAAATATTTAAAACCTGCATCCTTTAAAATGTTAGTTACTTTCTCAAAATCATATCCAACATGCTCAGGTGCATGGGCATCAGCACCAATCGTAATGATTTCACCCCCAAGCTCGCGATAGCGTTTTAGGATTTCTTCGGTTGGGTTTGGGTGACCGAGTCCATATTTAAAGCCGCCAGTGTTAATTTCGATTCCTTTTCCTTTCGAAATGAGCAGCTTTAAGATTTCGTCAATAATATCCTGATATTCCGTCCAGATATAGTTTTCATTTTTGGTTGGACCATAGCGGACAACGTAGTCGATATGTCCGTAGACATCAAAGCCGTCAAATGCCTGAATATTTTCTAATATAGAAGAAAAGTATTCGCGGTAGGCTTCTTTTTCGGCGCGTCCCTCATAGAACTTTGGATAATATGGGTCAATGCCATGTACTACGTGAGATGAACCAATCACAAAATCAAACGGATACTGATTTAAAATATCTTCATGTAAAGCAGCCAGATGCGGCTGCAAGCCAAGCTCAATACCGAATCTTACCGGGAAAATATCCTTATATTTTTCCTGTAAGGCTGATACCGAGGCACTGTAATTTGGCAAATCTAATAAAAATGTTTCCGGTTCATCCGGGTAATCCATATCAAGATGGTCTGTAAAGCAGATGCCTGCAAGACCTTTGCCACGCGCTGCCTGTATCATAGTTTCCTGTGGGGCTTTGCTGTCACCGGAAAACTGGCTGTGCATATGCACATCCCATAAATGTGAAATCTGATTCATGAAAGGTATCCTTCCTTTCTATTTTTTTGTTGAAATAATCATAATTAATTATAGAAGAAAAGGCAAGCTATTACTTCAATGCATGAATAATATAACTTATCTGCTAAAAGAAGAAAGAAGGAAAAAATGGTTTTTGTGTAAAATAGATGAAAAAAGCACTAAAATCACAAAATTAGTGAAAAATTTAACAAAGCAAAGAAAAAGACTTGAACTTTACATGGAAATTGGTTAAAATAAAAAAAGCTTGGGACGCATTTACTAGAAAAAACAGTGTGCATCCCGAAAAAGTATATTAATTTTTATACAATTCTAGGAGGAATTTAAAATGGCAGTAAGAGTAGCAATTAATGGTTTCGGTCGTATTGGTCGTCTTGCATTCAGACAGATGTTCGATGCAGAAGGATATGAAGTAGTAGCAATCAATGACTTAACAAGTCCTGAAATGCTTGCTCACTTATTAAAATACGATACAGCTCAGGGTAAATACAAATATGCTGACACTGTAGAATATGGTGAAGATTCTATCACAGTAAACGGAAAGAAAATCACAATCTACGCTAAAGCTAACGCAGCAGAACTTCCTTGGGGAGAACTTAACGTAGACGTAGTATTAGAGTGTACAGGTTTCTATACATCAAAAGAAAAAGCTTCTGCTCACATCACAGCAGGTGCTAAGAAAGTTGTTATCTCTGCTCCAGCAGGAAATGACCTTCCAACAATCGTTTACAATGTAAACCATGAAACATTAACAAAAGAAGATACAGTTATCTCTGCAGCTTCTTGTACAACAAACTGCTTAGCACCAATGGCTAAAGCATTAAACGACTTAGCTCCAATCCAGTCTGGTATCATGACAACAGTTCATGCTTACACAGGTGACCAGATGATTCTTGATGGACCACAGAGAAAAGGCGATAAGAGACGTTCTCGTGCAGGTGCACAGAATATCGTTCCAAACAGCACAGGTGCTGCAAAAGCTATCGGTTTAGTTATTCCAGAATTAAACGGAAAATTAATCGGTTCTGCACAGCGTGTACCAACTCCAACAGGTTCTACAACAATCTTAGTTGCAGTTGTTAAAGGAAACGTTACAAAAGAACAGATTAACGACGCTATGAAAGCTGCTCAGACAGAATCTTACGGATATAACACAGATGAAATCGTATCTAGCGACGTTATCGGTATGACATATGGTTCATTATTCGATGCTACACAGACAATGGTAGCTCCAATGGAAGATGGAAATACACAGGTACAGGTTGTATCTTGGTATGACAACGAGAACTCTTACACATCTCAGATGGTAAGAACAATCAAATACTTTGCTGAATTAGCTTAATTATAGTGTTGCCATTTGATTGTTCTCGAACAATCAAATACTTTGCTGAATTAGCACAATTAGTACTTGATAAAAATTGTTCTCGAACAATTATGAATTTGACTGCACGATAGACTGCTTTTCTAAGCGATAGGCTATCGCGGTGCAGATTAAGACTCAGGAAGGGGTCCGGTCGATTGGGACCGGACTCCTTTTTGCATCTATTTAAAAAGAAGACAGATACTGCCTTCTTTTCCAAAAAGAGTGCCGTTAGGCAGAATGGAGAAAAGATATGGGATTAAACAAAAAATCAGTAGATGACATTAACGTAAATGGCAAGAGAGTACTTGTAAGATGTGACTTTAACGTACCTTTAAAAGATGGCGTTATCACAGACGAAACACGTATCGTTGCAGCTCTTCCAACAATCCAGAAATTATTAAACGATGGCGGTAAAGTAATCCTTTGCTCTCACCTTGGAAAAGTTAAAAACGGACCAAACGAAGGCGAATCTTTAGCACCAGTTGCAAAGAGACTTTCTGAAAAATTAGGAAAAGAAGTTGTATTCGTAGCAGATTACAATGTAACAGGTGAAGCAGCAACAGCAGCTGTTGCTAACATGAAAGAAGGAGATGTTGTATTACTTCAGAATACACGTTTCCGCGGCGCAGAAGAAACAAAGAACGGCGAAGAGTTCTCTAAAGAGCTTGCTGACCTTGCAGACGTATATGTATGCGACGCATTCGGTTCTTCCCACAGAGCACATGCTTCTGTAGCTGGCGTAACAAAATTCATCAGCGCTAAAGGTGGAGAAAACGTAGTTGGTTACTTAATGCAGAAAGAAATCGACTTCCTTGGTAACGCAGTAGAAAATCCAGTTCGTCCATTCGTAGCAATCCTTGGTGGTGCTAAAGTTGCTGATAAATTAAACGTTATCAACAACCTTCTTGAGAAATGTGATACATTAATCATCGGTGGTGGTATGGCTTACACATTCTTAAAAGCACAGGGATATGAAATCGGACTTTCTTTAGTAGATAACGAGAAATTAGACTACTGTAAAGAAATGATGGAAAAAGCAGAGAAAATGGGTAAAAAATTATTATTACCTGTAGATGCTGTTACAATCAAAGATTTCCCAAGCCCAATCGATGCTCCTGTTGAAACAGAAGTATGTGATGCAACAAATATGCCAGCAGACCGCGAAGGCTGTGATATCGGACCTAAGACAGCTGAATTATATGCAGAAGCAGTAAAATCTGCTAAGACAGTTGTTTGGAACGGACCTATGGGTGTATTCGAAAACCCAACACTTGCAGCTGGTACACTTGCAGTAGCAAAAGCATTAGCTGAAACAGACGCTACAACAATCATCGGTGGTGGTGACTCTGCAGCAGCTGTAAACCAGATGGGATACGGTGACAAGATGAGCCACATCTCTACAGGTGGTGGAGCTTCCTTAGAGTTCTTAGAAGGAAAAGAACTTCCAGGTGTTATGGCAGCAGACGATAAATAAGTAGAATTGTAAAATCAGGAAGGAATTATTATCATGGCAAGAAAGAAAATTGTAGCCGGCAACTGGAAAATGAACATGACTCCAAGCCAGGCAGTAGCTTTAGTTGAAGAATTAAAACCATTAGTAGTATCTGACGACGTAGAAGTTGTTTACTGTGTACCAGCAATCGACATCGTACCAGTTGTAGAAGCTGTAAAAGGTACAAACGTTGCAGTTGGTGCTGAAAATATGTACTTTGAAGAAAAAGGTGCTTTCACAGGCGAAATCTCAGCAGAAATGTTAGTAGATGCAGGCGTTAAATACGTTGTTATCGGACATTCTGAGAGACGTGACTACTTCAAAGAAGATGACGCTTTATTAAACAAAAAAGTGAAAAAAGCTTTCGAAGCAGGTCTTACACCAATCCTTTGCTGTGGAGAATCTTTAGAGCAGAGAGAAATGGGTGTTACACTTGATTGGATTCGTTTCCAGATTAAATCTGATTTAGTTGGAGTAACAGCTGAGCAGGTAGCTTCTATGGTTATCGCTTATGAGCCAATCTGGGCAATCGGAACAGGTAAAACAGCTACTTCTGACCAGGCACAGGAAATCTGTGGAGCAATTCGTGAGTGCATCAAAGAAATGTACGACGAAGCAACAGCAGAAGCAGTTCGTATCCAGTACGGCGGTTCTGTAAATGCAGGCAACGCAGCTGAATTATTTGCTAAACCAGACATCGATGGTGGTTTAGTTGGTGGTGCTTCCCTCAAAGCTGAGTTCGGAAAAATCGTAAACTACAAATAATAAATAGTAAGTAAAATACAGTCCCGTTTTCTTGAAAAAGAAAGCGGGACTTTTTAACTTTATAGGAAATTTCTCAAATCGTCAGAAATAGTGTATAATGGACTAGAAATAAAAAATGACATGACAAAAGAGCGAATGTAGGATTCGCCATGACGTTGTTTATGTAGTTTTTTGTTTTGGTTTAGGATGGCTGCACTATCTGACTATAGAGAAAGAATTATTATGAGCATGGATTTATCCATATCCCATAACCTTTCGATATTGTTCAAATAGTGCAGTTTTTTTGTGAAAGATCTCCAAAACCAACATAGAGGTCTTACATTTTGGACAGTAAAGAGGATCATATCCAAAGGAAAGAATAATGGAATTACGCCAGTCTAAGGTGCTTTGCAGGAATTTACGTTTTTCGAAAGAAACACATCTGCGAAGTTTGGATTCCTGTTTATGATGTTTTGCATAAATACCATAATAACGAAGCATTTTGAAATGCTTTTCGGGGATATGGACAATGAGGCGCTGGATGAATTCCAAGGCAGGAATGCATTCTTCGATTGTCTTGTCATCTTCATGTCGCGTATAGTGAAAGGTTACTTTTTCACCATCGTATTTATCGATACGGGAAGTAGCAATAACAGGTCTGCCGAGGTAACGGCTGATATATTTGATAGTAATATTAGGAGTACAGGAATTGGGCTTGGCACGGACGTAAAAACCCTCAGAGTGTATGGAATACATTTCGTTTTTAACCTTTTTAAAAGAAGAACCGAGTCTCTTTGTGAGTAAATCGAGTAAAACCTTACGGAAAGCATTTCGCAAAAAAGTATAATCGAAATGTTTTACAGTTCGCCAAGG
>JBGVHB010000028.1:0-1676 GCA_045121975.1 Roseburia sp.
CAATGGCATTAAGATAATGACATTATCCTAAAAGAAGTTACTACAAAACGGTTCAAGCAAAGAACGAAAGTGCTTTGCTTGAACCGTTAATTCATATCTGGGCATGATAAGTAAGCGGATCAAAAAATCCGCTGAGAAAAAGGTATCCAAAAGGCAACAATCATGCTACTCTGTACATGAAGCTCACTGCGTATTTAGTAGTCATATTACGAGGTCTGGATCTGCCGGGCCGAATGGGAGAAACATACCTTCGAATGAGAGCTTCAACATCAGGTGGAGATACATTGCCAAGAAAGAATTGTCTGCAAATATGTACGGCGACAGAAAAGTTTACTTTGTAAGTGTACTTTAAGTCGGCTTTCGAAATGACTACGGGCGAGGTAATCAGTTCGGTAAAGTTGTACATAATGAGACGAGCGAAGATTTCCTGGTAAATGTACTCCACTTTTTTTGCATGAAAATGGAGTAACCCAACAGTATATTTTAGCTCCCTGAAAGAAGTTTCAATGCCCCAACGCATATTATAAAGTTGCTTTAACTCAAAGGGAGGAAAAGACGTTGCATCCAGATTGGTCACAACTGTTTCGTATGTATCCTCTGTAATTTGAAAACGGACAATGCGGAAGGGGAGTTTATAAAAGACAAGGGGATCGTGTTTGCGGCTGCTCTTCGGTAGGAAATCAAATGCAGAGGTACACGAGAGACAACGGTAATGATTTCTGTCTTGGCAAAGCAGCTTTATTTCCTTTGTTTGTCTTGTTGTAAGAGACAGGTCAACAAATAGATCAAATTCTGCGGTGGCCGGCAAATCTAAGCCACCGGCAATGCTTGTGCGAATACTGGAATCTCTGACACGAATCAGAAAAAACCATCCTTTTTCTTGGATATGAGCCATGAGGTTATAATTTTCATATCCTCGGTCAGCAATCAACAGGACATTTTCCATAGAAGAACGATTAAGCATTGCGCATAGAGTGTCTCTTTCGTTTTCTACTCTTTTGCCGCACAAATTTGCATCCAGATAGGTATGCTGGATCAGGTCATACATCGCATCCAAATGAAGCAAATTATATGGAGCTTGCCCATTCACTCCAGGAAAATAGGAATCTGAATGGCCTGGATTTGTCGGGATTTGAATATCAGACCCATCAGCAGCAATTAAACGAAGGCCCTTATATCTCTTTTGGGAATCAGTTTTGCTTACGAATAGGTCAAATAATGAGACGAATGCATTGGCATCGATTTTTGCCCTCTGTTGAATGAAAGCCGAAGCAGAAGCAACATCTGCAGAACATCCAAAATGATTCAACATTTCGTTTGTTAAGGAACCTCCCCCCATAGCTAGCATGAATGAAATGACCTTGCGAAATGGTAGCTTCCGCTTTCTTGTAAAATCTTGTTCTGGACGCGCAGAAAACAACCAAGAAGACTCACAAATCTGGGTAATTGCTTCATCTAATTTCTGCTTGATAACTGCGATTCTATCTATCATAAACGTGCCTCCTTGTAACTTAAGACGGGGATATTTCTAATTACAAGGGCCTTTTTGCTAACCACAGTTAGCAAAAAGGCCGCACGTTTTCCGCTATTTGTCAAGATGGATTTTTATATTTTGTTACAAAAAAGCAGGGTCCCACTATCTTGTGAGACCCTGCTCGTTTAACTAAATGCCATTG
>JBGVHB010000029.1:0-1502 GCA_045121975.1 Roseburia sp.
ATTTCTTTGGCCGGAAATTCTAGCAATACAGTTATAGGAACTCCTATCTCCCTGGCGACTCGTGCAATTAGTCTGCCGTATCGGCATCGGAAATTTTTTTTTCAGATTCAGACATGGTTAATAGCTTGGTGTTTTCTTCTAACAGCTTTTGTAATAAGTCGTTAGGTAAATCACACAATAAGCTGTAATTCTCGTCTTTCTCTGTCCTATTTCCCTCACTGTCGCAGAGTGCCATATTTAATGCAAAAAGTAATTTTTCATCTTCTGATGCACCTTTTAAATCATTCTCGAAAATAAAATATAGGTGCATTTTTTCTCCGGCATTTAATTCTCGCAGAAAAATTTTTGTATCAATTTCAGAAAAATCTTTTGCGTTCACTTCCACAATTTTTAATTTATTTGTGGCACGATATTTATTAATCAACTCAGCATACATTTTTTTCTCTCCGTGTGGTTATGATGCATCAGTAAAAGTAACATCTCCATTGATACGCATAGAGATTTTAGCTTTTACTCCATCTTCATTAGAACCACCTACAAGGGCATAACCACTGATTGCGGCCTGGAACTTGGCGGTATCTCCATTCTTCCACTGTACTTTTACCCAGATATTTGATCCGGCCTCGGCAGCAGTCTTTAAAGCCGCCTGATTTGTATCTCCGGCATATTTATAATATGTTACTTCCATTTCAGCAGTGTCTTTCATTCCGGCCATGTATCTCTTGGTAGTATCTGCAAGTGTGGTCTGCTCTACAAATGCGCCGGAGTTACCAATATCGCCAATCTCGGTGATACCGTTCCAAGGCGACCAAGTTCCTGAATTTGTGTCCGGATCTGCTGTTGCAGTAGAATAACCTACAAGCATTCCGGCGATTAAAGTAGCGTTCTGTGGTGTATACGAAAAAATAGGTGTAACAGCCATTTTTTTATCTCCTATAGAAAATAATTAACGTTAATATTTACTTTTCACAGTCTCATTATAATTCGTTTCTAGGTCCTCTGCTATTGCTTTGAACAACTGATTTTTAACCTGGTTAAATGAGCACATTACCCAATCATTACCCGGTATTCCATTAACATAGCTGTCGCTCGAAACTTTCTGCCGATTTTTCAAAATCTGCCTCATGCTAGATTTATTTGCTATGCTATGTGATTGAGTTCCAAAGTTTAGCCAAATTCCGGCATAGGTCGGGGCCTTAATTAAATGTTTTCTGCCATTGTGAAAACTGATTCTTTCTTTATCCATATTTTTCACGCCGACAATCAGTTTGATGCTATTGTTCTTAAAACTGACTCTGCCTTTCAAACCTTTTTTCAAAAATCCGCTATGTGGAATACCCCATTTATTCAGCTTGCCTTTTGCCTGTAGAGCGTCACCGAGTGCTGTTTTTTCAGCTGCTTGGAGCATTTTATTTCCACGTTTTAATGAACTTCTTACTATTTTTTTTCTTAATTTTGGCTCTGTCTTGGCTAAATCTGTGATGTACCTCTCAATACATGAT
>JBGVHB010000030.1:0-2235 GCA_045121975.1 Roseburia sp.
TCCACATCATAAATGAAGTGAAATGCTCGCAATCTAGCAAAATCTATCAAACATAATTGCAGTAAAGTGCTCGCATTTCCTGTTTATGATTATGAAGAAGATTGGGAAGGAAGGCAATCCGTCGAATTATAATGCGCTTACCATTTAAATGTATATCAGAGCGCAAATTCATAGGAATTTACGCCAATTCCTATGAATTAAAAAAAGGACAGTTTGACTCAATGTCATTTAGTTATTTTCAAAATCATTAAGTTAAGGCTTCAAAAAAATACCGTTCACTTCCCCAAGTGAGCGGTACTCTTTTTTATGATAATCTACATCAAACTGAAAGTTGTCGGGTTCTTTACATAGATAAAATTTCAATTTAGTTATTCATTAGTAGTTCAATATTATCAGACACGTAACAAATATAATTATGTTCCATAGAGTAGAAATAAGACATACTCCTGATCTTTGGATCCGTGGCATATTCCAGAACATAAACCACATACCCATTCTCGACCAGCATGTCCAAATATTCTGTGAAGTAATACATATTTTCTTCGGAATTCTTCAGGAATCGATCATTTGTGAAATCATATGTCGTGTAAACACATTCCTGATTCACACCATCAAAAATCACACGTTTATCTCCGGATTCGATATACTTTCTGACAAAGCAATCCCCACCGTTTAGATAAACAGGTTTATTCATGCCTTTTATTCCAGACAGAATATCGACTAATCCATTGTATATTTCATCATTTGGATATAAATAGAATACATCTACATTATCGATAAAAAAGCCATCAATTCCTTTTTGTGCCAGTTCTTTACTCTCATTTATAATAAACTCCTGCCATTCAGGTTGTGAAACATCAATCCATTTTTCTTCCGGCCAATTCTCATAATCTCCAAGTATATAATTCTCATAATCTTCATAGAAACTTCTGAAATTCTCAATAGATCCAATATTCAAATATGTATATACTTTTCCGATGTTCTTGTCTTTAAGTGACGCAATTTCTTCCTTGCAAAAATATGCCGCATCAATTACCAGTACGTCTACATCACTTACTTTCTCAACAATGCTTGAATCCTCACCCAGCAATACCATGTATTCTGTTGTATTTTCCATTGTTCTATCTTCTTCATTCGCCTCACAGCCCACAAATAAAAGAAGAAGATAAATACAAAATATTATAGTAATCTTTCTTTTCATGTTTTTGCACCCCAATCCAGAACAATATTCTTCAAAAGAAAAATAGGAATTTATTTATTTTCCCATTGTTCCTTAGTCATAATATTAGTGTGCCCGATTCTGACCTCATTTAGAAGAGGCACTGGCACATCATAGCATGTATGGTGATATACAAATCCGAGTTTCTCCTGAACTCTTTTTGACTTATAGTTTCCATCATAGTATCCACACCAGATTGTTTTCATACCAAGTTCTTCAAAACCTCTTTTTAAAAGAGCTTTCGCAGCCTCGGGCATGTACCCCCTACCCCAGAATGGTTCTCCCAACCAATAACCCAGCTCACATTCATCATCTCTTTCAGTCATATCTGTATGCCCATTTAATTTTAACTCAACAGCTCCAATTGCAACATTATTTTCTTTTTCACATATTGCATAGCATTCAGCCCCACAAAAAACAGTATCAATAATATTTTTGCTTTCCTCAATATTTTTGTGTGGTGGCCATCCAGCAATTGGACCTACATTAGGATTCTTTGCATAAGCAAATAAACTTTCTGCATCATTCTGTGTCCATTTTCTTAAAATCAATCTTTCTGTTTCTATTCTTTGCGTTCCGGTATGTTTCATATGCACTACTCCTTTTGTAATTATTATCTGTCACGAAAATTCAAATTCATGCGTGCTCTCAATCTCTCTGTAAGACTGAAAGTTGTCGCTCTACTTTCAAAGATATAATTTTATCCTCTATTTATCTTTCTCTTCATATGGTTTATCCCAAGAACCAATTTCAATAACATTACCTTCTGGGTCAGCTATAAAACACGTTCTCTGTCCCCAAGGTTCTGTTGTTGGTTCAAGAAGCGAAGTAGCTCCCTTACTAATTGCATTTTGATATTGTTCATCAACTTCTTGAAAAGTATCTACATACAAAGCCATTTCTGAGTGTGCATTAATTCCTTGTAAGTATTCAAATCTTTTACTTGTCATTTTCTCAAAATCTTTTCTGCCATACAAAAGAAACAATGTACCATCTTTTATCAAATATACATTATC
>JBGVHB010000031.1:0-2842 GCA_045121975.1 Roseburia sp.
TCCTCAACTAATCCCTAAGAACTACTAACCACTCACACCAATGGGTGTTTCGCGGAGTAGTTCTAAGAGCTGGATTTTCGGACTCGTCCACTTAACGCTCCGTGAGGGAGCATCTGATGTTTCCGCTGTTATTTGACACTATACTATGTAACATGTAACTTTTAAGCATTACAAACTCCAACAAACTGAAAGTGAACAAAATCGCTGCGCGATGACCTGCCAAGGCTGTGGCGCAGTTTTTCTATTCTTTCTAAAAAAGGCAGTTGATTCCTCTTTAAAAAGTATCTATTGTTAAGTTACCACACAAAACAAAATACAAAAGAAGATACACTGCCTATGAAAACAATATCATTTTTAGGCTGCTTTCACAAGCAGTTTTATTTTGCAAATGCACCTCCATGGTAGGTAGTTACTGTTGTTATTACTTTTTTCATGGAGAATATTTTTATGTACGAAGACATTTTTGAATTAGTAACTATTGCTGCCCAAAAGAGAAACCTGAAGGAATCCACATCTCACAGGTATTGCCAAGCGCTTACGCCTTTTCTCAAAGCATCCAATAAGCCTTGGCAAGAACTCACCATCGAAGACGCTGATGATTATTTGACAGCCAAAAGACTTGCCGGAATTATGCCTGAAACTTATAACCACTACTACGGTGCTATTCGCTTCATGTATAAAAGAGTTCTCAAAATTAACTGGAACGAAGATGACCTTCCACGCATGAAGCGTGACCGTTCTCTTCCTACAGTTCTTTCAAGACAAGAAGTGAATGCCATCCTTGATGTCACCACAAATCTGAAATATAAGGCAATTTTTGCTGTTATGTATTCAGGTGGACTTCGAGTCTCTGAAACAACCCATCTGCATTATGATGACATTTCCCGCAGGAATCACTCCATTCACATCCACAATACCAAAAACAGAATGGACCGTTACACCATTCTTGCTGACCGTACCCTTGATATTCTTACAGAATACTGGTTTAAGTGCGGAAAGCCCAGAAACATTCTGTTCCCCAGTCAGGTGACAGGAGATTATCTGGATATTTCTGCCGTAAATCAGGTATTAAAAAGAAGTGCCGAACGGGCAGGAATCCCTAAACATGTCACTTCACATGCGTTCAGACACAGCTTTGCAAGTCATCTTCTGGAAGCCGGATGTGATATTAAATATATTCAGGCTTTATTAGGGCACTTGGATCCGAAATCTACTGAGATTTATCTTCATGTCAGTAACAAAACTTTGCTTGGCATTAAAAGTCCCTTTGATGTACAGGAGGATTCATAATGGAGCATCCTACTGTACAGGATATATTTCTACGCTTTTATCCCGGATACCTTGATAAGTATACACCTTCTCCACAGCAGGCAAAAGTTGCTAACTGCATCATTAACTGCAAGACAGGTGCTTATGGTGCCAACGTAAGTATGTGTGAGGACTGTGGTCATCTGCAAATCCATTACAATTCCTGCCGTAACAGATGCTGCCCCATGTGTCAGGCTCTCCCTAAGGAAAAGTGGATGGATAAGCGTCGTGAAGATGTTCTGGAAGCACCCTACTTCCATGTGGTATTCACCGTTCCACAGGAGCTGAACCCTTTAATCTACAGCAACCAACAGCTTCTCTATGATGCCCTGTACCACTGTGTTTCATCAACTATTGAAGAACTGACTTCCGACACAAAACATCTTG
This sequence comes from Roseburia sp., assembly GCA_045121975.1. Lineage (GTDB taxonomy): Bacteria > Bacillota > Clostridia > Lachnospirales > Lachnospiraceae > Roseburia. Next base: position 1,696 of record JBGVHB010000031.1, read on the forward strand.
GTGCAAAAGTTGGATATATTTGCGTGTTACACACCTGGGGTTCTGAAATGAATTTCCATCCTCACATCCATGTCATTCTTCTTGGTGGTGGTCTGACCGCCCAAAATCAATGGCTCGATAAGGGTGAAGAATTCTTTCTTCCGGTAAAGGTAATGTCAAAGCTGTTCCGTGGTAAATACATGGCCGAACTCAAATCCCTCTGGGAAGATAAAAAACTTCAGTTCCACGGAAGCAGCGAAAAGTATCGTAATCATTATGCTTTCAAGGAACTTCTGAACCTTTGTTATGACAAGGACTGGATTCCGCACTGCAAGAAAACCTTTAACGGTGCACAGTCCGTTATTAACTACCTTGGAAAGTATACCCACCGGATTGCCATCAGTAACCATCGTATTATCCGTATGGATGAGAATACCGTTACCTACTATGTGAAAGATTACCGGGAAGAAGGCAGGTGGAAAGAACATACCGTCTCCGGCATTGAGTTTATTCGCAGATTCCTGATGCATGTGCCTCCCAGGCGTTTTGTCAGAATCAGACATTATGGTTTGCTGTGTACCAGAAGCAAGACCCGACATCTGACATTATGCAGGAATCTGCTTGGCTGTAAACAGTATCTTTCCAGGCTGAGGGATATGGAAACTCCGCAGATACTTGAAACACTTTATGGTATCAAGGTCACTGTTTGCAAGTGCTGTGGCGGACACCTTGGTAAACCACAGCAGAGGATACCTCTACGGATTTAAAGCTTGATATTCATAGTTCTTGAAAAACCTCAGAAATGAGGTCTATTTGTCGTGCCTTAGATTTTGATACGAAACCTCGGCTGTAATGGTATAAGCTTTACATTTCGGCATAGTGCAAAGATTGAAAATCCATACATACCGGCTCCGGTGACGCGACTTTGTTCACTATAGAAAAATCGAAATTGATGTAAACGATAGGGCAGTTTATTAAATGTTGTAAGCTGCTTTATCGTTTACACCAACTTCGATTGGTTTCTAATCAATTTTCTGTTCCCTATAAAATTAATTTATCGGGATTTACCAAATCGCCAAACAACGATTTATCCCACTCATTTACAAAACAGCATATCATATAAAAATACGATTCACAATGCATAATACTTATTTGTTTCTGATTACAG
>JBGVHB010000032.1:0-1596 GCA_045121975.1 Roseburia sp.
TAGAGTTCATTTTTCGAGAGGTGTTGAACGGTCAATAGTAACATCAGTTTACAATCGTCTAGCTTTAGACGTATCATCCATAGCAATCAAGCATGTTCGTTTGGATGAAAATGGTAGATTCAAAGAGGAAGTGGACTCTGGTTTACAGAACTGCTTAAATGTTGAAGCTAATATCGATCAAACGGGCAGAGCATTTTTACAAGATGTGGTGATGTCTATGCTGGATGAAGGCTGTGTAGCTATTGTGCCGGTAGATACAACAATTGATCCTGCAAAATCTGGTTCTTATGAGATAAACACAATGCGTACAGGAAAAATATTAGAGTGGTATCCGGCACATGTTAGAGTTCGAGTGTATAACGATAGAAAAGGTATACACGAAGAAGTAGTACTACCAAAATCTGCAGTCGCAATTATCGAGAACCCACTATATGCTGTTATCAACGAACCGAATTCAACGATGCAGCGTCTGATTCGTAAATTAAACTTATTAGATGTTGTGGATGAACAAACAAGTTCTGGTAAATTGGATTTAATTATTCAGTTACCTTATGTAATTAAAAGCGAAGCAAGAAGAAAACAAGCAGAAGAACGTCGTAAAGACATTGAAATGCAGTTATCTGGCTCTAAGTATGGTATTGCTTATACCGATGGAACTGAAAGAATTACCCAATTGAATAGACCTGCTGAAAACAATCTAATGAAACAAGTTGAGTATTTAACAAGTATGCTTTATAGCCAACTTGGATTAACGCAAAGTATTATGGATGGTAGTGCTGATGATAAGACAATGTTAAACTATTATAATCGAACTGTCGAACCGATCATAGCTGCAATCACAGATGAAATTAAACGAAAATTCTTAACCAAAACAGCAAGATCACAAAAACAAACTATCATGTATTTCAGAGATCCATTTAAACTAACGCCTGTTCTTGATTTAGCAGAAATCGCTGATAAATTCACACGAAATGAAATTATGACATCTAACGAAATCAGACAAATAGTGGGTATGAAACCAGCAGATGATCCATCAGCAGACGAATTACGTAACAAAAACTTAAATCAATCAGGCCAAGAGGTGGATAATAAAAAAGAACCACCAAGCCCAGAAGAAAATCAAAATGAAAAAGCCAAAGAGTAGAATGAGGTGATAACGTGAGTAAAAAATATGATTTTAGTGGTTGGGCAACTAAAAATAATTTAAGATGTTCAGATGGTCGAACTATCTTAAAAGATGCTTTCAAACATAACGACGGTCAAACCGTACCACTAGTTTGGAATCATCAACACAATGACCCTTTAAATGTGTTAGGACATGCATTACTAGAAAATAGAGATTCAGGTGTTTATGCATATTGCACATTTAACGATACTGAAGCTGGTAAAAATGCTAAAATGTTAGTTGAACATGGTGATGTAACTGCATTATCTATTTATGCTAATCAGCTTAAACAAAAAGGTGGAAATGTAGAACATGGTGTGATTCGTGAAGTAAGTCTCGTATTAGCTGGTGCTAATCCCGGAGCATTCATCGATTCGATCTTAAGACATGGAGAAGCTTCAGAAGAAGAGGGGGTTATTTATACTGGAGAA